>JBEGVB010000194.1:0-14555 GCA_041178545.1 Planctomycetota bacterium
CTCGTGGTGGCCCTGCGGCACGTCGAGGAACGGGTAGCTGCGGTTGCTGCCCGCGTTGCCGAGCATGAACGAGGCGACGCGCGTGCGGTCGGTGGCGATGGCCATGGCGAGCAGTTCGTACATGAGGTCGAGCTGCTCGGGGAAGGCACGGGCCTCGCGCAGGCCCTTTGGCACCTCTACCTGCTCGCGCGCGGCCTCGGTGCGGTTGAGGCGCTGCTCGAGCTCGCGCACGGCGCCGAGGTACTGGTCGAGCTTGCGGCGGTCGGCAGGGCCGAGCCTGCCGGCAAGCGACTTCGCGTCCGCCTGCACGGCATCGAGCACGCTGCTGCGCCGGCGCCGCTCGCGCGCCGCGTCGGCCGCGCCCTGCACCGCGTCCGGGTCGCCGAACAGCCGGGCAAACACCGCGCGGGGCGAGGTCTCCTTGGCCAGCGGCGTGGACTCGTCGCGCCACGACACGTTGTTGCTGTAGGCGCAGGAGTAACCCGAGTCGCAGGCACCGGCTTGGCTGCCCTTCTCCATCCCGAGCTGGAGCGAGGCGAACTCGGTCGCGGGTCCGACCGTGGCAGCGATGAGCTGGTCGATGCTGGTGCCAACGCGGAGGTCGGCGCCGCCGGTCTTGAACGGGTGGGCGCAGGTGAGGAAGGACGCGGCAGCGCGCGCATGGTCGCCGGGCCCGTCGCCGTGGCCGCGGCCGCCGTCGATGGCAAGGCCGCTGAAGACGGTGACGCGGGAACGCAGCGGGGCCAGTGGCTCCAGCAGGTACGGCAGCTCGAAGCTCCTGCCGGTGGCCGCGGGCTTCCAGTCGTCCATCTTCTTGCCGTTGGGCGCGAACACGAACACGCAGCGCAACGGCACGGGCGCGGACCGAGTGCGCAGGGCCGGCACCATGGCGTCGAGCCACGGCAGTGCGAGGCTCGCGCCGAGGCCGCGCAGCACGGTGCGGCGGTCGAGGGCGCGGTTGCGGAACGGCAGCATGTCACGGGATCATCGCACGGCGCCGGTCCGGGGAAAGACCCTGGTGGCGTGCGCGTGAGCTCAGGGTGCGCCGCGCAGCCGGAACGCTGGCAGGTCGGCCACGGCGCGCACCATGTCGCGCAACGTCACCTTGGGCTGCGCACGGAGCCTGGTCGCCACGCGGTCGAGGTCGAGGTGGTCGCGCGGGCGCAACTCGCGACCGGTGGCGTAGACGAACAGGCGGCCCAGCAGCGCACGGACGAAGGCAGGGTCGTCGCGCACCAGCGCACGGAGCCCTGCGACCCCCTGCAGCGTGCGTCCGTCGGGCAGGGTGGCACTCGCGTCGATGGGCCCGGCACTGTCGGTGGTGCGGTGCCTGCCGATGGCGTCGAACTCCTCCAGCGCGAACCCGATCGCGTCCATGCGGACGTGGCACACGGCACACTCGCTGCGCTCGCGGTGGACGGCAAGCTGCTCGCGGAAGGACCTGGAGCTGTCGACCTTCTCCTCCCCGGCAAGGGTGTCGTTGCCTGGTGGCGGCGGCGGCGGTGCGGCACCGAGGAGGTTCTCGAGGACCCACTTGCCGCGCTTCACGGGCGAGGTGCGCGTCGGGTTGCTGGTGAGGGCGTGGACCGAGCCGTGGCCAAGGATGCCGCTGCGCACGAGGTGCTCGCCGCGCAGCTCGACGCGGTGGAAGCCGTCCCCTGCCGGCGCCGGCATGCCGTAGAACGCCGCCAGCTGGGCGTCGACGTGGGTGAAGCCGGCATCGAGCAGTTCGCGCACGTCGCGGTCCTCGCGCAGCACGGCGAGGAACAGCAGCTCGGTCTCGCGCCGCAGCGAGGCGCGCAGCTGGTCGAAGCCGGGGAACCGCGTCGGGTCCGGTGTCCGGTCGGCAAGGGCCCGCAGTTCGAGCCACTGGGCGGCAAAGCTGGTGGCGAGCGACTCGCTGCGCGGGTCCGCGAGCATGCGGTCGAGCTGGGCGGAGAACACTGCGTCCTGCGGGAGGGTGCCCCTCGCGGCGAAGTCGAGGAGCTGTGCGTCGGGCGCGCTGGCCCACAGGAAGTACGAGAGCCGCGTCGCGAGTGCGTGGGCAGGGAGCACTCCTGCCGGACCCGTGGGCTCGACCCGGAAGAGGAAGTGGGGCGAGGCGAGGGCCGCCTGCAGCACCGTCCTGCGGGCAACGGTCTCGTCGTCGCCCTCGCGCAGCAGACCGGTGGCCAGTGCGACCATGCGGCCCACCTCGGCGTCTGCAGGCGGTCGCCGCCATGCGCGCAGCAGCAGGGCGCGGACGTATGCACGCAACCGTGCGGTGGCGTCGCCCTTGGCGGCAAGTGCGCTGTCGAGCCATGCGCGCTGGGGCGGCACCACGGCAGCGTCGAGTGGACCGCGCACACGCACCTCGCCGACCCGCAGGTTGCGGTCGCGCCGACGCGGGTCGGGGTTGTCGGGGTCGTAGAAGTCGTTGGTGAACGCGAGGCGCAGCGCGTGCTGGCCGCCGGTCACCGGCAACGTGATGGACTGGTCCCGCAGCTCGCGCCACCCGACGTCGAACAAGTCGAGTTCGCGGCCGTCCAGCCGCACGCGCAACCGCGCGGGGTCGTTGCCGGCCTGGTCCGCGCCTGCCTGCCACTCGAGCCGGTAGGTGCCGTCGCGCGGCACGCGGAAGGCCTGCTCGAGTTCTGCACCGGTGTAGAAGTTGGCGACGTCGCCCTGCCCGCCGATGCCGGGCCCACCCACGAGTTGCATCTCGGCCGCGGCAAACCGCTGCACCGGCGGGTTGGCAGGGTCGATGCCGTCGAAGACGCGCTCGGCCACGGCAGCCGATGCGTCGAGCCACGCCTCGAGGTGGAGCGTGGAGAAGGACAATGCCGCGCCGATGTTGTCGAAGCCGTAGCCGAGGTCGTCAGGCGGCACCTTGTCGCCGATCGGCACCTGCACGCCGAACAGGTCCTGCACCGTGCGCTCCCACTCGTTGCGGCTGAGGCGGCGCACGACCGGGCGCCCGGGGTCCACCGGCAGCGCAGGCACCGCGCGCGCGAGGACGGAGTCGATCCACGTCGTGAGGGCAACCCGCCCTGCAGGCGTGGGCGCCTCGGCGTCGGGCGGCGGCATCTCGGCCGTGCCCACGCGCTCGCGCACGCGCAGCAGAGCGTGCAGCCAGCCCACCGAGCCCTCCTGCAGCACGTCGCCACCGAGCAGGGACTCGAGCCGGAAGTTGCCCTTTGCAGCACCGTCGCCGTGGCAGTCGGCACAGTGCCGTGCGAGGAGTTCGCGCTGCGCCTCGGGCCACGGTGCCGTGGTCCCCGGCTGCTGGCCGCGCAGGGCGCAGGGCAGCAGCACGAGGAACAGGCCGAGCAGGGCTGCGGGTGCCGTGCGCATACGGGACAGAGCGTAGGTGGTGCGGCGGGAAATGGGAGCGGATGACCGAGCGGTGACATACGCCCGGAAAACCCGTCCTAGCTTGCTTGCCCATGAACACCACCCGCACCCTCGCGTTCGCCCTCGGTCTGCTGGCCGCGGGCTCGGGCCTCGTGGCCCAGAACTACGCCTACCTGCCTGCAAGCCTGAACCCGAACGGCAACGAGCTGGCCAACTACAGCCTGCGTCCGTTCATGCAGCCGGACAGCAAGGTCCAGATGTTCTTCGACGCCACGGAAGTGGGCTCGAACTCGCTGACCATCGACGAGCTGACGCTGCGCTGGGACGGCCCGCTGCCGCAGGTGGGCGCCCCCGGTCCCTTTGCCATCCAGCGCCTGCGCATCAACGTGGGCGTGAGCTCGGTCGCGACGCCGGGTGCGACGTTTGCCGCCAACCTGAGCGCCCCGCTCACGACCGTGTTCGACAGCCCCTGGTCCTACCTGCCCGACCCGGGCGTGGTCGGCTTCCACGCATGGGGCGAGCCCGGCAACGCACTCAAGTTCCCGTTCACGACGCCCGTCTCGGTGGTGGTCCCCCCGAACAGCTGGCTCGTGGTCGAGCTGGTGATGGAGGGCAACAACATCGCCAGTTTCGGCTTCAGCCACGCGCTGGTGGACGCCGCACGCGCCACGGGTGGGCCGGTCGACGGCGTGGTGACCAACTACGGCACCGGCTGCTCGGCACCGCAGGCGAGCGCAGCGGTGATCGGTTCGACCGGTGTGCACGCGCCCGGTGCCGCACACTTCGTGAACGGCCAGAACCTGGGCGCGAACGCCCCGGTGTTCCTGATGCTGGGCCTGTCCGACGTGAGCTCGCAGCTCGGCGCGCTGCCGCTGGCCCTGCCCGGCACCAACTGCACGATCCTGCAGAGCATCGACACCTACCGACTGCTGACGGCCAACGCCTCGGGCGCGATCCCCAACAACAGCCAGGCAGCCGCCGTCGTCGTGCCCCCCACCTCCGTGCTGAACGGCGTGGTGTTCCACGAGCAGCTGCTGTCGGTGGTCGCCGGCGCCAACAGCCCGTGGGACTTCGTGCTGTCGGACGCGCGCCGCGTGCAGCTCGGCACGCTGACCCAGCCGAGCCGCGGCACCTGGACCGTGAGCCACGGCAGCCTCGCCAACCCCACCGTGGCCGACAGGGTCGAGGCACTGGGCCTCGCCGTCCGCCTGCGGACCCTGTGAGCGAGTCGTTGTGAGCGCGACTGTGGCGCGGCAACCTTCTGTTCCCGTGCCGCGCACCTCCAGCACCGTGCTGTTCTTCGCGACCGTCGCACTGGCCCTCCTGCTGGTGGGCTGGTGGACGACGTTCCACCTGTGGCAGGCAGACGAGTTGGAGCGCGCGGGCGAGGCGCTGCTGCGCGGCGACGCCGCGGCGACGGCACTTGCACTCGGCGCGCACGACCCGGCAGAACTGGTGGAGATCGCGCAGGCACGCAGGCGCATGTGGGTCAGCGAGGCCGTGGTGTTCGGCGCGCTGATCCTCACCGGTGCTGCACTGTTCTGGTGGTCGATGCTGCGCGAGGTTCGGATCCGCCAGGAACAGGACCGGTTCCTGGCGGGCGCCACGCACGAGCTCAAGACGCCGCTCGCCACGATCCAGCTGCTGCTGGAGTCCCTGCGCGACGGGCGCGTCCCGCCGGAGAAGCAGCAGCGCTACCTCGGCTCCGGCCTGCTGGAGACCCAGCGGCTGGAACACGGGCTCACCAACGTTCTGACCGCCGCCGGCCTGCGCTCGACGGGACACGGGGTCGCGGCCGCGCTGGAGCACCGTGCGCGGCTCGGCGACCTGGCCGACGACTTGGCAGACGCAGTCGAGGCACTCTCGCCGCGCGCGGAGGCAGCTGGCGTCGAACTCGTGTGCGGGCGGACGGACTCGTTCACGACCATGCGCGACCCCGAGGGCATGCAGCTCGTGCTGCGCAACGTGCTCGACAACGCGGTGAAGTGGTCGGCAAGCGGCCAGCGCGTGACGGTTGAGTTGCGGGCGGAGGGCGACATGGTGAGGCTCCTCGTGCGCGACGAGGGCGCGGGCATGGACGCGACGGCGGTCGCCAACGCGTTCCAGCCGTTCTGGCGCAGCCCGGACCCAGCGCGGGGCGGCACCGGACTCGGCCTGCACCTGGTGCAGGAGACCGTGCGTGCGCACGGCGGGACGGTGCGCGCGAGCAGCGAGGGCCCGGGCAAGGGCACGACGATTGCCATCGAGCTGCCGCGCAGGAGTGCCGCATGAGCCGCTGGGTGCTGGTGGTCGAGGACGAGCCGGCACTCGGCGAGATGCTGTGCGACAACCTCAAGGTCGACGGGCACCACGCAGAGCTGGTGACGACCGGCCCGGCAGCGCTCACACGCATGGCTGCAGGCGGCATCGACCTGGTGGTGCTCGACATCATGCTGCCCGGCCTCGACGGCTTCGAGGTGCTGCGCCAGCTGCGGGCCCGCGGCGACGACACGCCCGTGCTCGTGCTGTCCGCACGCAGCAGCGACCGCGACCGCATCCGCGGGCTGGAGCTGCGCGCAGACGACTACCTGACCAAGCCGTTCCACCTGCGCGAGCTGCTGCTCCGCGTGGACGCCCTGCTGCGGCGGCGACCGGCTGCACCGCCGGGCGCGGACACCCTCACCTTCGGCGGCAACACCATCGACTTCCGCACCATGACTGCGGTGACGTGGCGCAAGGAACAGGTGGAGCTCAACGGCACCGAGGTGAAGCTGCTGCGGCTGCTCGCCGCAAACCTCGGCACGGTGGTGGCACGCCGCACCATCGTCGAGCACCTGTTCGGCAGCGGCGCCGTGTCGACCGTGCGCACGCTCGACAACCTGGTGCTGCGGCTGCGCCGCCTGTTCGAGCCGGATGCGGCGGAGCCCCGCCACCTGCTCACGGTGCGCGGCGTGGGCCTGCGCCTCGTCGCCTGAGCGCGCACTGGGCGCGCCTCGCGCGGCTCAGAACACCCGCGCGGTGAGCACGTTGGAGGCGCTGATCGGCACCGTGAGCGAGTTGGGGTCCAGCACGATGGACTGGAACCACAGGTTGGTGGTTGCCGGTACGCCGTTGGGCACCGTGAAGTAGAACCGTGCCCAGCCGAGGTTGTCCCCCACCACCGGACCGCGCAGCACGGCAAGCGTCTGGAACTGGTTGCCGAGGCCGAGGCTGATGACGCCGGGCAGCACCGAGGGCTGGGCGTCGAGGCCGACGAGCAGGTAGTTGGCGCGCACGTTGTCGGTGCGCGCGGTCATCAGGTTGTTGAACCCGTTGCGCACGAGGGCCGAGCCACCGACGAGCACGGGCGGGTCGTTGCCGACGACCGCGAGCGTCATGGCGTTGCTGGCGCCGGCCTGGCTCTCCACGGTCACCTGCGCGTTGCCGATGGGCGTGTTGGAGGGGACCAGGAACTGCAGCGTGTACTGGGTCGGCCGCGTGAAGGTCACGTTGGTGCCGTTGACGCGGATGCGCACGGCCTCGTCGAGCAGCTGGCCGGTCAGCACCACGGGCGGCGGCTGGTAGGCGGTGACGGATGCGGGCGAGAGGGTCGCGACCACGGGCGGGACGCGCGACCCGTAGGTGCGCCGCAACCCGTCCACGTCGCTCGTGCTCAGTGCCGTGCGCTGGCCCATGCCCGGCTGCGGCGTGTACGCACCGTTGACGAGCAGGGTCGGCAGGCCGTTGGCGGAGCCCTCGGTGGCGCCGAAGTGCATCACCGAGTCGAAGTCGTAGGGCGTCTGCAGGCGGTTGCCGGTGGGCACGACCTCGAAGAGGTAGCGGTCCTCGGTGGCGATGTTGGACCACTGCACCGACACGTAGGTGTCGCGGTCGGCCCGCTGGTGCTCGTGCCAGAACCCCAGCACGTGCATGAGCTCGTGCACCATCGCGAAGCGCGAGTTCCAGTTGAACACGTACAACCGCTGCATGCCGCCCTGGCGCCCCACTGGCGAGCTGTTGAGCGGCCCGTCGAGGACCTGCACCCAGTCGGACTGGGCGGCGCGCGGCACGAAGGTGACGTTGACGCGCTGCTCGATCTCCAGCATCGCCGCGCGCATCGCCGACTGCTGCGCCGGCGTCACCGACGAGCCGTAGGCATAGGGCACCACGCCGCCGGTCCAGAGCTGGCCCGCGACCACCGAGTCGGTCGCAGCCGTCGGCATCCGGCAGCCGCGCAACGGACGGTCCTGCAGGCTGCGCGGGAGCGAGGGCTCCTGGGCACCGAGCACGGCAGCGAGCAGCAGCATGGGGAGGAGGCGCATGGCGGGGCGATTGTGCCGTCACCGAGCTGCGGGCAGAAGCCCCGCACGCCATGGCGGGGTCACATCCGCGGACGGAACATGCGGTCCGCGTACTTGCTGGTGCCGTGCCTGCGCGCGATGCGATCGGCCCTACGCATTGCCTCGGCCACCGGCATCAGGGCCGCACCCTCTGGCACTGGCACCCACAGCGCATGGTCGCGGTGGGCCTCGATCACGCGGTCGAACGCAGCCGTGGTGCCAGCGGACTCCAGCTGCTCCAGCAGCGGCATGTCCACGAGTGCCGACCCCGGCGCGGCATGCTGCACCTTGCGCCCGAGCAGGTCGTCCGTGCTCACGCGGAACAGGTCCGCGAGGGCGACGAGGTCGCGCATGGTCGGGAAGCGGGTGCCGCCCTCCCACCGCGACACCGCGGACTCGTGGCCCTCGATGCGCTGGGCCACCTCGCCCTGCGTGAGGCCGGCCCCGGCGCGCAGCTCGCGCAGGCGGCGGGCGAAGTGGGCTTCGGCCTCGGTGGGCTGGATCGGGTTGGGTTCCGTTGGGTCAGTCACGAGTTGCGGCTCCGCGTACGGCGAGGAGGGGCCCGCCGAAGGCATGTAGGAGTGCGGGGGCAGGTTTCTTGGATCGGCTGCCCCGGTCAGGCTACTTGACGATTGGTCATTTCTCATTCTGAATAGTCAGCTTGCTTGACAGGTTTCTCGGGAAAAGCACCCATGGCCAAGCCCCTCCCCTTCGATCCGGAATCCCTGCGGCGCCTCGCCTACCACACCGCCGGCAAGTTCCTGAACCCGCCCGTGCTCGCCGAGGAAGCCGGGGACCAGGCGCTCCACCTGCTGGTGCTGCAGTGCCTCGGGGGCATGGCCCCACAGTCGCCGGAGGCGTGGATCCGGGTGGTGACCAAGCGGGTGGCGATCGCGGCGCGACGCAGCGGCTGGACCCGGGTGCTGCCGCTGGAGGAGGGCGAGCTGGCGGCCGAACCCCATGCCGAGTCCGCCCACGCACGCCGCGACCGCATGTGGGACGAGGTCGCGGACCGGCTGACGCCGCGGATGCGCGAGGCACTGTGGGCGGCGCGCACGCACCGGCAGACGTGCCATGCGGCGGCAGCGTGCGGGATGCACCCGCGCGACTTCCGGCGGTCGCTCCAGTCGATCAGCAAGCGCGTGCGCCGCGTGCTGGACCCGAGACAGGCGCAGGATGCGTGTGACGCTGCCGGGGACGACCGGTAAGTTGCGGGCATGAACCGCACGCTGCTCGCGACTGTCTGTTGTTCCGTGCTGCTCCCGCTGCTGTGCGCCCAGGACGGGGCGAAGAAAGCGCAGACCCCGGGCTACAAGGACACGCCCGTGCTGCCCTCGGGCTGGTGCGTGCACGACAGCGACCGACCGCACCCGCCCGTGGTGACGCCCGCGCCCGCAGGCGAGCCGGTGGCGCCACCTGCCGATGCACTCGTGCTGTTCGACGGCAAGGACCTGTCGAAGTGGACCGGCAACGGCGGCAAGGCGTCGTGGAAGGTCGAGAACGGGTTCATGGAGGTCAACCGCACCGGTGACATCCAGACCCGCGACTCCTTCGGCGACTGCCAGCTGCACATCGAGTTCGCGACGCCCTCGCCTGCCAAGGGCGACTCGCAGGGCCGCGGCAACAGCGGCGTGTTCTTCTTCGGCCGCTACGAGGTGCAGGTCCTCGACAGCTTCGAGAACGTCACCTACGCCGACGGCCAGTGCGCCTCGATCTACGGCCAGTACCCGCCGATGGTCAACGCGAGCCGCAAGCCCGGCGAGTGGCAGACGTACGACATCCACTTCCGCGCACCGCGCTTCGACGACAAGGGCAACTGCGTCAAGCCTGCGGTGGTGACCGTGGTGCACAACGGCATCGTGGTGCACATGGCGCGCGAGTACCTCGGCGAGACCAACCACCGTGCGCTGCCGAACTGGAACGCACACGGCGAGAAGGGCCAGATCCGCCTGCAGGACCACGGCGACCCGGTCCGGTTCCGCAACGTGTGGATCCGCGATCTGCCGCCGGAGCCAGCAAACGGTCCCGCCACGCCCACCGCGCCCAAGCGCGGCTGAACCGCGGCTGCGTCAGTCCGTCGCCGCGTCGACGTGCACGGCACCGCTGCCGAGCAGGCCGTGCACGCGCAGCAACTCGGCATGGTCCGGCTCGTGCACGTGGAACGGCACCGCACGCACGAGCGGGTCGTCCATGCCGAAGGGCGGCGCAGGGTCCGCGGCAGCGAACTCGGCGCGGAGCCGAACGGGCATCGCGACGAACATGCGGGCAGGCGGGCCGATCTCGCGCCACCAGGTGTGCAGGCGCTCACTGGTCTCGCCCAGCAGGCGCTCCCAGTTCTGCAGCCGCAGGCGGGAGCCGTAGCGCGACTTGCCCTTGGTCTTGAGGTGCGTGGGCTGCGCCTTGCCGGAGCCACGCACCACGTAGCGCTGGAAGGCCTTGTGGCGGAGCAGTTCGTGGCCGTGCCAGACACCGAGTGCAGAGGCGCCTGCGCGCAGCAGCAGCAGGGCATGGGTGCCTGCGGTGAGGTCGTCGCGCAGGGCGTAGTCGGCAAGGCGCTCGCGCGGCAACGGTTCGGGCGCGAGCAGCGGCAACCGCAGCCACGGTGCAGCACCTGCCATGCGGAAGCACCGCTCGTCGTCGTGCCAGCGCGCGTCGGGAGCGTGCACGAGGAAGCCGTCGAGCACCTCGGCGAGGTCGTCGACGTGGAACCGGCGCTCGCCCCCGTGCGGCTGCATCAGCGGACGACAGGCGCGTGGGAGGCTGCCTCGTGGAACGGCAGCGCCTCGGCGCCCTGCAGGCCGAGGTGCTCGTTGACGGCGCGCAGGTGGTGGTCGAGGCCGATCTCTGCCCCCGGGACGAAGCCGGGCACGGTGACCACGTGGGCGAGGATGCCACCGAGACCGCGGTGTGCGAGCCCGCGCGGGAGGAACACGAGGTCGCCTGCGCACAGCGGCGTCTCCACCAGCAGGGTGCGCGCCTCCTCGCGGGTGACGGTGAGGGGCTGCTCGATGCGGTCGACCTTGGCGCTGGTGAGGATGCGGGCGCCCGGCGTCGCGGCCTGCACCAGGTAGAACTCGTCGAAGCCGCCCGTGCGCGGGTGGTGGTGGGTGAAGGAGTCGACGATGCGCACGCGGTGGGCGTTGAGGCCCTCGAAGGCGTAGGGGCCCGGCCTGCCGCGCCACGTGATGACGAGCCTGCGGTAGGCCGAGGACTCGGTGGCGCATCCGCCCGGCTCGTCGGCGATGCGCGGATCGTCGTCCGGGCGCAGCAGCGAGGGCACGGCAGCGGGTGGCTCGATGGGCAGGGTGAAGACGAGCAGGTCGAGGGGCGCACCCAGCGTGAGCGTGGTGCCGGGACGCACCACGAGGAGGTCGCCGACACCTGCCTCGCCGGAGGCACCGGGCCTGGTGCCGTCTGCCTCCAGCAGGAGCGCGCGGGACCTGCCGCGCTGCACGAAGGCGATGCGCGGCACCGGTTCGGGCGCAAGGCTCGTGCACCGTGGCAGCCAGGCGAGCGAGTGGCCTGGTCGGGCACGGGCAAAGGCCTCGGCGACCGCATCGAAGTTTGCGGCCTCGCCGTCGTGGAGGTTGGTGACCAGCGGCCGACCGTCGCGCGGCACCAGTGGGACGGGAGTCGTGGCGCACGAGGCGAGCAAGGTCAGGAACAGGGCTGTGCCGGTGCGGGACACCTGCATCACTATACGGTTGCCGACGTGTCGCGGTCGCGCCCATGATCAAGGCATGACCCCTTCCCCTGGTTCTGCAGCGCGTCCGCTGCGCGCAGCCGTCGTCGGTTCCGGTCCCTCGGGCTTCTACGCAGCCGAGGCGTTGTTCAAGGTCGAGGGCCTGCACGTGCAGGTCGACATGATCGACCGCCTCCCCACTCCCTACGGCCTCGTGCGCGGCGGTGTCGCGCCCGACCACCAGAACATCAAGTCGGTGGTGAAGGTCTACCAGAAGGTGGCCGAGAACCCCGGCTTCCGCTTCCACGGCAACGTGCGCGTCGGCGCGGACGTGCAGGTGGCAGAGCTGGAGCAGTGCTTCGACATGGTGGTGTGGGCCATAGGCTGCGAGGGCGACCAGCGGCTCGGCATCCCGGGCGAGGACCTCGCAGGCGTGCACTCGGCCACGTCGTTCGTCGGTTGGTACAACGGGCACCCAGACCACCGTGCGCACCGCTTCGACCTCGCACGTGCGAAGCGCGTGGCAGTCGTGGGCAACGGCAACGTCTCGATGGACGTGTCGCGCATCCTGCTCAAGTCACCGGACGCGCTTGCGTCGACGGACATCGCGGACCACGCGCTGGAACAGCTCCGCACCAGCTCGGTGCACGAGGTGAGCCTGCTGGGCCGCCGCGGACCGGCACAGGCCGCGTTCTCGCCCAAGGAGATCGAGGAGATTGCCGAGCTGCCCGACGTGGACGTGGTGGTGCGTCCGGACGAGGCCGCGCTGGACGAGTACAGCACCAAGTGGCTGGGGACGCAGGCACGCAGTGCCCAGCGCAACGTGAAGTTCCTGACCGAGCACGCAGCGCTCGGCGAGGGCACCAAGCCCAAGAAGCTGCGCGCGCGCTTCTGCGTGGCACCGGTGGAACTGCTGGGCAAGGACGGCCGCGTGGTGGCCGTGCGCGTGCAGCATGCCGTGCTGGTGCCCGACAGCGAGGGCACGCCGCGACCGCAGATGCTGGACAGGTTCGAGGAGATCCCGGCCGATCTCGTGTTCCGCGCCATCGGCTACCGCGGCATCCCGATCCCGGGCCTGCCCCACGACGAGCGCAAGGGCATCGTCCCCAACAAGGACGGCAGGGTGCTGGACAAGGTCGGCGGGACGGTGCGCACGGGCCACTACGTGGTGGGCTGGGCCAAGCGCGGTCCCTCTGGCCTGGTGGGCACGAACAGCCCGGACAGCAAGGCCACGGTCGAGCAGATGGTGGCCGACCTGCAGGCGGGCAAGGGGTTGCTCTCCCCCACCACCAGCCTTGCCGCGCTGCTGCAGTCGCGCGGTGTGGACGTGGTCACGTGGCAGGACTGGAGCCGGCTCGACGCCCACGAGGTCGCGACGGGAGCCGCGCGCGGCAAGGTGCGCGACAAGCAGCCGGACGTGCAGGCGCTGATGGCAGCCGTGCGCCGGCTGCGCGGCTGAGCGGGCGACGCGGCGTTTCCATCGCTGCAGCGTCCTCGTAGCCTCTGCCCCATGACCGGAGGCAATGTCGCCAGATCGAGCCCGCTGCGGCGGATCCTCCTTGCCCTGCCCTTCGTGGTCGGACTCGTCACGGCCATGCGGACATGGTCCCTGCACCACGGCAGGAACTTGATGTCGGAGATCGAGGGAGTCACCGCGCTGCACTTCTGGTGGCTGTTCGTGGTCATCCTCGCCTGCGCCTCGATGGCGTCGTTGCACGCCGACCAGCTGGCCCACCGCCTCGGCGAACCACTGGGCACGATCGTCCTCACGCTCTCCGCAATCGTGATCGAGGTGGCCATGGTGGCCGCGGTGATGCTCAACAACGAGCAGCCGGATCCCTACGTGGCGCGCAACACGATGTTCGCCACGCTCATGATCATCCTGAACGGCCTCGTAGGGCTGGCGCTGCTGATCGGCGGCTGGCGCCGCCACGAGCAGGTGTTCAACCTGCAGTCGTCGTCGACGTACCTGTCCCTCCTCATTCCCCTCGCCACCATCACGCTCGTCCTGCCGCACTTCACCAAGTCGTCGCAGGCGGGCTTCATGGCGCGGCACCTCGAGATCTTCGTCAGCATCGCGTGCATCCTCGTGTACGCGTCCTTCCTCTGGCTGCAGACGTCGCGCTACCGCTCGTTCTTCAGCGCTGCGCCCGAGCATGCGAGTCCACCCTCGACCGAGCCCAAGGACACCCCGGAGGTCGACGGCAGTGATGCGGAAATGAGGCTGCTGGCGCGGCTCGAGGCCCGGTTCTCGACCGAGGACGAGTTGCAGATGGGTGACGCGCCCAAGCCAGCGGAGCCCGAGGACTGCCACCTGCGCACCGCCACCCGGAGCACGCCGCCGGCATGGAGGAGCGCCACGCTGTTGCTGCTGCACCTCGCGCTGGTGGTGGTGCTCGCGGAGTCGCTCGGCGAGGAAGCGACTGGGATGCTCACCGAGCTGAACCTTCCCCTCGCCCTCACCGGCGTGCTCGTGGCCGTGCTCATCCTCGCCCCCGAGGGCCTTGCTGCCGTGGTCTCGGCAAAGCGCGACTCCATGCAGCGCACGATGAACATCCTGCTGGGCTCCGCACTCTCGACGATCGGCCTCACGGCGCCAGCCGTGCTGGGGCTGTCGATGTGGCTGGGCAGCCCCGTGGCCCTGGGCCTGGAGCCAGCCGAGATCGTGCTGCTGGTCGCCACCCTGATGCTCTGCATGAACAACTTCCTGCGCGGCAAGGTGAACACGATGCAGGGCATCGTGCACCTGACGCTGTTCTTCGCGTACTGCGCGCTGCTGTTCGACTGAGGGGGAAGAGGGGAGCGGTGGTCGAGGCGGAAGGCGCGGCGGGAGGTGGAGCGGGGATGGAGAGGAGAAACTGTGAGGGGATGAGGGCGCGCGGACACGGTGCGGGGGATGAGGAGGTTGGCGGCGTGGGCGAGGAGCGCGCGCGGAAACGGAGGCTGGAAGAGAGGCCGGGGAGCGGGAGCGGTGGACAAGGCGGAGGGCGCGGCGGGAGGTGGAGCGGGGACGGAGAGGAGAAACTGTGATGGGGAAGAGGGCGCACGGTCGCGGCGCGGTAGATGAGGAGGTGGGCGGCGTGGGCGAGGTGCGCGCGCGGAGACGGAGGCTGGAAGAGAGGGCCAGGGAGTGGGAACGGTGGACAAGGCGGAGGGCGCGGCGGGGTGATGGAGCGGGGATGGAAAGGAGAACCTGTGAAGGGGAAGAGGGCGCGCGGACGTGGCGCGGGAGATGAGGAGGT
>JBEGVB010000195.1:0-7656 GCA_041178545.1 Planctomycetota bacterium
TTGCGGACGGAGCATCGCGTCCTTGCCCGAGAACCCAGCCACGCGCTGGATAAGGTCCCAAATGTCCGACTCAGTCGGTTGGGCCGCATCCGGCGTGTCCGTGCCAGCGGTCATCCGAATGGCGTTCCAGATGCCGTAGCTCGAAGCGGTCAGCCCGTGGAGCGAGGCATACGACCCGCCACGGTTCGTGATGTTGATGAGGCCGTTGGTGGCCGCATTGTACGACGTGTCAGAGGCCGAAGCCTTGACGATAAGGTCGCCCGCCGCCATCGACGCAATCGAGGTGTCGAGGGTCAGGGTCGAGTTGGCACCCGAGACGGTCGGGATGGCCGAGATTTGCGCACGGCCACGAACGGTCGCGCCCGTCGAATCCAGCACGGCGATGTAGTCGCCGACCGAAAGGAGGAGCGAACCCTGCCCAGCGCTCGTCACGCCGTAGGGCGAGGAGACGATGATGGACACGGTGGTCGAGGCGGTGCCGATGGTGGCAAGGACGCCGTTCCCAGCGCCGTGGAACGAGGCCTGCATCATGAGGGCAGACGCCTCACGAAGCTCCTCCATCGTCTTGCGAGCGAGGGTCTGGAACGCAGCTTCCTTGCTCTTGGTGCCGACAAGCGCGAGCCCGTCGACCTGACGACGCACATACCCACGGACGACGCCCGTGGTGGCCTGCTTTTCGGTCGCGGTCGTGTCCTTCCCGAAGAACCCACCGTTCGAGAAGTTGCCGCCCGCCGGACGCCCAAGCACCACGTCCCAGTAGACGCCGTTGCCGCCCCAGCGGAGGTTCTTCGGCCCGCCCTCGCGGGCCTTGGAGAGTTGCGCGACCAGCGGGGTGACCGTGTTCTGGACCTTCTCGCGGAAGTTCGCATACACGTTCTTGAGGAGCCCAGCGAGTTCGCTGTCAGTGATTACAGTCGGATTTGGCATTGCGTGTTGTTCCTAAAGGTTATGCCCCGAGTACCGCGTCAATGGCTGACTGGACAGCTTCGTCCATGATGTCATCAACGTTGGTCGGAGCGGGGCGAGACTTCGGAGCCGGAGCGGCCCCACGTCCCGCGGGTTTCATTGCCTTGGCCACAGTGGCCTTAGCCTTTTGGGTCTGCACCGCGGTTGCCTTGTCGGTGGCAGTGGCTTGTGGTGCGGCCGCGGGAGCGGAGCGTCTGCCCCACTTCTCATTGCGGGCCTCATTCAAGCTCTGCGCCCACGGCGCGACTTCCTCGATGAGATACTGACTGACGTAGTTATACTGGTCCGGCGTCAGGTAGCCCTTCCGCCCTTCCAGCTGTTTGACGTAAAGCGTCACCTTCGCCACCAACTCTTCCGGCTCCACCGTCGGCACCGCCGAGGCGATGAGGTCGAGTGCGGGGGTCAGGGTCTGCGTGAAGTACTGCTCGCCCGAGCTGGCGATACGCTGCAGCTCCATGTGCTGGCGCTGGTTCTCCAGTTGTTCGCGCTCGCGCTGGAGGCGCATCTCCGGGGTGTTCATCCGGTCCCACACGTCCTTCTCGTTCAGATACCGATTCTCATCGGTCATGAGCTGCTCGAGGTAGGCATTCTGCTGTGCCAGCTCTTGCTTGTAGGTCTCCAGCTCCTGCTGGGCTGCAAGCGCCTGCTGTTCAATCGAGCGGAAGCGTTGCTCGCGCTGCTCCGAGTAGATGCCGTCTGCGGCCAAGCGCACGACCTTGTCCAACGGGTCGGTGCGGGTCTTGCCACCCGGCGTGGTGTAGGTGATGGTCATGTCCGGCAATCCCTTGACCTCCGCCCCCGCGACCTGCACGGTGAGCGGGACAATCGGCTCGCGCTCGGCAAGCGGGATGTCGAACGTACTCGGGGTCTCTGTGGCGGCGTCGCCGTCGGTCTCCGTCGACCCCTCTACCTCAGCCGTGGCCTCAGCGGTCGGTGCGGGTGCGTCGTCGGTGGACTCGGTCTCTACGTCGCTCACCTTGGTGAAGCGGCCTTTCTCGTCCCGGCTTTGCTCATACGCCTCATCAGTGGGCATACTGGCATTGGCTGCCTCGGTTGCCAACTGGTCGAGGTACGCGCCTGTATCGACAGGCGTGGCCTCTGGGGCGGCGGTACTGGCGTCTCCGGGGAACGTGGGGGCGGTCATGCACTACTCCTGAAAAGGGGTCCGTTACTGCGGGGCAAAGGCCTCGAACATATTTGCTGCGCCTTGGGCTTGTGCGGGTTCCACCGCAATGCCGGGGAGCAACGCCTGTGTCGGGGCCATTCCCGGTGAGGGAGCGAAGGGACTTTCCCCACCCGTCGCTTGGGGTCCTGCAGGTCCAGCTTGTTCCGGCGTGGGAGCTTGCGCTCCGCCGCCTTGCTTGGTAGCCGCTTGGTTTGCCAGCTCACGCCAGCGCCCGTCAGCTACTTGAATCACATCCTCGTCGATGTCGTCTTGCAAGAGAATCTTGCGCTCCAACACGTCTTGGTGAATCGACTCGTTATCCTGCCACCGCATCGGCGGCACGTTCTGCCGCGTGAGTATCGCATCGGCAATCCGGTTCGCTCGCGCTTCTTGGTCCGCATCCGGCGATTGAATCGCCTTGGTCATGGCGAACGGCATCAGCTTGCGGTACTGCACGGCGTCGACGATTCCCTTGTTGAACATCTCGTCCAGCAAGAAGAGCCGCATCGCCTTGGGCATCGGCATCAACGTCTCCGCCTCAACCTTCACATCCGCGGTCCCGTCAAAGTCGTCGGCCTTGAGGGCGCGAGCGAGGTCCGGTCGGCTCTTGCCTACCGCGCCCAAGTCCCGCGGCACGTCATAGCCCCACGCCATCCCGGCCAACTGCGCCTTGGCCCAATGCGTCATCGCATTCGCAATGGCCAGCACCGACGGCGCAATCACGCGGTCGAGCTGCTCACGCGCTGCAAGAATCGCACGGCCCGATGCGGAGCTGGAGAACTGCCCGCGGCTGGTGTCGTTGTAGCCCGAGGCATCCTCGAACGCCTTCTTCTCGAGGGCCATCGCCTCCTTGATGTCATTCGCCACCGAGAAGGCAGGCATCGGCACCACGCTGTCGCCAATCGAGCCTGCGCCCGTCACCTCGACAATCGAGGTCAGGCCGCCGATGAAGGTCTCCTTCGCAATCACGCCCGGTCGGGCCAGCAAGCGCCCACCCGAGTTAACGCGGATGGAGTCCACCCACTTGCTCATCAGCGCGTTGATGCGCTGCTGGTGGGCAATCCACTGCTCCATAATCGGCCGCGGGTAGTAGCTCGGGTCGGTCGAGCCATCGCTCACGCGCACGAACGGAATCGTGCCGAAGAGCAAGGGCATCGGCCCCGTCACCACCGCATTGCCCACGATGACGCACTGCATCCCCTCGGGGAGCAGGTCGGGGTGCTTGTCGACGTAGACCGTGTAGCGCTCGACCACGTCCGCGTTGCGAAGACGGTCGGCCTCATACGGGTTGGAGAGCGACATCGTCCAGTTGGCCAGTGCGCCGTTGTCGCCCAAGCTGTCGCCGCCGTCACTGAGCGCCACGGTGGATTCCCCGCCTGCGGCCACGGCTCCGGTCGCGCCGTAGCGCTGGGCCGCTTCCTGCGCGGGGATGACCTCACGGAGAATGACGTAGTACGGCTTCTTGGTCGCGGTCGCGTTGGCCGAGACGCGGAACTGCTCGACCCGCACCACGTCCGTCTTCAAGTCGCCCAGCGGCTTCTGCATCCCGCCGCCCTCGCCCATCGCCTCATCCCACGGGCCTGCATCCGGGTCCCAGAAGACGTGCATCCCGCTGATGCCGTCGGTCTGCGCCCAGTAGCAGGCTTCCTGCAGGACCTGCCCCATTTGCTGGGACTCATACGCAAACTCGAGCGCGGCCTGCCGGGCTTCCGCCTTGCGCTGGTCGTCGGGGTCCAGCGTCATCGGGTTGATGCTGAAGCCGGGGCGCTGCTCGGTGATGATATGCAGGCGCTGGTCGAGCGCCTTGTCGATGAGGTTGTAGACGATACGGCTCGACTCGCTTGGCCGCACAGGCTCACGCCACGGCCCGAGTCCGGTGGCACTCACCCACTGCTGGCCTGCACGGAAAAGGCGGTTGCGCTCGACCAAGTGCATATGCGTCTCGATAGCCATCCGCCGCTCGTTCCAGCGGTTCCGCACCCAGCTGACCCACTGCTGCGGGTCGTCGCCGTCGTTGTCCTCGGCCAGCGGGAAGTCGTCGCCAAAGAGCGCCCGGCTCAGCGCCCGAAGCTCGGCGTCCTTGGGCAGGGTAATGCGGGCCGCGGTCTCGAGGTCGTTGGTCGCGACCTCCTCGTTAGCGCGTTGCCCGTTGGCATCCAGCACCACGGTGGTCGTGCCGCTCGAGGCGGCGACGTAGGGCTCGGCGGCTCCGGGGATGTCCTGCTCTTGCTCGTCGCCGTAGTCGATGTCTTCCATCGCGACATCGGTGTCTTCCGCCCCCGGGGCTTGCGCGGCCAGCTCGCGGAGCAGGGCCTCGTAGTCGGGGTTCAGGTTCGGGATGGTCATCCGAGGTCTCCGATGCCGAGCGCACGGCGCACGAGGTTCCACTTCTGGGCGTCAGACATTGACGCATCCTGCACCTTGACGTACCGCTCCTTCGCGGTCTGCAGCACCTGCTCCTGCGCCCACTCCTCCGACTCCCGCATCGCCAGTGCCACGATGTCCTGCGGCACGACGACATCCTGCTCGGTCAGCGGCACGGGTGGGTAGCGATGCGTCCACCAGTCGCGCAGGACCCGCTCGCCTCGGACCAGCGCGAAGACCACCACGCCTGCCCAGAGGAGCTGACTCACTCCACCGCCTGCGGCTTGGTCTCGACAGGTTGCAGCGCCTTGAGCGCCTCAATGCCTGCAGCCACCTCGTGATACGGGCGGCTGGCGAGGTAGGCGAGAATCTTCTCGAGCAGGTCCTGCGGAATCGCGAAGGTCGGCATAGCTCCGTGAGGTTGTGGGCTTAGAGCCCGTTGTACTCAGCGACCGTGAACGTCGCCGAGGTGGTCGCGCCGATGGTAATCTTGACCTGCGCGTACTGCTCGCCCTTGAGGGTGGCGCACGTCGAGGTCTGCAGGGTCGCGGTGGTCAACGAGCCGTCACTCGCAAAGCCCGTCTTCGTGGTCCACGTCGAGGGGGTGGTGAAGTCGCGAATCGTGTAGAGCGTGTCGTTCGCCGAGCTGACCGTGCCAGCGGCGAAGGTCGCCTTGAGATGCACCTCGATTTCGCTCACCATTCCGGCCATTGGCACGAGGCAGATGTAGTCGCCTGCCACGGTGAGTGCGCCCGCATCGACCAGCTTGGTGCCGACCAGCCCGTTGGCGGCAGCGGCTGGGACGCTGGTGATGACGAGCAAGCCCTGCCCGTTCCACGCCGCCTGTTGATACTTCTTCTCGGTCGAAAAGACCGCGGTCTCGTTCGCCATCGGTTAGGCCTCAGTGAGTAGGAGCAGGAGCTTCTTCCGCCGAGCGGCGGCAATTGCGTATGGCATGACACCCTCCAAGTCAATCCCGAATATACACCGAACCACCGGAAGCGCAAGCGTCCGAGCCGGGGTCACAGCACCATCCCCCCGGCCACGTCCCGGTAGTCGTCGGCCACCCCCGGCACGAACCGGGTCCACTCGTGCGGGTCCTTGCCCTCGGCCCCGATGCCGACGGGGATGGCAGGCTCGCTGACCAAGTAGGGCAGGCTGGCCAGCGCATAGCGCAGCGCGTCGGCTCCGTCGTCGCCGCCTTCCCCGCGGTCGTCGGCGTCCCGCTTCAGCGGTACGTTCGGTCGCTTGGGGTCCGGCACCAGCCCCTGCAGCTCGCGCATGAGTCGACGGGTGCCGACGGTGTCGACGAACCGCAGGCGGTCGTTGGTCAGCAGGCGGCGTAACACCTTGGCCCCGGCCTCACGGTCGATGCTGGCCTTGGCCAAGGCGAGGCCGTAGTGGTCGAAGATGTCGGCCACGGTCTCCGGGCTGGCGGTGTGCGCCTGCCGCATCGCGAAGGCGTCGTGCCCCGCATAGACCCGCTTGGCGCAGGCCGATGGGACGCGGCCCTCGTTGCCGGGCAGGGCGAGCTGCGCCCGGATGCTGGCGGCCTGCTCGTGGTCCTGCTCGCGGTGCAGGTAGAGCGCGTCCAAGACGTAGACGTGGCGACCGTCGTCGACCACAGGGACCCAGACGGCAGGGTGAGCATAGCCCCAGTCGTAGCCGGACCACGCCTGCCACCAGTCGGGCAGGTAGGTCGGCAGATGGTCCCGCGGCACGACGTAGTCCTCAAGGCTGGCCAGCTCAGGGTAGAAGCTGGCACCGGATGCCGTGAGGCTGGCGTCAAGCTCCTGCTGCGCGTGGGCTGAGCCTGCCGGGTACTCTTGGCGCAGGAGCTGAATGTCTTCGGGTGAGAGCTTCGGGTTGGACTCGGTCGGGTGGTGCCAGTGCTGCCAGCCGTCACGACCTGCGGCGACCTGCAGGCAGAGGCGGTTAAAGTAGCTGGGCGTCTGCCGGGCGGCGTTGCCATCCCAGCCTGCGGAGGGCGTCGAGACGATGAGGCACCAGCCGCCCTTGTCGAGCAGGGCAGGCAGCACGACGGCAGAGAGCGCGTACTCGAGGTTCAAGTAGGCGGCTTCGTCGATGACCGCCCCGTCGAGCGAGCGACCGCGCAAGTTGTCGATGCTTTCAGCGGAGCGCAGCTCGAGACTGCCTAAGCCTGCGAAGCTGACCCGGCGGTCGGTCTCGTGCAGCGTGACACCCGGCAAGCCTGCCAGCCGTGGCTTGATTTCCTCACGCCAGATGGCTCGAGACTGCGGGTAGTCCGGGGTGAGCCAGACGACGTTCCCGCCCTTGAGTGCGCCAAGGTGTCGCCCGTCGCCGTGACCTAAGAGCGCGGCAATCAGGGCAGCGCGAGACTTGCCTGTCCGTCGGCCTGCTCGCCAGACCTTGAACCGTTCGGGCGCATCGAGGACTTCGCGCTGGTGCGGGAGTGCGGCAGGCAGGAAGAGCGTGGACACGCGGGGTGTCAGCTTACTCGCTGCGGATGACGACGTTCAGCGTCTGCTCGCCGCTGGTCTCGACCGCCTGCCGCTCGCCGTACTCCTTCGGGCGACGCTTGGCTGCCGCCCACTTGAGCGTATCGACCTTGAGCCTATCCGCGGAGTACGTCTCGTTCGTCGTCTCGAGCGCGATGCGGATGGCTTCCTCCGCGAGCGCGTCGGCGGCTTGATGTTTCGCGTGTGCGTAGAGCTTGCCCAGCACGTCGTCTTCCGCGGCCCACTTCCAGACCGTCGCCGGGTTGATGCCGTATTCTTTCGCGGCCTCGCGCACGAGAACGCCGTGAGCGACGGCGTCGCAGATGGCGGTGAAGATGCGGAGCTTCTCCGCTGCCGGAGTGGGCTGACCGCCTGTGGACTTCCGCGGCTTGGTCATATAGGCCGAAGATATACCGAAGCAGAGGGAAGCGCAAGTTTTCGAGGGTTGAGAAACCGAAGAAACCCCGAAAGAAAGATTAAGAGTTGATGAAGTTTGCGTTATAGGCTTGCGCGGCACGACGGGGGGCTGGTACTCTACTCTGCGTGACGGCACAACGCCGCACGACACCACACACAGAGGAGCGCCACCATGCACCCCTACCATTGCAACCCATTGCAATCCATTGCAACCCATTGCAACCAAGGGAACGACCGGACGGGATGGCTGACCATCTACCGCGA
>JBEGVB010000196.1:0-5878 GCA_041178545.1 Planctomycetota bacterium
CTCCGCGCACGGCCAGCCTGCCGTTCTGGGCGATCTCGTTGGCGATGGCCATGGCGCGGGCCACCACCTCGGCATCCGGGACCACTGCGTTGGCGAGGCCGATGCGCAGCGCCTCGGCGGCATCCACCATGCGCCCCGTGTAGACCAGTTCGCGCGCGATGCCGAGGCCGACGAGGCGAGGCAACCGGTAGGTGCCGCCGGCGGCAGGGATGATGCCGAGCCTCACCTCGGGCTGGCCGAGCTTGGCGGACTCGCCGCACACGCGGATGTCACATGCAATGGCCAGCTCACAACCGCCGCCGAGGGCAAATCCCACGATGGCCGCGATGACCGGCACCGGGCACTCCTCGATGCGGTTGAAGATCGTGCTGTTGATGGCAGCCAGGGCGTCCGCGCCCGTGCGCTCCCGCAACTGTGCGATGTCGGCGCCGGCGGCAAACGCCTTGTCACCAGCACCCGTGATGACGATGGCGGCGAGGCTCTCGTCGGACTGGTGCTGGTCCAGCATGGCATGCAGCGCGTCGACCATCTGCTTGTCGATGGCATTGCGACGCTCGGGTGCGTTGAGGGTGACGAGCAGCACGTCGCCACGCCGCTCGGTCAGGATCCTGGGTTGCTGGTCCATGGGGGCGGGGGATCTTGCCGCCCGGGCACGGCTGCGCCAACCCTGCGCCCGCGCTTCAGGGGACGAGCACGACCTTGCCCATTGCGGCACGCGTCTCGAGCAGCCGGTGCGCCTCCCCCACCTGCTCGAGCGGGAGTGCGCGGTCTAGCACCGGGACGAAGCTGCCCTGCTCGAACATGCGCAGGATGGCGCGCAGGTCGCCCTTCGACCCCATGGTCGAACCGAGGATCGACAGGCTCTTGAAGAACACCGCGTGCAGCGAGATGCCGACGTTGCCACCCGTGGTGGCGCCGCAGGTGACGAGGCGACCACCCCGCGCCAGGCACTTCATCGACCCGTCGAACGTCGCCTGCCCGGTGTGCTCGAACACCACCTGTACCCCTGCCTTGCCGGTCAGGGCACGCACCTGGGCGACCCAGTCGGTGGCGGTGTGGTCGACCACGTGGTGCGCACCGAGTGCGCGCACGCGTTCGCACTTGGCCGGTCCGCCAGCGGTGGCGATCACCTGGGCGCCCAGGGCGCGTGCGATCTGCACCGCCGAGGAGCCGACGCCGGAAAGGCCTGCATGGACGAGGACCGTCTCACCGGCGCGCAGCTCGGCACGACGCACCAACATGTTCCACGCGGTCTGGAAGACGAGTGCGATGCACGCCGCCTGCTCGAAGGTCATTCCCCGCGGCTTCGGCGCGAGGTTGGCCTCGGACAGCACGACGAACTCCGCACCGGTGCCGTCCGTGCTCTCGCCGAGGATGTGGTAGTGGCGGCAGAGCTGGTCGACACCACCCTGGCACGCCTCGCACACGCCGCAGGAGACTCCCGGCAGCACGACGACCTCGTCGCCCTCGCGCACAGACCGGACACCACTGCCCAGCGCGTCCACGACACCGGATCCATCGCTGCCTCCCACCAGAGGGAGCGGAAAGACGTGGCCGGCCACGCCGCGACGCACCCAGGTGTCGAGGTGGTTGAGGCCGACAGCGCGCATGCGCACGCGCACCTGACCGGGTCCGGGGGTCGGTACCGGACGCGACTCGACAACCACCTTGTCGTACGACCCGTGCTCGCGCACGACGATGGCGCGCATGGTGCCCACCTCAGCGCCCCTCGAACCTGGCTTGGCGCTTCTGGTTGTAGGCAGCAAGACCCTCCTTGGCGTCGCTCGACGCGAAGAGCTTGGCCTGCAGCTCCCGCTCCAGCGCGAGTCCGTACTCCAGCGGCAGTTCGGCACCGGTCTGCACCGAGCGCTTGATGTGGCCCACGGCCATGGCTGCCTTGGTGGGCGTGGTGAAGCCCTTGGCCCAGGCGACCACCGCACCGACGAACTCTCCTGCAGGCACGTCCAGCACCTTGTCGAGGATGCCCTGCGCAAGGGCCTCGTCGGGCGTGAAGTTGGCCCCCTCGATCATCAGCATCATGGCCTTGCTCTTGCCCACGAGGCGCGCGAGCCGCTGCGTCCCGCCGGTGCCGGGCAGCACGCCGAGAGCGACCTCGGGCAGCCCGACCTTGCCGCAGCCCTTGCGTGCCACGCGCAGGTCGCAGGCCATCGCCACCTCCAGGCCGCCGCCCACGCAGTGGCCGTTGACGGCTGCCACCACCAGCTTGGGGGTCTGCTCCAGCCGTGAGAGCGTCTCGTTGGCGTGCAGGCAGAAGTTGTACTTCCAGACCGGGTCGGCCTGCTCCAGCATCGCGATGTTGGCACCGGCACAGAAGAACTTCTCCCCTGCGGCGGTGAGCACGATGACCTGCACTGCGGGGTCGAAACGCGCGCGCAGGATGCAGTCGTCCAGCTGCCGCATCATCTCGTGCGAGTAGGTGTTGGCGGGCGGGTCGTCGAGCGTGATCACGGCAACGTGGCCGTCGAGGCGGTACTGGACGCGCGTGCGGTCGGTCATGGTGCGCGCACCATAGCCCCCGTGCAGGCGCGGTTCAGCCCTGCCGTGCCGTTGGCAGCCACGGTGTGGCTGCGACCTGGCGGTCCAGCGTGCGTGCGAGCACCAGCTGGGCCGCGACCGCCCCCAGCAGGCAGCAGAACATGTCCCACTGCGTGTCCCACGGGTCACCTTGCGTGGCCAGGTATGCAGTCGCCTGCTCGCCGTAGGCAAGTGCGGCCCACCACTCCAGCAGCTCGAAGAAGGCGCTGAAGGCGAGGCAGAGTGCGCACACGACGACGAAGAGCCACCTGCTGCCGCGGACGATGTTGCCGCGCAACAGGATCTCACGGCCCCACACGGCAGGCGCGAATCCCTGCGCGAGGTGACCGATGCGGTCGTAGGGGTTGCGGTCCAGGTCCAACACGTCCCGCAACCAGTCACCGAGCGGCACGCGTGCGTAGGTGTAGTGGCCACCCACCACCAGCAGCAAGGCATGCAGCGCCAGCACGACTACCGACACTTCGGTCAGCGGCCGTGTGCGCGTGGTCCACCACACGACTGGGAGGCCGATGACAACCCAGCTCACCTCCAGCACCCAGGTGAGACGGTCGTGTGGCGCGATGCCGCTCGCGAGCAGTGCCATCACCACCACGACGAACATCGACCGCGCAAGACTCACTGGCGCGGTTCCACGCCGTGGAGGGCGCGAATGAACAGGTCGTTGCGCTTGCGCACCATGGCAGGGCTGCCGCCGGCACCGTGACCGCCGCCGGGGACGACGGCGAGCTCGAAGTCCTTGCCGGCGCGGAGCAGCGCGTCTGCGACCTGCAGGGTCGAGGCCGGGTCGACGTTCCGGTCCAGCTCGCCCACGGTCAGCAGCAACCGTCCCTGCAGCCTGTGGGCATGGGTCACGTTGGAGCTGTCTGCGTACCAGTCGCCCACGGGCCAGCCCATCCAGGCCTCGTTCCACCAGATCTTGTCCATGCGGTTGTCGTGGCAACCGCAGTCCGCCGCTGCGACCTTGTAGAAGTCGCCGTGGTGCAGCAACGCCGCGAGCGCGTTCTGCCCGCCTGCCGAGCCGCCGAAGATGCCGACGCGTGTCACGTCCATCTCCGGGTGCACTGCAGCTGCCGCCTTCATCCACGCGATGCGGTCCGGGAAACCACCGTCCTTGAGGTTGCGCCAGCAGACGTCGTGGAACGCCTTGCTGCGCCAGTTGGTGCCCATGCCGTCGATCTTGACGACGATGAAGCCGAGCTCGGCGAGCTCACGGGAGCCGTGGTGGACCGACCAGCCCTTCGGCACGTGGAAGTCGTGGGGCCCGGCGTAGATCGACTCGATGACCGGGTACTTCCTCGCAGGATCGAACCGCACCGGCCGCACGAGGAAGCCGTGGATGTCCGTCTTGCCGTCGCGCCCCTTGGCCACAAAGCGGACCGGGGGCCGCCAACCGGTGGCGAGCAGGTCTGTCGCGTCGTCGCGCCCCAGCTCGCAGACCATGGCGCCGTCGCTGGTGCGCCGCAGCTCGGTCACGGGGACGTGGTCGACACGCGACCAGCGCACGACGGCATGACTGCGGTCGGGGGACAATGACCACTCGTGCGTGCCGTCCGCGGACGTGACCACGACGAGACCGCTGCCGTCGAACTTCACCCGCGCGAGGTGGGCATGGTAGGGGTCCTGGCCCGGGTGGATGCCGAGGGCCGTGAACCAGAGCTCCTTGCGCTGCTCGTCCACGAACTCGACCTTGCGCACCACCCAGTTGCCGCTGGTGACAGGCACGGCCTTGCCACTCGCAACGTCGACGCGCCAGACGTGGTTGTGGCCGCTGCGCTCGCTCGCCCACAGCAGTTCCGTGCCGCCGTCGAGCCAGTGCATCCACGTCTTCTGCGAGTAGTCGACGAACGTGGCTGGCTTCTCCTCCACCACCGTGCGCACGGCACCGCTGCGCGCATGGATGGCGTCCACGCGCAGGACCTGGTGGCCACGCTGGTTGTAGAGCAGGTGCACCTCGCTGCCGTCCGGCGCCCAGTGGACCCGGTCCAGCGACCATGGGTCGGGCCAGCGCGCGAGGTCGAGCGCCACCGGCTGCCCGGACTCCAGGTCGAACAGGCAGGGCGAGGGTACCGCGATGCGGTCACCCGGCTTCAGGTAGTTCATCGTGTGCACCCGCGGCTGGACCTGGTCGCGGGGACTCGACTCCACCAGCGTCACGATGTGTTGCTGTGCCGGCCGCTCGCGGAACGCGAGCAGGCTCCTGCCGTCCGGGGAGACGTGCAGGTCGCCACGGTAGGAGTGGTCGGCGGTGCCATCCGTCGTGAGCGGCGTCTCCGCACCATCGGCACCCACCACGAAGAGGTTGTGGGCGCGGTGCACGACGCGCACTCGCTTGCGCTCGAGCTGGCGCGCCTTGGCTGCAGGTCGCTCGCGCGGCGGCACGGGATCGACTGCCACCACCGCACGCGGGTTGCCGGCAGCGGCCTCGTAGGCGGCAACCACGGTCTCTGCCGGCCCCACCAGCAGCCACACGTGGCCCACGAAGGTCCCCATCGTGCGTTCCTCGCCCGCAGGCAGCATGCCGTACTCACGCTTCTCGCCGCCGGCCGCCAGCCACACGAGCTTGAGGTCCTGCTTGCCCCGATTGACGAAGGTGAGGTCGGTCTTCCTGCCCCCGTTGCGGCTCGGCCGCTGTCTTGCCATGGGCTGCAGGATCGGGGCCTCGTCGTCGGCCGGCGCGAGTGCGCCATCCGCGCCGAAGCGCCAGCGCTTGCCGCCCGCGCGCACCCGCACGGACCCATCCTCGTCCACGTGTTCGAGCTCGACGGGCAGGCGCCCTGGGTCGACCTGCACACCCTGCGCAGCCGCCCATGCAGCCGCGAACCGGGCTGCGTCGAATGCCGGGCGCTTGGTGCCGTCTGCAGTGGCAACCGTGAAGAAGCCACGCGTGCCGTCGCGCCCCACCTCGGTGAACCAAACGCGGCTGGAGTCCTCCGCCCAGTGCACCTCTCGCACGAACTCATGCACCTTGCCGCGGAACAACTCGCCGAGGCGCGACGCGAACTCATGGTCGGCTGCCGTGCCCTGCGCGCGTGGCGCGGCGCCGAACGGAGCCAGCAGGGCGAGGAACACGGCAATGACGCAGCGCATCGCCACATCGTGCAGCCGCGGGGCCTCCTGCGCCAAGGGGCCGCCGTGCGCAGGCAATCCTGCAGCTCAGGGCAGGACGTCGAGCCGTGCACCGTGGCTCGCCTGGAGACCGAGCGCGAGGCACGGGTCGTTGCCCAACCACACTGACTGGATCCCGAAGGTGGACCCCGCAGGCACGCCAAGCAGCGACGCCGGGACCACCGCGCGCCCGAGCGCGTCGGCAACGACGGGCACG
>JBEGVB010000197.1:0-2806 GCA_041178545.1 Planctomycetota bacterium
AACCGTGGGCGCCTACGAGGGCGCCGGCTACCACGCCACCGGTGTGTGGCGGCCCGAGCCCAACTGCGAGATGCGGAGCCTCTACCGCAACTTCTGCTCGGTCTGCAGGCAAGCGCTCGTGCTCGCCTACAACCGCGAGTGTGACCTGATCACGGCGGAGTCCCCGGCCATCCTCTCGTCCGCGAGGCAGTACACGCTCAGGAACTTCTCGTTCGTCAACCGTCTCACCTCGCGGCCCCACACCATCGAGTGGCAGGTCGACTCCGGTCCCTGGGTCGCCGGCTCCACCTCGTTCGTCTGGAACGTCGGCGCTGCGACCCCCGGGCTCCACACCGTCCGCGTCCGCCTGACGGACACCAGTCCCGACGTGCGGCAGGACCCGTCCAACTATCGTCAGCACCAGCACGTCTGGGGCGTCAACGTGACCGTCGCCACCGAGTCGAGGATCACCGAGGTGATGCCGCCGGACGCAGCGACCGTCGAGCAGGGGTCGTCCAGTTCGTTCCCGTGGGGTGCCAGCGGCAACCGTTCGATGTACGCCTACGGCCGGTCGATGCTCGGCCACGACCACCCGGTGCACATTGCCGGCGTGGTGTTCCGCCCCAACGGCGGCGTCGCCAGCTTCGGCCCGACCACCTACAACCTGACTCTCGACGTCTCCACCGGCACGGTTGCGCCAACGGCCCTGAGCGCGAGCTTCGACACCAACCATGGTGCGGACCGCGTCCGCGTGTTCGACGGTCCGCTGACCCTCGATGCCGTCACCCTTGGCTCCGCCCCGAGTGCGTTCGTGCTGCAGGTTCCCTTCAAGGAGCCGTTCGCATGGAACCCGCGCAGCGGCCCGCTGGTGCTCGACCTCCGCAACCTCGGGATCGTCAGTGGGACCGGAGTCGCAGCAGACGGTCTCATCAGCACCGGTGGGGACTACGGACGTGCCTTCCACGGCACCGACCCGAACGCAGCCGTGGCCACCACCACAGGGCAGAACTTCGCCCTCGTGGCCCAGCTCCTGCTGGTGGGGGACGCGGTGCCGACCGCGCTCACGTCGACCGAGGGCAACAGCAGCAGTGCCTACCCGTGGGGCCTCCAGACCTCGGGTCGCGCCCTGTACGCCTATGACGGTTCGACCTTCGGCTTCGGCGGTCGCCAGCGGATCTCGCGCCTGTCCTGGCGCACCGACAACGGAACTGCGCTGGCTGGCGGCACCTTTGACGTGCAGGTGGTCCTGTCGACGGGCATACAGAACCTGTCAACTGCACTCAGCAGTTCCTACGAGGCCAACCACGGTCTCGACCGCACCGTGGTGTACGACGGTCTGGTCACGCTTGCGCCCGTCCCAGCCACCGGCGTGGCGCCCTCGGGCTTCAACGTGCAGCTCGAGTTGCAGCGACCCTTCGAGTACGACCCGACTGCAGGCTCGCTGGTGGTCGACACCCTCGTGCGGTCGAGCACGTCGGCGAGCAGTTCCCTGGACGGCGGCAACACTGCGGGTTCCGGCTACGGTCGCGTCTTCGGTTCGGCGACCTCCCCGACCGGGACCGTGCAGACCTTTGCCGTCGTAGTCGCGGTCAGCGGTGTCCCGACGCCGACCCTGCCGCAGGCGAACGACAACGTGGAGGGTTCCACCAGCACTTCCTTCCCGTGGAACCTCACGGGCCCGAACCGTGCCATGAACGCCTACACCGCGGACATGCTCGGCGTCAGCCAGCCTGTGGAGATCACCCACCTCAGCTGGCGTCCGGACGGCGCGGCAGTCAACATCGGTCCGGTGACCTTCCAGGCCCGGATCGACCTTTCCACCGGCGGAACCGTCCCGCTCGGCGCGACCTTTGCCAGCAACCACGGCAGCAACGTCACCACCGTGTTCAACGGCCAGTTCAGCGTGCCCTACTCCGTCGGGCGGGTCGGGAGCCCTGAGGACATGGTGGTCACGGTCAAGCTCGACCGCCCCTTCCGCTGGGACCCCTCGGGCGGTCCGCTCATCGTGGACGTGCGCAAGGACATCAACGTGTCTGGTGCCCTGGGCTCCAACATCGACATCAACACGTCCGCGGTACCCACGCGCATCGTGCACGGCTCGGATGCGAACGGGACGGTTGCAACGCTCGGGCCACAGTCCTTCGTCACCGTGGTCCGCCTCGGCGGTCGCGGCGAGAACGGTCTCGTGGTGAACTACGGCACTGGCTGCGGTGGCGGCAACGGCATCCCGGTCAACAGCTCGGTCGGCCTGCCGTGGACCGGCAACCGCGACTTCCAGTGCGGCCTCTTCCGCGCCGCGCCGGGTGCAGGCGCGTTCCTCACCTGGGGCTTCGCCACCGCGTCGGTGCCGATGGTTGCCTTCAACGCACCCTCGTGCACGCTGCTCCACGACCTCGCACTCGGTTCCGTGTTCACCGTGACCGACGCGACCGGCAAGGCGACCTGGCCGATGGCGGTGCCCAACACGCCGTCGCTCGCGAACTTCACGTTCCGTAGCCAGTGGCTCGTGCTCGACCCCACCGGTCTCGGCTCCCCCGGCATCGCCATGACGCCGGGTGCCACCATCACGGTGAAGTGACGAGGACGTCTGGCGGGGGAGCGGGGATTCCTGACGGTGGCGGTCAGGAATCCCAACCCATCTCCTGTACGGGTCTCCACCCTTCCTGCGAAACGGCAACTTGCGTCGCCCACCTGCAGGTTCGATGGAATGGTGCGAGAGCAGGGACTTGAACCCTGAAGGGCTTGCGCCCGCAGGTACCTAAAACCTGTGCGTCTGCCAGTTCCGCCACTCTCGCGCGCGAACCACCGGGAACCCTGCCTTGGCCGC
>JBEGVB010000198.1:0-29430 GCA_041178545.1 Planctomycetota bacterium
AATGGTGCGAGAGCAGGGACTTGAACCCTGAAGGGCTTGCGCCCGCAGGTACCTAAAACCTGTGCGTCTGCCAGTTCCGCCACTCTCGCGCGCGAACCACCGGGAACCCTGCCTTGGCCGCAGCAGTCCCTGAAGGCGCGACACTACCGGCAGATCGAGGTCAGGCAAGCCCAAGTTGGGACGGAGTGGGACCGTGCGTCCCGTCCGCAGCCGTGGGGATCCGATCCCGTCCCCGTGCAGCGTGAGCACGCGCTGCGCGGGGAACCGGAGACACCATGAACCTCACGAGCACACTTTCTTCTCGCACTGCCACGGGGAGTTCTGCTCTCGCACGCACGGCTGCGCTGGCGCTGTTTGCCCTGCTGCCCGCGTGCAGCGGCGGCGGTGGCGAGTCGGCTGGTGGCACGGGCGGTGGCGGCGGAACCGGCGGCGGCAGCCAGGCACCGGCCCTGTGGAGCGGTCCTTCCGAGGGCGTGAACTGGAACGGCACCAGCACGCCGCTGGGACGCAGCGGTCCCACCAACCCGCTCGAGGTCGTGCAGCAGTTCACGGTGCGCAACGAGTCCAACCTCGGGCGCGTCGAGACGATCCGGGCCTCGATCCCCTTCGTCGAGGGCGACACGACCACGACCGACATGTTCTCGGTCGCGGGCTTCGCGACGAGCTGGCTCGTGCTGCAGCGCTGGGCCGACGGTTCGGTGCGCGTGGCACAGGCCCAGTTCACGGACGGCCTGCAGCCTGGCCAGCTGAAGACCTACGACGTGGTGCGCAACACGCCTGCGCTCGGCGGCTCGTTCACGCGCCACCCCTGGGTGGCCCAGTCGTTCTCCGAGCTTTCGCTCGGCGCCGAAGTGGCCGACACGTTCAACGTGCGCTACCGCGCCGTGCTCAACGGCGAGGGCGACGTGGTGCAACAGTCGCCGCTCGTCCAGGTGCGCCGCTACCGCACGTTCCACATTGCAGTGGAGCCCAACACGGGCATCGGGCGCGACTTCCTCTCCTCGACCTTCTACGTGACCGAGTTCCGCGACACCCCGGTCGTGGTGGTGGACTGGGTGCTCGGCAACGACTACCACGGTGCCGACTCGGTCCCTGCAGGCAACCTGGACCCCAACATGCGCCCGCTCGGCGCCGTCGACGTGAACTCGGCCAGCTTCCTTGCGCGCGGCTTTGCGATCGCGCACCCGTATCGCTCGGGCGAGGAACAGGTCGGGCCGCTGACCGTCGACCCCGAGGGTTACGCGACCTGGCAGGTGCTGCAGAACTCCTGGCTGGACGACGGCCAGACGCTGCGTCGCCGCTTCGTGTTGGGCGTCGAGGACCCGACGGCCACTGCCGCGGAACTCGACGTGGTCCGCGACACGGCGGTTGCGATGGTGGTGAGCCCGGTGCTGGGCCTCGCACTGCACGAGAGCTGGGCCCTGTCCGGCGCCGCTGGCCTGATGGGCGGGCCGGTCGAGCCGCCGTCCGACGCGTGGCCGCGCGCCGAGGCCGAGTACGTCAACTGGGCAACGGCACAGCACTTCGGCCCCTTCGGTTCCCACGGTGACTTCAAGCGCACCGGGACGACCGGCACGCCGCGCAACCACCCGCTGAGCCCCGAGCTGGCGCACGCGATCCAGGCGAACCACCACCGACTGCTGGTGAAGCTGGAGCAGATGGCATGGATCCAGGCGGTGCGCCCGTACCACCTGTTTGGGCTGCGCATCGGCGCCACGCAGGACATCCTGCTGTGGGACGGCATCCCGGTCTTCCGCGGGTCGCGCGACCTGTCGCGCGAGTCGCTGGGCCGCCGTGCGCTGTGGGCCAGCGACCCGTATGCCGCCTACCGCACCCGCACGGTGGTCGGCATGAACCGCGCCCACGGCTGGGACCACTTCGACCACGAGCACTGGTCCACGGACCTGCTCTTCGACTACTGGACCGTGAGCGGCGATGCGTGGGCGAAGGAAGAGCTTCGCCAGCTGGGCGAGACCCTCAAGGGATTGATGCGCCTGCAGGGCTACAACACGGCCACGGTGCAGGCGGTGCGTGCCGAGGGCTGGACGATGCAGAGCTTCGTGCAGGTGTACCTCGCCACCGGCGACACCACGGTCAAGGACTACGCGTTGCGCCGCGCCCACGAGGTGATCGACGTGCAGCGCATGAAGAGCCACACGAGCCGAGCAATGGGTTTCCAGAACACCTATCCCGCGACGCTCTTCCCGGGCAACCACCGGTTCTTCATGCCGTGGCAGCACGGCGCTGCGCTGTACGGCTACCTCGCGGCGTACCGGTTCTTCCAGGACCCGCTGCTGCTGGAGATCGCCGAGGACGTGGTGCGTGCGGTCGACTACGCGTGGGTGAAGGGCTTCCAGGACTCCCGTTTCGGCTACGTGAACAACGGGCTCCGCTACTACGTCCCGGTGGAGGTCAACGGTTCGTCCGTACAGCCGGAGTCCTTCGACACGAACAGCTCGATCGGTCCGCGCTGGGGCGACTCGCCGCTCGGCGGCGCGCACACGTTCCTGATCGTGGGCCTGCACGCCCTGGCAGAGGTCACCTCGCGCCCGACCATCCGCGACAAGGCGCTGGAGTACGGCCGCTCGCTGTTCCCCGGCAACTGGGACAACAACATGCGCTGGTCGAAGTGGCACTACTGCATGCCGCTCCGCTACGCACCCAGCGTGACCCAGTGACGGACAGCCTCACGCACGTGCGGTGAGATCGGCAGCGGCCCGGTCGGCGAGTGCGATGCACTCGTCGTTGTTGAGCACGCAGCCAGGCAGCTGGGCGTGGTTGACGCAGTGGATGCGTCCCGGCACGACGGTGCTCGGGGGGGCCGTGGGCGGCATGCCCGTCACCGGCACCGGCTGGATCCAGCGGGTGCGGTGCACGCGCACGGAGCGCAACCATCCTGCTGCCGCGGCTGCCGGGTACACGAGCCGGAGGTCGACGAGTGCGCGACCTGCCAACTGGTCGTCGGTCTGGTCGAGCACTGCACTGTCGGCGGCTGCATAGCGCGGCAGGTAGACGAGGCTCGAACCGTTGCAGCGGGTGGTGCCGATGATCCTGCTCGTCTCCAGGATCCCGGTGACCGCGAGCCGGTCGTCGCACAGGTTGGTCACGTACCCAGGCGCCAGTGGGGTCCTGCCCGTCACCACCGTGCAGGCCACACCGAGGTAGGGGGTCGCGCGCAATCGTGCTGCGACGCGGTGGTCGAGGTCGGGCAGCACGTCGGCAAGGTGGGGGTTGGGCAGCGTGCACACCACGCGGTCGAAGCGTTCCGTGCCGCGTGCATGGACGACGGCGACGTCGCGGGCTGCTGCATCGTGGCGCGCCTCCAGCACGCGCGTTGCCGTCCGCAACTGCACGCCGCGTGTGCGCAGTGCGGCACACAGGCGGTCGAGGACGACTGCATACCCTCCGTCGACGAAACCGAACCGGTCGGAACCGCCCGCCCGACGCGCGGTGGCGAGCCTGCGGAGTGTCGCGTGGACGAAGCGTGCGGAGGCACGCGGCGCGAGGTCGCCCAACTTGGCTCGCAGCAGGTGGCGCCACATGCGGTCCCACGCCTCGCGCCCGCACCGTGCAGTGAGCCAGTCGGCAGCGCTGGTGCCGTCCAGCTCGGCATCGGTTGCAGGGGCAGAGGCGCGCAGTGCCAGCATGCCCAGGCGCAGCTTGGCCAACAGGCCCATGCCGGGCAGCCGCAGCAGGTCGAGCGGGCCCTGCATCGGGTGCACGGCTCCCGCCATCCAGACGGAGGCCACGGTTGGCACCCAGTGCACCGAGTCCGCGAGTCCGAGCTGGCCCAGCAGGCCGAGCAGGCTCCGGTCCTGGGGCGCGACCACGTGGTAGAAGCGGTCCCAGCGGAACCCGTCGAAGTCGGCAGCCACCGAGTTGCCGCCGAGCTCGGTCGCGGCGTCGAACACCGTGACGGCATCGCCTGCCTCCGCGAGCCGCAGGGCCAGCGTGAGGCCGGTGATGCCGCCGCCCAGCACGGCGGTGCGGTTCACGTGCGCGGCGGCCACGCGACGTCCCTGCCGCACTCGCAGGTGTAGACGCCGGGCTCGGGGTGGGCCGCGCCGTCCCTCAGCTGCAGCACCGGCTTGCCGCACCGGCAGACGAGTCCACGCATGCGCGCCGGGTTGCCGAGCACCAGCGCGTTGGGCGGGACGTCACGGGTCACCACGCTGCCCATGCCCACCATGCAGAACTCACCGAGGGTGAGACCGGGGCCGATCGTGCAGTTGGCACCGATGGTCGCGCCGCGGCACACGCGCGTCGCCAAGGTGTGCTCGGTGGGTGCGCTGGTGGCGAGCTCCCGCAACTCCGGGTCGGTTGCGCGCGGGAACACGTCGTTGGTGAACACCGTGTGTGCCGCCACCATCACGCCGTCCTCGATGGTGACCCCTGCGCACACGTAGACACATGCATTGAGCTTCACCATGTCGCCGACCACGACGTCGTAGGCGACGTAGGTCTTCTCGCCCACGATGCAGTTCCTGCCGATGCGGGCGCCGCGCCGGATGTGCACCGAGTCCCACACCGAGGTGCCCTCGCCGAGCGTGACTCCTGCCTCGACGAGTGCCGTGGGATGGATGCGGGTCTCGGCCATGGCTCGATCCTACCTTGCAGTCACGCGGTTCCGTCCACGTCCACGTCCTGCCAGCAGTGGTCGCGGGCCGAACGGTAGGCTGCCTCGACCACGAGCACCGAGGCGATGGCATCGGTGGCGCCGATGCGCGGGGTGCGGCGATCCGTCACCACTGCGGCAAAGTCCTCCAGTTGTGCGCGGAAGGCTCCCACCTTGTCGTAGCCGGACCCGAAGGGCGTCCACTCGCGCTCGCCCTCGCGCTTCAGTCGGGACGACTTCCAGCCGACCTCGAGGGTGCCCTTGTCACCGTAGAGGCGCACATAGGAGGGCACCTCCTTGGTGAGGCTCCACGAGAGGTCGACGGAGCCCACGGCGCCGTTGGCACTCTCGAAGAGGAGGCGCGCCGTGTCCTCGACGGGGATCGGCTGCACCTTGCGCCCGAACTGGGCGGCGACGCGGCGGATGGGGCCCATCAGGTATCGGGCGATGTCGACCGAGTGGCTGCCGTTGTCGACCAGGACGCCGCCGCCGGCCATGGCCGGGTCGCTGTTCCAGCGGCGCGTCATGTCCACCTTGGAACAGAACACGTTCTCGTACAGCAGCAGGGTGCCGATCGCTCCCTCGTCGAGGAGCTGACGGGCCCGCAGCATGTCCGGCGTGTAGCGGAACTTGGAGCCCATCATCAGCACGCGGCCGTGCTGTCGCGAGGCAGCCACCATGCGTCGCGCGGCTTCGCCCGACACGGCAAGCGGCTTCTCGCACAGCACGTGGATTCCTGCCGCCATCAGCTGCACGGCAAGTGCCTCGTGGGAGACCGGCGGTGTCAGCACGAGTGCTGCATCCACGGTGAGCCCGGCAGCGCGCGCCATGAGCAACTCCTCGACCGTTGCGAACGGTGCCACGTCCGGGCCGCACAGGGTGCGACGGGCGGGGTCGGTGTCGACGGCCGCCACCAGCCGCGTGCCGGCGAGGCCGTGCAGCGCCTGCAGGTACGCACCGGCGATGCCGCCGCAGCCCACGAGGGCGAGTTGCAGCACGCGATCAGCCATGGCGCAGCGCCTCGGCCTCGGACCGGATCACCTCTGCCACGTGGGCCACGTGGTCGCGCGTGTAGAGCTCGTTGACGGGCAGCACGATGACGCTCTCGAGCGCGGCAACCGCACCCGGGTAGTCCTTGCGGTGGAACAGCGGCTGCGGCTGGTCGCGGCGCGGGTTGTGCTGCAACGGCATCCAACTGACCGGGGACGCGGACCAGTCCTGGAACAACTGGCACTCGAAGGCAGGTTTCTGGATGTAGCGGGGCACGCAGAACACGCCGCGGTCGCGCATGCGCTTGCCGAGGGCCACTGCGCCACCCTGGATGCTGCTCGCGTCGACGAAGAACGCGTACTTCCACCACGAGTGCCTGCCGCCCTCGGGGTCGCGGGGCAGCACGAGGCCGCGTACGTCGGCCAGTGCGGCACTGATGGCGGCCGCGACCTCGCGACGCCGCTGGACGACCCACTCGAGCTTGCGCAGCTGGGCGAGTGCCACGGCACCCTGCAGCTCGGTCATGCGGTAGTTGGGCGCGGGGAACACGTGGTCGGGCTTCGGGTCGCCGTAGCCCCAGGCCTTGTTGACGAACAGCGTGACGCGGCGCGCCACGTCGGCATCGTCGGTGGTGACCATGCCGCCCTCGCCGGTGGTCATGTGCTTGCCCTGCTGCAGCGACCACGTGGCGATCATGCCCCGCGTGCCGGGGCGCCCTGCCTTCTCCTCGCACAGGAACGCCTGTGCCATGTCCTCGACCACCCAGAGGCCGCGACGGCAGGCGAGCTCGAGGATCGGTTGCAGGTCGACGGGCATGCCGAAGAGCGGCGTGACGACGATGGCGCGCGTGCGCTCCGTGAGCACGCGCTCGACGGTCTCGGCGGTCACGTTGATCGTGCGCGGGTCGACGTCGGCGAACACGGGCACGCCACCCTCGTAGAGGATGGGGGTGATCGCACCCATGTCGGTGATGGGCGTGGTGACCACCTCGTCGCCGGCACGGAGCCCGAGGGCAGCAATGGCGCAGTGCACGGCAGCGGAGCCGCTTGCACAGGCGATGGCGTGCTTGCGGCCCATGGCTGCAGCGAACTCGCGCTCGAGGCGCGTCACCATGGTGCCGCGCGTCGAGTTGAGGGTGCCGCTGCGGATCGCGCGCGAGACGAGTTCGACCTCCTCGGCGCCGAGCGTGCGACCGCTTGCATCGCCGTCGCTGGGGAGCGTCGGCGCCGCCGGCACCGGGGCTGCGGCGGTGGCTGCGGACACCGTGGTCCTCGCGAGCAGGTCCACCAAGACGGCGAGCACGGCCGCAGGCCCGGTCGGCGGTGCAGTGGGAGGTGCAACCGTTGCTGGGCGCGCGAGCAGGACCTCTGCCGCGCGGGCGAGGGCTGCAGGCTCGTGGCCTGCGCATGCGGCCCTGCCGGTGTCGAGCAGGTCGGGGCGCGCACAGCCGTCGCCCACGGCAACGACCGGCACGCCCAGCAGGTGGCCTTCTTCCATGGCACCAGCGTCGTCCGTGAACAGCACCCTTGCTGCCGCGACTGCGTCGAGGCGCTGCGCGAACGGTGCGTCCGGTCGCGCGTGGGCCACGGCAAGCCCGAGGGTGCGCGCTGCCTGTTCGCAGGCGGCCAGCAGGCGCACGCGGTCTGGGCCGGTCAGCAGCAAGAGGGCGCCGGTGCCGGGTCGGGTGCGTGCCCCGCCCGGCGTTGGCAGGGTGCTGCCCACGAGCCGGATGCCCGCTGCAGGGAAGCCCTCGCGCAGCAGGTTGAGTTCCTGCTCCCGGGACGGGGCGCACCATGCGCTGCAGGCCTGGTCCACCAACCGCTCTGCGCGGTCGTGGGCACGCGTCGCGCCATGGCGGCGCACGCCGGCACCGAGGCGCACCACCGCGAGGCCCAGTTCGGCGGCAGCGAGTGCAGAGGCAAGGCACGGAGTCGTTGCACCCTGCAGGACCACCGCATCCGGTGCCGCGCCGCGCAGGCCCGTGGTGAGTGCCGCGACCCAGCCAGCAAGGGAGTCGTCCGTCCGTGGGGCGGCAGCGAGGACCGCTGCAGGGCCACCGGCCAGCTGCCACGGGTCGGTCTCGCGGCATGCCGCCAGCAGCACGACCTCGTGGGCCGCGGCGCGGACTGCCTCCACCACGGGCAGCAGACGGGCCGCCTCAGGGGCGGAGGACGCAACGAAACAGGTGCGGGCCAAGCGGTTGGGCGTGGGAGGTTCGGGGCGGCGCGACAGTCTGCCCTACAAGTGGAGTGGATGCGAGCCTCGGCGGGGTGCCGTGCACCCGCCCGGGCTCATCCCCGGGGCGGCATGCAGAGTCGTCGGTGGCACCGTGCGTTCCTGCTACAGCCTCAGCCCGGACCGGCGCTCTGGTTGAGGCGTACGGCCATGACGCTCAGCAGGTCCTTCACCCGGGTTTCCACCTGGTTCACGTTGGCCACGTTGTCCAGCACGACTGCCTCGCGCGCGCCCTGGGGCAGGAAGACGAGCCTGCCGCTCCGCAGCAGGGCGAACTCGGCGAGGTCGGCGATCTCCTTGTTCATTTCCAGCCCCTCCGTCGACCAGCGCTTCACGTCGCCCAGGTAGCCGCGGTGCAGAAGGATCTCGCGCGCATTGACCTCGTAGTAGTGGAAGCGCGTGTTGACCCAGACGATGCCGAGCAGGATGCCGAAGCCGATGCTCACCATGCCGTAGAAGTTGGTGTTCATCCGCGCGTCGCCCATGGCGTTCCAGACCGAGCCGAGGAAGCCGGTGACGTTCCAGTGCTTGTCACCCCAGAGCACGAGCATGACCAGGGCGATGATGACGGCCACCAGCGTGATCGACTTGTAGCGGGAGAAGTCGAAGGCAAAGACCAGCAGGTTGAGGAAGAACACGATCAGCCACGTGTTGCCCAGGCCGGCGATGCCCGTCGTCGATCCCTCGCTGCTGAAGAGCGAGAGCACGAAGAAGAGCGTGGCGCACACGAAGGTGGGGTAGAAGAACACCACCTTCGGCCAGGGCCGGATCAACACGCTCTCGGGCTCGGGGGCGGGGACGGTGGGCAGGGGCGTGGCGGTGGTCATGACTCCACCGGCCATTGTGCCCGTGCGGGAACCCCGGTCCCACGCCGACGGCCACATTCGGGCCCGTGGGTCCGGTTGCGGGCGAAATCCCTTGTGGCCTGTGCTAAACGTGCGGCTCGTGAATCGGAGCCACGAACGCATCCTGGGCAGTGTCGCTTGCGTGTGCCTCACCGTGCTCGCCCTCGTCCTCGGCGCCTGCAACGGTGGTGTGCAGCCGCTGCAGCAGGCCCAGCAGGCCCGGGCCGCCGAGCCGCAGGCCATCGTCGTGCGGCTGCAGGGGGCACTGGGCACCGTCGAGGCCGCTCGCTGCCAGCGGGCACTGCGGTGGGCGGAGTCGGCAGGGATGGATGCCGTCGTCTTCCACCTCGACTCGGCAGGCGGCATCGAGGACGCCACGGCCGAGGCAGAGGCCCTGTTCGAGCGCGTGCTCGCGAGCCCCGTGAAGACGATTGCATGGGTCTCGGGCAAGGCCACGGGTGGTGCAGCCCACCTTGGCATCCTGTGCGACCAGCTCTGGTTCGCGCCCGGTGCCGAGCTCGGCGCCATCGCGCCGGTCGACGTTCCGCTCGAGGAGTTGCTCGGGCTCGCTCCCGAGGATGCCGCCGTGCAGCGCATGGCAGCCTTCCGCGCGGAGGTGCTCGACCAGCTCGCCCGGTCCGGACGCAAGCTCGGCGCGGATGCGCTGCAGCTGTGCGCCGGGATGGCCGACCCCACGCTCGTGCTCCGGCGGGTCGAGGTCACCGAGGGCGGCATCGACAGCCTGAGGGTGCTGTCCGACCCGGAGGTCGACGCGCTGCGCAAGGCCGGCACGACCGTGCGTGTGGCCGACGACCTGTCGCGGCCGGTCATGGTGGACGGCAGGCTGGCCCAGTCCACCGGTCTCGGTGCGGGCATCGTGGGATCGGTCACCGAGCTCGGTGCCGACCAACTGCTGCTGCCCCCCGACAGCGTGGTGGAGATCACGCCCAACTGGTCGGAGCACGCTGTCGCGTGGCTCGAACTGCTGCAGCCCGTGCTGCTGGTGGCAGGCCTCATCCTGCTCGTGCTCGAGGTCAAGACGCCCGGTGTGGGCATCTTCGGGGTGCTCGGCGTGATGCTGCTCGGGCTCGCGATGCTCCACGGCTGGCTGGTGGGCCTGGCGGAGGCCGCGGAGATCCTGCTGTTCTGCATCGGCCTCGCCTCGGTCGCAGTCGAGATCTTCCTGCTGCCGGGCACGGTGTTCTTCGGCGCCTCGGGACTGGTGTTCCTGGTCGCCTCGCTCGTGCTCTCCAACCAGGGTTTCGTGCTGCCGCGCACCCTGAGCCAGGACGAGATCCTGCTCGACAACCTGGTGCGGCTGCTCACGCTGTTCGCGCTCACCTTCGCCGGAAGCTTCGTGCTGTGGCGGCTGCTGCCGCGGCTGCCCGTGGTCCGCAACCTGTTCCAGCCCGCGCCCGAGGTCGCCTCGGCGACGGGTGCGTCGACCCAGTTCGGCGCGGTGCAGGCAGCGGCCCAGTTCCTCGGCCGCACCGGTCGCGCCGCCACGACCCTGCGCCCCGCGGGCGTGATGGAGTCCGGTCCAGACCGGCTCGACGTGGTGACCGAGGGTGAGTTCCTCGAGGCCGGGACGCCCCTGCGCGTGGTGCAGGTGGACGGCAACCGCATCGTGGTGGGCCGCGACGAGGGCGCGGCCACGCGCGAGTCCCAGCGCGGCGAGGTCGGCACCGTGTTGCTCATCGCGGTCATCGGCATCGCTCTGCTGGTGGCCGAGGTCTTCTTCGTGTCCTTCGGCGTGCTCTCCGTGATGAGCGGGGCCGCCCTCATCGGTGCAGTGTTCCTCGCGTTCCAGGAGGGCACCACCTTCGGCTTCGGCGTGCTGGTGGGGGAGGCCGTTGCCGCGCCCCTAGCACTCAGTGCCGCGGTGAAGCTGCTGCCCCGCACCCGCTTCGGCAAGGCCATCCAGCTCGAGGCCCCGACCCGCGAGGAGGTGTCCGCGGGCGCCGAGGACGCGTCCCTGCGCAGCCTGCTGCACAAGCAGGGCGTCACCGTCTCCGTGCTGCGTCCTGCCGGGTTCGCCCGCATCGAGGGACGCCGCGTCGACGTGGTCACCCGTGGCGAGATGCTCGACGAGGGCGCAGCCGTCCGCGTGGTCGAGGTCTCCGCAAACCGCGTCGTGGTGGCTGCTGTCACCCCATCCGCACCCAACTGACTTTCCGAACCCCGTCAACCAAACAACCATGCTTGCCCAATCCCCCAGCCTGTTGCCCTGGATCCTCGGCGCGCTGCTGATCCTGCTGCTCGTCCTGGTCATCATCCTCCTCAAGTTCGTCAACCTCTGGGTGCAGGCGTTCATGTCCAAGACGCCCATCAGCCTCTTCCAGCTGGTGGGGATGTGGCTGCGCAAGGTCAACCCGACGGTGATCGTGCGGTCGATGATCAGTTCCACCCAGGCAGGCGTGCCCCTCGACGTGCGCCAGCTCGAGGCCCACTTCCTCGCCGGCGGCAACGTGTTCAACCTCGTGCGCGCGCTGATCGCGGCCGACCGCGCCAACCTCGGCCTCGACTTCCGGGCGGCTGCGGCCATCGACCTCGCCGGCCGCAACATGCTCGATGCAGTGCAGACCTGCGTGAACCCCAAGGTGATCGACTGCCCGGCAGAGGGCAAGGTCGCCGCAATGGCCAAGGACGGCATCCAGGTGCTGGCCAAGGCGCGCGTGACCGTGCGCACCAACCTCAAGCGTCTCGTCGGTGGCGCCACCGAGGAGACCATCATCGCGCGCGTCGGCGAGGGCATCGTCTCCACGATCGGCTCTTCGCTCTCGCACAAGGACGTGCTGGAGAACCCCGACCGCATCAGCAAGGGCGTGCTCGCCAAGGGCCTCGATGCCGGCACGGCATTCGAGATCCTCTCCATCGACATCGCCGACGTGGACATCGGCGACAACATCGGTGCCCGCCTGCAGGCGGACCAGGCCGAGGCCGACAAGCGCGTGGCGCAGGCTGCTGCCGAGAGCCGTCGCGCCATGGCCGTCGCCGCGGAGCAGGAGAACGTTGCAGAGATCGCCGCCAACCGCGCCAAGCTGGTGCTGGCCGAGTCCGAGGTGCCCAAGGCCATGGCGGATGCCTTCCGCTCCGGCAACCTTGGCATCATGGACTACGTGCGCATGAAGAACATGGAGGCCGACACCCGGATGCGGACGCAGATCGCGTCCTCCGAGGAGTCGCACCAGCACGGTCAGGACCAGCGCAACAAGGGCCTGGGCGAGGGCTGACGCGTGCTCGAGAAGTTCTTCCGCCTGCTGCTCGACAACCCGCTGATCCTGCTCATCGTGGGCAGTTGGGTGTTGGGTGCCGTTGGCAGCGCCTTGCGCAAGGCGCGCGAGCGCGCCGAGGAGGAGCGTCGCGCCGGCCGGCGGATGCCGTCGACGACGTCCGAGGACGCGATGGGCGGTGCTCCGACGGTGGAGACCCGCCCCAGCGAGGAAGACGTTGCAGAGAAGCTGCGGCGCATCCTCGGCGAGATGCAGTCGGGCAGTGCCCCGGCACCGGTGCGCTCCGAGGAGCCGCCGCCGGTTCCCCGGCGCGAGGCCAGGCCGCACTCGTTCGACGAGGACACCGAGGAGGAGGTGCGGGAGGTCGCCGCGCGCGAGGAACCGCGGACGGTGCCTGTGCGTCCGTTCGAGCCTCCGCCGCTGCCGCAGCGCGGGAGCAGTGGGGCGTTCGCGCCACGGCCCTTCGTGCCCTCGAACCTCGGCAGGGTGCCCGTCCAGGTCCAATCGCACGTGGGTGAGGCGATGCAACGGCGGGCGGCACCCGCCTCGGGCGCCGTGGCCACGACGCAGCTGGGTGGCCTCGGCGGGCGCGGGCCCGCCACCGTGCGCCGTCGCAAGGGTGGCACCGAGACGGTGGACCTGAGCGACCTGCGCAGTGCGATCATCCTGCGCGAGGTGCTGGACCGCCCGCTGGCCCTGCGCGAGGAATGGGGCCGCTGAGGTCCGGTCGCCGCAGGAGCCCTGGCTCCCGCGGCAGTCGACGCGTTGCTACTTGGTGCGCAGCGGGGCCGCTGGCTTCTCGGGCGCTCCGCGCAGTTCCTTGCGCGCCTTCTCCCACAGCTCGGGGTCGACGAGCGGGCGCGCGTCCTGCACCGCCAGCTCAAAGGCGATGTCGTAGGCCCACATCGCGATGCGGCCGAGCTTGGCGTAGTGGATCTTCTCGGGCGTGTCCGTGGGCTGGTGGTAGTCCTTGTGGAAGCCGGTGAAGAAGAAGGCGATGGGGATGCCCTTCGCGGCGAAGTTGGCGTGGTCGCTGCGCGAGAAGACGCCTTCCTCGTCGTACTCGACCTCCAGCCCGGCGAGTTCGTTGCGGGCGAGGACCAGTTCGTGCAGGTCGTTGGACATCTTGCGGGTGCCCACGAGGTGCACGACGTTGGTGTTCTTCTCGGCGGGCTCGTCCTTGTGCTCCTCGTCGCGGCCGATCATGTCCATCTGCAGCTCGGCGACGATCGCGTCGAGCGGGACTGGCGGGTTGTCGACGAAGAACTTGGAGCCGACCAGGCCGTTCTCCTCGCCGCAGAAACAGGTGAAGACGATGCTGCGGCGCGGCTTGACGGGGTTGGAGGTGAAGGCCTTCACCACGGCCATCACGCCCGTGGTGCCCGAGCCGTCGTCGTCGGCGCCCGGGTAGACCGTGTCGCCGCGGCGGCCGAGGTGGTCGAGGTGGCTGCCGATCACGACGTACTCGTCGCGCAGCTCGGGGTCGGCCCCGCGCAGGACGCCGGTCACGTTGAAGGCGGGCAGTTGGACCTCGCTGATGGTCACGGAGAGTTCGGCCGCCACCTTGGTGTCGACCGGCTTGCCGGCCTCCGGCAGCGCGCCCTGGCCGTGGCCAGCCGCGGCGAGCAGGGCCTTGGTGTCGTCGCCGCCGAAGGCGACGTTGAGCGGCGCGAGACGGGCACCTGCTGCAGCAGGGTTGCCGCCGCGGCCCATGCCGGCGCGGCCGGTCAGCCCGCCGCCCACCGCCGCCTCGTCTGCGAACACGATGGCGAGGGCGCCCTTGCCCTGCAGTGCGTTGGTGGCCGCAAAGCGCGCCGTGGTGACTGCACCCGTGGGCGAGCCCTCGGGCATGCGGAGGTGCACCACCAGCACCTTGTCCTTGGCGTCGACGCCCTCGAGTCCCTCGAACCGCGGCATGGCGCGCCTGCCCTCGGCAGGGGCCTTGGGTGCGTCGAGCACCAGCAGCATCACGTTGCCCTTGGCGCTGGCCGACTTGCTCACGCTGCCGGCGAGGCGCGCTGCCGGGACGCGCATCAGTTCCTTGCCGTCCACGGAGAACGCGATCCAGGTGCCAGCCTCGTCGACCTTCGCACCGCTCCACGGCACGCGCTGGAAGTAGGTGCCCTCGTCACCGAGCGGTTCGAGGCCGCAGGCCTTGAAGTGGTCGCGCACGAACTCGGCAGCCTTGCGGAAGCCCTCTTGCCCGGTGCCTCGGCCCTCGAAGTCCGGCCCCGCGAGCGTGCCGAGCCAGGAGCGGAGGTCGTCCTCGCTCACGGCAGCCGCGCCCTTGGCGCGGTCGTCGGGCAGGGTTGCCTTCTGGGCGGGAGCCGCCGCCAACAGCGTGGCGACGGAGAGGAGCAGCAGTGCGGTTCGTTGCAGTTGCATCACGGGTGGCTTTCTACGAGGCGCACCGCCGGATTGCCAACCGGGTGGGGGCTGCCGTGCAGTGTTGCAGCGCTGTTGCAGCAGCTTGGGTCGGTGCCGACGGCGTCAGTTGCCGCGCAGCGAGACGAGCGGGTCGTGCCGGGCGGCCCGGAAGGCCGGCAGCGCCGACACCAGCACGCCGGTCACGAACGCCATGCCCGCGACCTGAAGGATCCACACCGGGTCGAGGTCGTACGGCACGCGGTCGAGGTTGTAGACCTTGACCGGGAACAGGTCGATGCCGAACACCCCGAGCATGAACAGGCGGAACTCCTCGAGGTAGACGGCAGACAGGCAGCCGGTCACGACGCCGAGCGCGATGCCGAGCACCGTCACGCACAGGCCGCACGAGAGGAACACCTGCATCACGCCGAGCGGCGTGCCACCCATGGCCGTGAGGATGCCGATGTCGCCTGTCTTCTCCGCCACCATCATCGACAGGGTCGCGTACATCAGGAATGCGGCAGCGACCATGATGACGATGAGCACGATCTTCATCAGCGAGCGCTGGTGCTCCACGTTGAGCAGCATGGAGCGGTCGCGTTCGCGCCACGACCACACGACCGGCAGGCCGCCCGGGCGCGACTTCGCCGCCTCGGTGACGAGCCGCTGCAGGCGGTCGGCGGTCTCCTCGACGGAGTTGCCGTCGACCACGCGCACCGAGGCCTCCTGCACCCAGTCCGGGTGTGTGGGAGCGAGTTCGGCGCGCAGCGGGCCCATGGCCACGAAGGTCGTGTTGCCGTCGAAGCCGCCATGGCGGCTGCGGTAGGCGCCTGCCACGCGGTACTCGATGCGGATCTGGTCGAGGCCCCGGTTGCCGTCGCGGTCGGCACGGCTGAGCTGCCCGGTGGTGAGGACGATGGTGTCGCCGCGGCGGATGCCGTCGTTGCGCATGCGCTGCTCGCCCAGCAGGATCGCAGGCCTGCCGTCGACCGGCGCCAGCGGGTCGTCGACATTGGCCACGCGGTGTTCGGCGTCCGCGGCCAGCAGCCAGGTGCGCAACCCGGTCACCGCGAACTCCTCCGCCGGGACGATGCCCAGCACGCTCACGAACGGCCCGTCGCCGCCCTGCAGCGCGCCGCGGCCCGGCAGCGGGGGCGGCCCGGGCTGCTTGCCGGGTGACGAGAGCAGTCCGTAGTGCACGAGGCGAGGCGCGCAGGCTGCGACGTTCGTGTCGCCGGTGAGCGCCAGGCGGATGGGTTCCCATGCCGAGCGTTGGGGGATGGCCAACACGCTCACGTCGGAGCCGGCGGCGCGCACGTGCTCGGACGCCACCTTGAGGAAGCCCGAGAAGATCGACACGACGACGATGAGGGCCCACACGCCCAGCATGACGCCCAGCATCCCGAGCAGGTTGATCGGGCGCGTGAGCAGGTACCGGAGCGCGAGGAACCAGCGGTACATCAGTTCACCACGACTCCGTCGCGCAACCGGATGACGCGGTGGCAGCGGCTCGCGATCTCCTCGTTGTGGGTCACCAGCACGAAGGCGAGGCCGCGCTCGCTGTTGATGCGGAACAGCAGGTTCATCACCTCGTCGGCAGTGGAGCTGTCGAGGTTGCCCGTCGGCTCGTCCGCCAGGATCACGCGGGGGCTGGCCAGCAGCGCGCGTGCGATGGCCACGCGCTGGCGCTCGCCGCCGGAGAGCTCGGAGGGGCGGTGGTGGAGGCGTTCCCCGAGACCGACCTGCGTCATCAGGGAAACGGCCTCCTCGCGGACCTTGGCGCGGATGCCGAGGTAGCCGAGCGGGGACACGTCCATCATCCTGCCCAGCAGCACGTTCTGCAGCGCGGTGAGCTCTGGGATCAGGTGGTAGAACTGGAACACGAACCCCACGTGCTGGTGCCGCAGGCGCGCGCGCGCCGCAACCGACAGGTCCTGCACCGGCTTGTCGTCGTAGCGCACCTCGCCGCTGCTGGGCCGGTCCAACAGCCCGAGCACGTGCAGCAAGGTGGACTTGCCGGCACCGGAGGCGCCCAGCAGCGCGACCATCTCGCCGCGGCGCACCGTGAGGTCGATGCCCTTGAGGATCGGGATCTCGCGCCCGCCGAGCCAGTAGCTCTTCCGGAGCTGCCGCGCCTCGAGCACGGGCTCGGTGCCCACGGGTGCACTTGCATGCTGCATGGTGTTCATTCGTACCCCAAGGCCTCCACGGGAGGCATGCGTGCCGCCTTGCGCGCGGGCAGCCAGGCCACCAGGAGCGACAACACGACTGCGCCGATGGCAACCTGCACGACCCACTCCGCCTCCAGTTGGCAGGGGATCACGGGCAGGTCGTAGAGCTGGCGCGGGAACAGTTCGAAGCCGAGGTTGGCGTGCATCCAGTCGTTGACCGGGTTGAGCCAGACGGCGCTCAGGATGCCGATGCCGGTGCCGAGCGAGGCACCCGTCACGCCCACGACGAGGCCGCACAGCACGAACACCGAGCCCACGGCCTGTGGCGAGCCGCCGAGGGCGCTCAGGATGCCCAGGTCCTTCACCTTCTGCGAGACCATCATGTGGAGGGTCGCGTAGATGAGGAACGCACTCACCAGCATCACCGCGAACAGCACCAGCTTCATCAGGGCCCGCTCGTGCTCGACGGCGTCGAGGAACACCTGGTTCTGCTGTTCCCACGTGAGCACGCTCACGGGACGGGTCCCGGTGCCCAGTGTTTGGCGCAAGTGCTGTTGCAGCCGCGCAGCCACCGCGTTGAGGTCGGCGCCGTCGCGCAGCCGCACGGCAACGTCCGTGACGATGTCGACGGAGCCGTCGTCCTCCGCGTCCTGGCCCAGCATGGTGCGCAGTGCCTCGATGGGGACCAGTGCCATCACCTCGTCGTGGAGGTCGTGGCCGGTGTCGAACGCGCCCGCGAACACGAATCGCTTCTGCAGCGCGGTGACCGTGTCGCCGCCCTTTGCACCGAACGCGGCGCTCACCACGTCCATCGGGTCGCCGGGCTGCAGGCCGAGCCCGAGCTGGCGGTTGGCGCGCGACTTGCCGAGCAGCAGCCCGGGCCAGATGGCGCGGTGGTCCTCGACGCGGGCCGGAGCCGGCAGGCCGGCGCGTTTCCTGCCGCGGTACTCGGCCTCTGCGGGCACGGACAGCGGTCGGGTCACGTCGGGCGCGCGCATCACCTCGGGCGCGCGGTCGAGCCAGTCGACGAGTCCCGTCACCTGAGGCTCCAGCTGCGGGTCGACGCCCACGAGCATCACGAAGCTGTTCTCGACGTTGTTGAAGTCGAGGTTCTGGGAGCGCACCACCGGGGCCATGCCCGAGGTCAGGTAGAACACGCCCACGTGCCGCAGCCGCGGCGCCGCCGCGACCAGGTCGTCGTCGCGCACGAGGGGGGCCAGTGCGGCCCAGGACTGGTTGTGCGGCAGGTCGGTGACCAGCAGGTCCGGCGTCGCCCGGCGCACGTCCTCACGGATGGCGCCGATGAAGCCCGAGAAGATGCCGATCACGACGATGAGCGCCCAGACGGCAAGCGCCACGCCCACGATGCCGAGCAGGTTGACCCACCGCGTCACCAGGTAGCGCAGCGCCAGGAACCAGGCGAAGACCGCGGGCATCAGCTCTCCGGCTGCGCGGGCGCGGGCGCGGCAGGCGCTGCTCCCTCGGCTGCCGCGGCGTCCATGCGGCGCAGCAGCGGGAAGAGCACCACGTCGCGGATCGAGGTCGACCCGGTCAGCAGCATGGCGAGCCGGTCGATGCCGATGCCGAGGCCGCCAGCGGGGGGCATGCCGAACTCCAGGGCCGTCACGTAGTCCTCGTCCACCTCGCTGGGCGACTCGTCGTCGTGGTGCTGGAGCTGGGCGCGGAAGCGCTGTTCCTGGTCGATCGGGTCGTTCAGCTCGCTGAACGCGTTGCCCAGTTCCATGCCGGCCACGAACATCTCGAAGCGCTCGGCGATGCGCGGGTCGTCGGGGCTCTGCTTGGACAGCGGGCAGATCGCCACCGGGTAGTCGTGGACGAAGATGGGCCCCTGCAGCGTGTCCTCGACCGTGGCCTCGAACACGTCGTTGGCCAGCTTGAAGTGCTCGATGCCCTGCCACTTGAGGCCGAGCTGCTGCGCGCGCTGCGTGACCGACTGCGGGTCGAAGAAGTCGACGCCGGGGTTCTGCTGCGCGAAGAGGTCGAGGTACTTCGCCTTCTGGAACGGCGGCCGCAGGTCGTACTCACGGCCGCGGAAGGTGACCTTGGAGTTGCCGCCAAGCACCGTGTCCACGAGGTGGGCGAAGAGCCCCTCGACGCGGTCCATGATGTCGCGGTAGTCCGCCCAAGCCTCGTAGCTCTCCAGCATGGTGAACTCGGGGTTGTGGCGGGTGCTGATGCCCTCGTTGCGGAACACGCGCGCGATCTCGTAGACGCGCTCCATGCCGCCCACGAGCAGGCGCTTCAGGTACAGCTCCGGCGCGATGCGCAGGTAGAGCTGCATGTCGAGGGCGTTGTGGTGCGTGACGAACGGGCGAGCCGTGGCGCCGCCGAAGATCGGCTGCAGCACGGGGGTCTCGACCTCGAGGTAGCCGCGCGAGTCGAAGTAGCGGCGCACCTCGCGCAGGATCTTCGCGCGGGTCGCGAAGGTGTTGCGCACGTCGGGGTTGGTGAACAGGTCGACGTAGCGCATGCGGTAGCGCTGTTCCACGTCGGTGAGTCCGTGCCACTTCTCCGGTGCCGGGCGCAGGGCCTTCGAGGCCAGCACCACGTCCTTGGCCCAGATGGTCGCCTCGCCCTTCTGGGTGCGGCCGACCTCGCCCGTGACCACCACCAGGTCGTTGGCCTCGATGCGCTTGCGGTCGGGCCAGAACGCCGGCAGCCGGTCGCGCTCGAAGCCGATCTGCACGTGGCCGGTCTGGTCGTGAAGGTGGCTGAACCGCAGCTTGCCGAAGTCGCGGACCTGGGTCAGGCGACCGGCGAGGGTCACGGTCTGCCCCATGCGGCTGTCGAAGGCGTCCAGCAGCGGCTGGACCGGCTCGGCCTTGGGCGTGCGTGGGGGATAGGGAGACACGCCGGCGGCACGCAGTGCCTCCAGCTTCTCCAGTCGGTCCTTGGCGATTCCGTCGGTCAAGTGGCTCCTCGAAGGCGGAGGAGGATAGGAGGACGGGGAGACCAGTTGAAGGATCCGGAGTGGAACCCGCTGCCCGTTGGCAAGGGGGTTTTCGGGTCGGGACCCACCGGTACGGCCCACCGGGGGACCGGGCGGCTGGAAAGGGAGGGGCAGACCGGGTCTCATGTTCCGCCTGCACCCCTCGGGTCCCCGATGCGTTGCACCACCTGCTACCTGCTGGTCGCGGCCCTCCTCCTGACCGCGCTGTTGGTCGGCAACCCCCTGCCCCGCAGGGAGGTCGCCGCCGCGGGCGGTGTCGTCCCCATGCAGGTGGCAGTCGTCGAGCCCCATTGCCCGGATCCGGCACTCGCCCCCGAGGTGGTGCGCCACGAGATCCGCGACGGGCGCCACGTCTGGTGGCTGCGCGACGGCGGGGCCGTGGTGGTTCAGGAGGGACTGGCCGTGCGGTTGGCGGCTGGAGTCGACCCGCTCGGTCCGGCTCCCGACGCGCACCCGACCGCCACGGGCGCAGTGCCTGCCGAGGCGGTCCATGCCGCGGCTCCCGGAGCAGCAGAGGCTGCTGCCGTCGGCCACGACCCGCGTTGAGCCTGGGCACCCTGGTTTCGTCCCGCATCCTTGCGTTTGCGAGGATCCTTGCGCGCCAAACCTTGCAGGTGCCAGTGATCATGTCCAGAATGCTGGCATGATCACCTACCGGCTCGGGCAGGCGGCGCGGCTCCTCGGCGTGAGCCCTGACACCGTGCGCAGGCTGGCCGACACGGGCAAGCTGCGCACCCGGCGCAGTCCCGGCGGGCAGCGGCTGGTGGACGGGGTGCAACTGGCCAAGCTGGCCCAGCGCATCGACCTCGACCCCGAGTTCGCGCGGGTCAGTTCGGCCCGCAACCACATGCTGGGGATCGTGACCAAGGTCACCTGCGACAAGGTGGCGGCCCAGGTGGAGATGCGCTGCGGCCCGTTCCGCCTGGTCTCGCTCATCACCCGCGAGTCGGTGGAGACCATGGGGCTCCAGCCTGGGGTCATGGTCCACGCGGTGGTGAAGTCCACCAACGTGGTGGTGGAGCTGGCGGATGCGTCCCTCGGCGCCATGGCCGGCGAGGACGGGGACGCGAGCGCATGAACCCGTGGGGGGGTGCCGCACTCGCGGCCGGCATCGCCCTCGGGGCCGCAGCCTGCAGCCCGTCGGCGCCGGCACCCGACACGGTGCGCGTGTTCGCGGCTGCATCGCTGGCAGCGCCGTTCGAGGAGCTGGCCGCCGCGTTCGAGCGGCGTCACCCCGGGCTGCGCGTGGAGCTGCATTGTGCCGGATCGGCCCAACTGGCCCTGCAGCTGCGCGAGGGGGCCCGCGCCGACGTGTTCGCGTCCGCGGACGTGCCCAACATGGACAAGGTGGTGGGTGCGGGGGCCACCTGCGCTGCGCCGGTGACCCTCGTCACCAACCGGTTGGCCGTGGTGGTGCCTGTAGGCAACCCGAAGGGGATCCGTTCCCTCGCCGACCTCGCACGCGGTGACCTGGCCGTGGCGCTCTGCGGTCCCGAGGTGCCTGCCGGTCGGTATGCGCGCGAGGCCCTCGCCAGCGCCGGTGTCGAGGTCAGGTCGCGGTCCGACGAGGGCAACGTGCGCGCGCTGGTCGCCAAGGTGCAGCTCGGCGAGCTCGACGCATGCATCGCCTTCGCAACCGACGCCCGTGCGCGCGGGGTGGAGGGCATCGCGCTGCCGCCGCAGCACGACGTGACCGCCACCTACCCGGTTGCCGTGCTGCGCAGCGGCACGAACGAGGCCGGCGGACGTGGGTTCGTGGCGTTCGCGCAGGGGGACGAAGGGCGCGCCGTGCTCGTGCGCCACGGGTTCGGGGTGCCGTGAACCGGGGCGCACACACACCGCTGCGGTTGCTGCTGGGCGCGGTCGCTGCACTCGCAGTGCTGTTGTTCCTGCTGCCGCTCGCAGGCCTGCTGGTGCGTGCGCCGTGGGAAGGGCTCGGCTCGTTGCTCGCGTCGCCAGCACTGCATGACGCGATGGGGCTCTCGTTGCTCAGCTCGCTGGGCGCGCTCGTGGTCGCCGTCGTGCTCGGCCTGCCGCTGGCGGTCTGGCTCGCTGCCGGGTCCTCCGTGCTGCGCACCCTCGCACGCATCGTCGTCATGCTGCCCGTGGTGCTGCCGCCGGTGGTGGCAGGCCTTGCACTGCTGCTCGCCTTCGGCCGCAACGGCATCGTCGGCCGCTGGCTGGAGGCCGTGTCCGGGGTGACGGTCCCGTTCACCACCACGGCCACGGTGGTGGCCGCTGCCTACACGGGGATGCCCTTCTTCGTGCTCAGTGCGGAGGCCGGACTCCGCGGCCTCGACCGACGCCACCTCGAGGTGGCCGCCACCCTGGGCGCAGGTCCGTTGCGTCGGTTCCTCACCGTGACCGTGCCCATGGTGTTGCCGTCGCTCGGCGCCGGGGCCCTGCTGTGCTGGGCGCGCGCACTGGGCGAGTTCTGCGCCACGCAGACCTTTGCCGGCAACCTGCAGGGCACGACGCGCACCATGCCGCTCGCGTGCGGCATCGCGCTCGAGACCGACCCCGACCTTGCCATCGTGCTGGGCCTGCTGCTGGGCTCGGTCTCGGTGGCGGTGCTGTTCCTCCTGCGCAACGCACTGCAGGTGCGCCGGTGAGCCTGTGGTTCGACGCAACGGTGGCGCGCGGTGGCTTCCGCGTGACGGCACGCCTCGAGGTCGCGCCGGGGGAGACGCTTGCACTGGTGGGACCCAACGGGGCCGGCAAGTCGAGCTGCCTGCATGCCATGGCAGGGCTGCTCGGGGTCGAGCGCGGCACGGTCCGCCTCGGCACCACCGTGATGGACGACCCAGCGGCAGGCACGTGGGTCCCGGCCGAGGGGCGCGGTGCGGGACTCGTCCCGCAGGCGAGCCTGCTGTTCCCGCACCTGTCGGCACGGGACAACGTCGGTTACGGCATGCGCGCGCGAGGGACGCCGGTTGTCGAGGTGCGGCGTCGTGCCGACGAACTGCTCGAGCAGGTCGGCCTCGGCGGGTTCGGCGGCCGCAGGCCGCGTGAGCTGTCGGGCGGTGAGTCCCAGCGCGTCGCGCTGGCACGTGCACTGGCCGTGCGCCCGCGCATGCTGCTGCTCGACGAGCCGCTGTCCGCGGTGGACGCGTCGGGACGACTCGAGCTGCGACAACTCCTCCAGCGCGTGCTCGCGGACTTCGCGGGGCCCGCCCTCGTGGTCACGCACGACCCCGTCGACGCCTTCGTGCTCGCCGACCGCATTGCGGTGCTGGAGCAGGGGCAGCTGGTGCAGGAGGGCAGCGCGGCCGAGATCGGCAGCAGCCCGCGCACGCGCTACGTGGCCGACCTGGTGGGCCTCAACTTCCTGCGCGGCAGCGTGCACGACAGCATCATGGCCGTCGACGGCGGCGGGCAGCTCGTCGTCGCGACCACGGTGGAGGGGCGCGCCGTGGCCACCGTGCACCCCCGTGCCCTCTCGCTCTTCCGCGAACGGCCCAGTGGTTCGCCCCGCAACGTGTGGCAGGCCACCGTGGCGCGCGTCGAGCCCGCGCTCAGCGGGCGTCGCGTGCAGCTGGGAGGCCCGGTGCCGCTCGTGGCCGAGGTGACGCAGTCCGCAGTCGACGAGCTCGGCATCCGTCCCGGCGCCACGGTGTGGGTGGCGCTCAAGGCGACCGAGGTCGGCGTGATGCCTGCCTGAGGGTGCGGGGAACTCAGGACGCGGCGATGCCTACTTGCAGCCTGCCGCCCACCTCGCGCACCGGGTAGGTGCGCACGTCCCAGTCCTTGCCCACGTCGCAGGCGCCCGTGCGCAGGTCGAACTGCCAGCAGTGCAGGTAGCACACGGCCTTGCCGTCGATCACGCTGCCGTCGCACAGCGGTGCGCCCGCATGGGGGCACGCGTTGTCGATGGCGAGCCACTCGTCGCGGTCGCGGAACACCGCGATCCAGCGGTCGCCGATGCGCACCGGTGCGCCGGGTGCGAGCTTGAGGCCCGAGGCCTCGCCGATGTCGTGCCAGTTCATGCTGGTTGCGGGGTTGCGACCTTGCGGAAGGCGTAGCGTCGGATCACGCGGCCCTCCTCGATGTACTTGCGCTCGAAGTTGGTGGGGCTGAACGCGTGCCCAGGGCCCAGCTGCTGCAGCCGCTGTTCCTCGGCCTCGTCGCGCTCGAACCAAGGGGAACTGCCCACGACCCTGCACACCTGGCCGGCATAGGCAGCGTTGTCGGTTGCCACGTAGAGCCAGCCGTCGGCGCGCAGGGCGCGCGCCACCGTTGCCGGCACCTCGTCCGTGAAGAACCGCCTGCCCTTGTGGCGGCGCTTCGGCCACGGGTCGGGGAAGTAGACGTGCAGCGCCGCCAGCTCGCCCGGCTCGACGCGGTCCTGCAGGAACAGCTTGCCGTTGTCGACCAGGAGCAGCCCGTTGGTGCGCCCGGACTTCTTGAGGCGGTCGGCAGCGAACTCGGCGTAGGCGGGCGCGGCCTCGATGCCCAGGTGGAACACGCGCGGCCGCGCCTCCGTGGCAGCGACGAGGAACGCACCCTTGCCAGAGCCGACCTCGATCTCGACGTCGGCGAACCCTGCTGGCACCAGTGCTCGCAGCGCGGGTGGGTTGGCGCCGCCGTGCACCACGAAGGCACCGGGGTCCACCTCGGTGGGGTTCACCCGTTGGCGGAACGCCAGCTTGCCGCCCTGGTGCATGCGCGGGTTGAAGGCCCGGTTGCCCTCGGTGCGCGGTGCGTCGTCGTCCTCGGTCATCGTTGCGAGCGTAGTCTGCGGGGTCCCTTCAACCCACGGTTCAGCCGAACATGGCGAGCCACTCGGCCTCGCTCTTGGGCACGAACACCGAGTTCTCCCGCCGGGTCTGGCCCATGCTGGCGCTGCCGCGCGGGTCGTAGAGGTGACCGGGGTACAGCACGGCCGTGTCCGGCACCTTCGCGAGCTTCTGGGTCAGCGACAGGTACAGCTGGCGCGGGTCACCGCCCGGCAGGTCGGTGCGGCCGCAGCCCTGCAGGAAGAGCGTGTCGCCGGAAACGAGGCGGTTGGCCACCAGGAAGCACTGGCTGCCCGGGGTGTGGCCGGGCGTGTGGATCAACTGGATCGGCACCGCACCCACGTCGACCACGTCGCCACTCTCGTGCAGCACGAGGTCGCTGTCGGAGCACCCGGTCATGCGCTTCACCCACGGCGCCTCCTGCTTCTGCACGTGCACCTTCACCGGGCGCAGTTCCAGCAGTTCCTTCACGCCCTCCAGGTCGTGGCCGAACAGGTCGCCGCCCACGTGGTCCGGGTGGTAGTGGGTCGCGAGGGCGCCGGTCAGCGACATGCCGTCCTGCTCGGCGATCCCGACCAGTTCGCGCACGGCATAGGCGGGGTCGACGGCGACGCACTGCCCGGTGAGGCGGTCGCCGACCAGGTAGACGAAGTTGACCATCTGCGCGGCGATCGGGTTGCCGCGTGCGAAGTCCCTGCCAGCCAGCAACTGGCGGAAGTAGAGGCGCGACTCGAGGTCGGACGTGGGGCCGTTCGTGCTCACGCCCGTAGGATGGGACACGGGCGCGCCGCATGCACGCGGGTTTCCGGCAGGACTGGCGCGGGAAAAGTGGCGGAAGCCTGCGCCCGGATCGGTCATGATGCCGACATGGGCGCACCCGGCGCGGCTCCGCAGCGACGCAGGAGGTTCGGGCGCATCCTCGCCGCACTGGTGGGGGTGGCCGTGGCGGCAGCAACCGTCGAACTGCTGTGCCTGGCCGCGGTCGAGTCCAACTGGATGCCCGCCCGCGTGCCCTCCTACGCGCTTGCCGGCTCGCGGTCGACCTTCTGGGGGGACGTGAGTCCCGACTTCGGCGCCTGGCACGCCCCCAACGCGACCTACCGCCACCAGAAGGCATGCTTCGACGTGACCTACACGTCCAACTCCTTCGGTGCGCGCGACGCGGAGCGGCCGTTGCACAGCACGGAGCCGCGCGTTGCCGTGCTGGGCGACTCCTTCATGGAGGGGTATGGCGTCGAGGAACGCGACCGGCTCTCCAACGTGCTGGAGGCGAGCCTTGGAGTGCCGTGCCTCAACTTCGGCACGAGCGGCAATGCCGGCTCCACGCACGCATACGCGCTCTACCGCTCGTTGGTGCAGCGCTTCGACCACGATGTCGTGCTCTGCGCGATCCTGCCCGAGAACGACTTCGACGACGACCTGCCGCAGGAGGGACGCTACCTGCCGTACTGGGCTGGTGTGGCTCCCGACTACGAGTTGCGCTTCCCGATCCCCTCCGTGCGTCAGTCCTCGTGGGCACGCGTCGAGGCTGCGGCGGGATTCGACCTCGGGGCCACGCTACGCGACTTCACCTACACCCAGAACGTCGTCGACCTGTTCTACTCCGCCTACAAGCAGCGCCGGATGCAGGAGCGGATCAAGGGCGACCTCGGTGCCGAGACGAGCCGGTTCCACAGCTTCTCGGTCGCAGAGTTCGAGCGGTTGCGGCACTCCTACGAGCGCATTGCAGCGCTCGTAGCACCGCGTCCGGTGGTGCTCTTCACCATCCCGCGACCGGAGGACATTGCCGCGCACCTCCGCACGGGCAGGAGCCCCTTGGACGACGCGCTGCAGGCATGGGCAGCCACCACCGCCAACGTGACCTTCGTGCCGCTGGTGAAGGAGATGCTGCACGCGAGCCAGGGGGACCCCTCGCGGCATTTCCTGCGCTGTGACGCGCACTGGGGTCCCGAGGGCCACCGCGCTGCGGCCCGCGTGCTCGAGTCACACCTTGCCGTGGCACTCGCGACCGTGCGCACGGCGCCGCGGGTCACAACTGGAGAGCGCCGCCCGGACTCGAAGTGATGCCGTAGGGGCTTGGCGACCCTGCGTCGGTCACGAGGTACTGGAAGAAGATGTCCGTGCCGCTGAGGGCCGGGTTCGGAGGGATGGACAGCGCCACCGAGGCCGTGCCCGTAGCTGACGTGAGGCGGCCCACGAGGGCCACCGGTGCCGCCAGCACCGAGCAGCCACCGCCGAGGTCGAAGGGCAGTGTGGTGGCGCCCGAGGTGGTGCGCGAGTTGCCGCCGACGAGGAACGCCAGCGTGTTGGCCGGGCTGTTGGACAGGTCGACCGAGAAGTTGGTCGAGCCGACGGCAACCAGCCCAGACGAACCGATCGCGGGGACGAGGCTTCCCGTGCCGGCGCAGCCCTGCCCGTAGTAGGCGAACCCGGACATCTCGTAGGCGCCGCAGTCGGGCAGCGGGTCGCGCAACCGGCCGGCAAGGTCGTCGACCACGAAGGCGAGCGGCGCGCCACCCTGGTCCTTCGCGGTGCTGATGAGGATCGGGCGCAGGTCGAAGGGCGCCGTCGTGCTGTTGGTGTAGAACGGATCGACCTGCTGGCTGGCGAGGTCCACGTTGGCTGCCGTCTGCCAGGCCGCAAGGGTCGCGAAGCCGGGCGTTGATGCGCCTTGGCGTGCCACCTCACCCGTGGGTGCCCAGAAGATGTTGTTGTCGCTCACCAGCGGGTTGGTGGCGGCGCTCATCACGATGCAGGTGCCGGGCCCAGTCATCGAGAAGATGTTGCCGCGGATGCGGTTGAGGGCGGGGTTGGTGCCGCTGATGCCGCTCGCAGCGATGCAGCACCCTGCTGCACCCGGCACGTTCACCAGGAACGAGTTGAAGGCGATGTCGTTGTCGTAGTTGCTGACGTCGACCTTGATCACCGACTGGTTCGAGGCCGACGTGCTCGTCGACTGGCGCAGGTTGCCCGTGAAGGTGTTGTTCCAGATCCGGTCGAGGCGCCGGTTCTGGTTGATCAGGTACAGGGCGTGGGTGACACCGTTGAGGTCGAAGGAGTTGCCGCTGATGTCCCAGCCGCCGCCGTTGCTCAGGTAGATGCCGTAGTTCGTGCGGTTGGTGTAGCTGGGCAGCGTGAAGCGGTTGTTGCGCAGCTTCCACCCTGCCTCGGTGCCGGAGTTCTCGGACACGATGAGTGCGTGGCGGAACTCACCGCTCGCGTTGTTGCGGTGCTCGGGGCCGAAGCTGCAGCCGGTCACCGACACGTTCTCGACGTTGGTGGTGCCGCTGATCGCGAAGCCGGGGCCGCTCACGAAGTCGAGGTCCTCGAAGCCCACCGAGGAGTTGCGGCGGAAGCTCACGCCGACGAGGGCAAACGTGTCACCACCGTTGCCGGTGATCTGCACGGTGCCGCGACCGAGCAGCGCCTTGAACGTCACGGTGTTCGTCGGCGACGCGCCGGGGATCGGCGGGACGAGCACGGACTCGTTGTAGGTGCCCGGGTGGACGAGCACCGTCACCGGGCCGTTCACGCCGCTCACGAACAGTGCATTGACGGCCTGGGTGAAGGTCGTGAACACGCCGCTGCCGCCCGCGGGGACGATCTGCAGCGTGCCCGAGTACTGGGCGGGGAGGATGGCGGCCGTGGCCAGCAACGCAGAGGAGGCGAGGAGGATTCGCATGGTGGGTTCCTTTGGTGTCAGCGGTTCGCCCGTTCTGCCGCCTCCATCGCGGCACGGGCTGCATCGAGTTCCGAGGTGTCCGAGGTGGCGCGCATCCGCGCGCGCACGGCAACCGCGCGGATGTCGAGATCCGCATCGTGCTGTGCAACGTGGTCGAGGGTTGCTGCCACCGGCAGCGCCGTGGGGCCCATCTGCAGCAGGGCGAGCACTGCGATCCTGCGCGTGCTCAGGTCGCCACTGCGCAACGCGGTCTCCAGCGCGGGCAGCGCGCCTGCGCCCAGGGCCGCGAGTTCGGTGGGGGCATTGCCAACGGCTGCAGGGTCCTGCGCGGCGGCGGCGCGCTGCAAGATCGCCGTGGCAGCGCGCGCAGGGGCCTCGCTGCTCGCGGTCGGGGCGCCGGTTGCCGTGGCTGCTGCCGCGGTGGCGGGACCGCCCGCGGGTGCCGGTGCGGGTGCCGACGGCGCGGTTGCGGCGGGTGTGGGCGGTGCCGGGGCCTCGCTGCTGCACGCGGCGAGCATCATCCACAGCAGCCAGGTCGTACCGCGCATGGGGCGGCAGTCTAACTGCGCGGCCTGGGCATCGGGTGGCCGCCTGCGTCGTTACGACGGTGCGACTTCGTTGCGCCGCGCCGCACCGGGGCCTTCAGTTCCGCGGCTTGCCGACGAGCACGCGCGCCCGGCCCTGCATCGGCAGCGCGTCCTCGGTGACCTCCAGGCCGCGTTCGCGTCCGAGTTCAGCGAGGTGGCGCATCCACGGCTTGTAGGGCATGCCGTTGTCCGAGCAGCAGGGGACGATGGCAAAGGGCCGCGCATGGCGTGCTGCGTACTCGACGATGATGCGCGTGGCACCGTCGGGGTGCATGCCCACGAGCACGTCGCACGAGCACGGCTCGTCGAGGGTGAACAGCCGCTGCGCGTACTTCACGTCGGCGTGCTTCCAGCGCTTGTCGAACGTCAGCACGTCGAGGCCCCGCGCAGTGAGTGCCTCGTTGAGCCTGCCCATGCCGCCCGCGATGTCGAAGGCGCGCCGCGCCCCGGGGAAGGCGCGGGTGACGAGGTCGGCGAACAACTCGAATCGGCGCTTGTCGGCCACGGCGGGAGGGATGGTAGCGAGCCGGTGGGAGAAGGAGGAGGGAAGGGAGCGGTGGTTGAGGCTCATGGAGTGGCGGGATGGGGAACGGGGCTGGAGTGGAGGAACCAGGAACGGGAAGCCGTCGCCCTCTGACCTGCACGGAGCCGTCGTCGGAGGCGAGGGCCAAGAGTCGATCGATGGCGCCGGGTCGGGGACGGTCGAGGACGTTGCCAACGCCACGGTGCGTCGGCTGCATCAGGAGCGCTGGGTGCGCGCGGCGATCCACGACGCGGCAGGGGACGCGCATGTGCTGGTTGCGATGGGGCTTTCGGCGGCGTTGCCTCCGTTTTCAGGGTCCTTGGCGCCGTCGGTGGATCGTGGCTTCGGCGAGGTCGGCGGGGGAGCGGCGTGTCTTCGGGGCGGCAACGCTTGGGAAGGCGCAAACGCAACGGGCACCGAGGGAGCCTCACTTGGCGATGGAATGGATGCGTGCGGGCGGTAGGGTTGCGGGGGT
>JBEGVB010000199.1:0-57312 GCA_041178545.1 Planctomycetota bacterium
TGGAACCACACCACCTGGTGCGCGAGTTCCACGCCTGCCAGCGCTGGGTTGTCGGGGATCGGCATGGGCGTCCAGCTGGAGCCCGACTCGTCTGCCACGAGGACTCGCGAGACGAGTGCGCTCGGCCCCACGTGCATCACGACGCCGCCGAGCGGCCCTGGCACAGAGGCAGTGACGGCCTCGTTGCCCACCAGCAGGGTGCCCACGGCATACGGCAGCGCATTGGTCGCGCGCAGCGCGTAGTCCGTGTTGCCCACGGTGGCGCGGGTGGTGCCCAGCAGGCCTTGGTAGCCGGAGCAGTCGGGGCTGCCCGTGCCGTAGACGATGTTGCCGGCCTGCACCGGGCGGGGGTTGCGCAGCAGGGCGAGGCTGGTGGTCGCGCTCACGTAGGCAAGGTCCATGCGGCCGTCGCCCTCCACGTCGGTGGCCACCACCGACGTGGTGCCGCCGGTGTCGAGCACTGCTTCCTCGCCGGTGCGGAACGTGCCGTCGCCCTTGCCGTAGCACACCACCACCTGCTGGGCGAGGCTGGCACACAGGTCGAGCAAGCCGTCGCCGTCGAGGTCGGTGAGCTGGAGGCTCGACGCGGCACCGGGCAACGAACGCGCGCTGCCGCTCGTGAGGCTGCCGGCACCGTTGCCGCGGAACACGCGCACGGAGGCGAGTCCGGCCTCCAGCGCGACCACGTCGGCCAGGCCGTCGTTGTCGAGGTCGCCGGACGCCACCGGGCCGCCGAGCGGGTCGACGGCCAGGGCCGTGGGCGCCGCGAAGTAGCCGTTGCGCGTGCCCATGAGGACGAAGAGCCGCCCGTCGTTGGCAGCTGCAACGACAAGGTCGCGCCTGCCGTCGCGGTCGAGGTCGGGCGCCGTCATGCCGCCGGGCACCGCGCCCAACGGGATCGTGCGCACCACCACGGTGGCACTGCCGTCGAAGTTGACGAAGGCAAGTGATCCACCCGCGGCACTGCCGCTCACGACGTCCGCGCGCAGGTCGCCGCTGAAGTCGAAGGCCAACAGCACGTCGCTGGTCGCGCCGACATCGACAAAGCGAGGTACGGCGAACGCGCCAGCGCCCAGGTTGTCGAGCACGGCCAGCTGGTTGCCCGTGCTGCTGCCGACGATCGCGTCGGGCAACCGGTCACCGCCCAGGTCCCCCACCGCGGCCATGGACGCACCCGGCACTGCACTCGCGAGCACTGGCGCACCGAACCCGTCTGCCGAGCCGCGCAGCGTGACCAGTCGGCCGCCCGCGCGGTCGGTGGAGACCGCATCGAGCCAGCCGTCGCCGTCGAGGTCCGCGAACGCGAGACCGTTGCCGGAGGGCGTGCCGAGCGGGAACGATGCGGGCGTGCCGAAGCGCAGCTCGCTCACGACGTTTGCATCGTGGTTGCCGCTGCAGGCAACAGCTGCCATCAGGGCCGCAGCCAGGGAGATCTTGGTTTGCAGGCGCATGGTGTGTGGGTCCGGGGGAACCGCGGATGCTAGCAACTGGTGGCCTGCACCCGACCGGTCCGGAGGGCGCAGGCAGGCGGTGCGGAACGGCCCTGCGCAAGCGCGATTCGCAGCCTCCGCCCCGTGGGCACGATGGCAACGCAGCTTCCCCGTCCTAGGATGGCGGCCACGCTGCCCGCGAAACCCATGAAGCTGACCCTCGCGAACCTGCTGTTCCTCGTCTGCGCCCCCGTGGTCCATGCCCAGGGGTCCGAGACCGCGGCTGCACCCCGGACCCAAGTGGTGGAACTGAAGGGCCGCGTGACCGACGTGACGGGCAAGCCCGTGGTCGGTGCCGCAGTGGCCTTCGCGCCCGCGAACGAGTTCACCACCCGCCAACTGCTGGCGTCGCCGCAAGCACGCACCGATGACGCGGGCAGCTGGTCGCTGCAGTGGCAGGTCCCCGCCGAGCAGGCATCCTTCCGCGGCAACCAGACCATGCTGGTGGTGGCTGCCGACGCGTTTGCAGGCGTGGCCCGCAACGTCGCGCTCAAGCCGCGCGCCGGGAAGACCTGGGTCGCGCCGGGCGGAGGAAGAGCCAGCGTCCCCGAGTTCGAGCCCGTGCAGGACCAAGGCACCCTCGTGCTGCTGCCGGGTGCGCGCCTCGTCGGACGCGTACGCGGCGAGGACGGTGCACCGCTCGCCGGCGTGGAGGTCGTGGCCACCGATGCCCTCGATGCCACCCGCTTCCTCAGTGCCACGCCCAGCAGCTTGCGCTGCAGGGCCACCTCGGGTGCCGACGGGATCTTCGAGCTCGAGCACGTGCTGGACCGCGCCGTGTCGCTGCGCTTCCGGTTCGACGGCCACTACGAGGAGCGTGTGTCCCCCGTCTCCTCGCGCACGCCGCTCGACGTGACCATGAGGCGCAGCGGCCACGTCAGCGGACGCGTGCTCGACCAGGACGGTCGCGGCCTCGGCGGTGCCACCCTGATGGTCGCTTACGAGTTGGCCACGGACGGCATGCCCACGGAAGTTGGCGCCGACGGCAGCTTCCGCGCCACGGTGCTGCGCCCGGGCCGTTGGCGCGCCACGGCTCGCGTGGTGCGCGACGACGTCGTGCTGCAGGGCCAGACCGAGCCGATGACCGGCGCCGCGCCCAACCTTGAGATCCTCTGCAAGGGCGAGGCAGGTGCAGGCACGGCCAAGGGCGGCGGCAAGCTCGGCGTGCGCGCCGTCGCCAAGGCGGACGGGAAGCAGGTGCAGGACTTCCGCGCCATCGCGTTGTGGGACGAGTACTCCAGCCAGAACCCCTCCTACCGCGACTACCGCCTGCGCCTGCTGCGCGAACAGGCCACGCCCGCCAAGGAAGGCACCGCAGTCGTCGAGGGCCCCAACGAGCACGAGTCGCGCATGGGCATGGTGCAGGTGCTGGCCGAGGGTTTCGCGCCTGCGCTGCTCACCGAGGTCGAGTTCAAGGACCTGGAGCAGGGCCAGTCGCGCGAGCCGGTGACGGTCGAACTCGTCCCGATGGCCACCGTGAAGGGGCGCATAGTCGACGCGAAGAGCGGCGAGCCGGTGGCGGACGCCATCGTCTGGGCGCGCACCCAGCAGGACCCCAACATGGGCTACTACCAGGAGCCGGACGGCGACCCGTCCGACGCGGTGCGCAGCAACGCGGACGGCTCCTTCGAGTTGAAGCAGCTGGGCGAAGGCGCATGGGAGCTGCACGTGCGGCACCCGCGCCGCCCGCGCACCCAGCCACAGAAGCTCGAGCTCGCACCGTCGGAGCAACGCACCGAGGTGAGGCTCACGTTGCTGCCGGGTGCCACGGTGAAGGGCCGCCTTGCCGATGCCGACTCGCTGCGCGACTACAAGGTGTTCCTGCACCGCATGGCCGACTTCCAGGCAGGCACCACGTCGTACGGCAGGGTGTTCTACGGCAGCTCGGGCCAGCAACAGGACGACGGGGCAGTCCTGCTCGGCGCAGACGGTTCCTTCGAGTTCAACGGCGTCGAGCTCGGCAGCTACCTGCTCGTCCTCATGCAGCCTGCGCGTCCGCGCGACGGCGACGCACTCTACCTGCCGCTGGAGCCCTTCCGCGTGCGCCCCGAGGGGATTGACCGCGTGTTCGAGACGCGGCGCGACCGGCCCGGCTCGATCCGCGGCACCGTGCGGTTCCCCCGCGCCGGCGTGCCGTTCGACCGCGTGGTTGCGATCGCACAGCGCGTGAACGAGGACCAGCCGATGTTCTTCAACCCCTTCAACATCGACTACACGGGCATCCGCGCCTTCCTCGACGACGAGGGCCGCTTCGTGCTGCCCGTGGGCCCCGGCAAGTACCGCATCCGGCTGGTGGACGTGGCAACCGGCGTGAGCCTGCACGCGACCGACGACCCGCTGGTCGTCGACGCGGACCAGCAGGTGCCGCTGGAGCTGGCTCCCGTGCTGCACGAGGTGCTGCTGCGCGTGCGCAAGGACCCGGAGGCCGCGGAGATGGCCATGCTCGACCGCATCGAGCTCCGGGTGACCCCCAAGCCCAAGGAGAACGGGGCTGCCGGCGGCGTGGTCATGATGGGCGGCGACAACGAGAACTACGACACCGGCATCTGCATCCGCGTGCAGCCGGGCGAACAGGACGTGCTGGTCGTCGTGCCCGAGGGCCAGGTGCGGTGCCACGCACGCAACAACGTGGTGCAGGTCCGCGTCGACAACGAGCGGTGGAACCAGGTCGCGCTCGGCAAGGCGGACTTCGAGACCAGCGACAAGCCCGAGAAGCTGGAGGTCGAGCTCAAGGTCGGTGCGCCGCCCGAGATCCCGCCTGCCGCGGGCGAGAAGCAGGACGTGCTGCCGGACGGGACTGCGGTGGACGTGCAGGTGGTGGAGATCAAGTGAGCCGATGAGCACGCTGCGCAAGCTGGTGCTTGGCATCGAGACGTCGTGCGACGAGACCGCGGCCGCGGTCGTCGCCGATGACCGCGTCGTGCTCAGCAACGTGGTGCACTCGCAGGTGAAGCTGCACGAGCGCTGGCGCGGCGTCGTGCCGGAGGCAGCGAGCCGGAGCCACACGCAGCGGATCCTCCCCATCGTCGACCAGGCGCTTGCCGACGCAGGCGTGCACGCGGCGGAACTTGCGGCCGTCGCCGTCACCCACCGCCCCGGCATGGTCGGCTGCCTGCTGGTGGGCCTCACCGCCGCCAAGACCCTGAGCTGGGTGCACGGCATCCCGCTCGTGGGCGTCGACCACGTGCAGGCCCACATCCACGCGGCGCTGTTGGCCGAGCCGGACCTGCAGCTGCCCGCGCTCGCGCTCATCGCGTCGGGCGGCCACACCGCCTTGTGGCAACTGGAGGCACCGCTGCGCACGCGGCGACTCGGCACCACGCGCGACGACGCGGCAGGCGAGGCCCTCGACAAGGGTGCGGCGCTGCTGGGCCTCCCCTACCCGGGCGGCCCCTCGATCGAGAAGACGGCCGTGGGTGGCAGTGCGGCCGGCATCGAGTTGCCGCGCCCCATGCTCGGCCCCGACTCCCTCGACTTCTCGTTCAGCGGGCTCAAGACCGCGTTGCTCTACCAGCTGCGCGGGCCCGGTGCCGAGCGGCCGATGCCCCAGCTCTCCCCTGAACAACTGCGCGACGTTTCCCACGCCTACCAAGAGGCCGTCGTCGACGTGCTGGTGCAGAAGCTGCGCCGGGCAGCCGACCAGCATCCCTCCAGGTCGCTCGTCATCGGCGGTGGCGTGGCGCGCAACAAGAGGCTGCGCGAGCGGCTGGCCGCGGACCCGGTGCTCGCACGACTGCAGCAGGTGTTCCCTCCGCTGGACCTGTGCTCCGACAACGGTGCCATGGTCGCACTGCTGGGAGGGCTGCAACTGGATGCAGGCCAGGTGAGCGGCTTCGACCTCGATGCGGTGGCAACCGCCGACACCGGCAGCAAGGCGCGGACGCGATGAACCCAGGTGCAGCCAACCAGAGCCTCCGCGAACTGCTCCTCCAGGTGCAGAGCGGCGCTCTCGACGTCGACCGTGCCATGCAGGCGCTCCAGCCCGCCGCAGACCTCGGCTTCGCTCAGGTCGACCACGACCGCGCACGCCGGTGCGGGTTCCCGGAGGTCGTCTACTGCCCCGGCAAGCAGCCCGAGGACGCGGCGCAGATCGCACGCGAGATCCTCTCCCGGGCCGAGCGCGTGCTGCTCACCCGGGCCAGCCCGGCCCATGCGGAAGCGGTGGGCACCCTCGTGCCCGATGCCGTTTGGCACGAACGCGCCCGCTGCATCACCGTCGACCGGGCTCCACTCCCCCGCACCGGCCTCGTGGCCATCGTGGCAGCGGGCACCAGCGACCTGCCGGTGGCCGAGGAGGCGGCCACGGCCCTCGAGATCGCAGGCAACGCCATCGAACGCCACTACGACGTCGGGGTCGCGGGCCTCCACCGGCTGCTCGACCGACTGCCGGCCATCCGCAGGGCCAACGTGGCGATTGCCGTCGCAGGCATGGAAGGAGCCCTCGCCTCGGTGCTCACCGGCCAGCTCTCCCGGCCCGTCATCGCCGTGCCCACCAGCGTGGGCTACGGTGCCAGTTTCGGCGGCCTCGCCGCCCTGCTGGGGATGATGACGGGCTGTGCGGCGGGCGTGGGCGTGGTCAACATTGACAACGGTTTCGGAGCGGGCTATCTCGCTTCGCTCGTCAACCAGCTGGCAGCCCCAGGAAAGCCCTCTCCGTGAGCAAGAACCGCCCCCCCGCCCGCCTCGTCCTCGAAGATGGAACCGTGTTGCGCGGGCGTGGCTTCGGCGCCGCGCAGGACTCCCTGGGCGAGTTGGTCTTCAACACCTCCATGACGGGGTACCAGGAGATCCTCACGGACCCCTCCTACCGCGGCCAGACCGTGTTGCTGACGCAGCCGCACATCGGCAACTACGGCATCAACAGCGAGGACGAGGAGTCGCCCAAGGTGTGGACTGCCGGCCTGGTGGTGCGCGAGGCCTGCGAACGCGCGTCCAACTTCCGCTCCGCGGTCGAGCTGTCCGACTACATGGACCAGCACGGTGTGCCGGGCATCGACGGCGTCGACACCCGCATGCTCACCCGCCGCGTCCGCGACCAGGGTGAGCAGCGCGTGCTCATCACCCGCGACATGGACACGCCGGACGCCACGCTGGTCGCCAAGGTGCGCACCGCGCCCCACGTGGCCGACGTGGACCACGTCCTGCACGTCACCACCAAGGACCTGTACGAGTGGCGCCACGGCTACGAGTCGCCGTTCTCGCCGCTGCCCGTGGGCAGGCCGGGAGCCAAGCGCCACCACGTCGTGGCCTACGACTTCGGCGCCAAGCGCAACATCCTCCGCTCGCTCGTGGCCCATGGCCTCGACGTGACCGTGGTGCCCGCGGAGACGCCGGCCGAGGCCGTGCTGGAGCGCAAGCCCGACGGCGTGTTCCTCAGCAACGGCCCTGGCGACCCCGCCCGCTGCACCTATGCCATCCGCTCGGCCAAGGTGCTCGTGCAGAAGCTGCCCGTGTTCGGCATCTGCCTCGGCCACCAGATCCTGTGCCACGTGTTCGGCGGCAAGACCTACAAGATGAAGTTCGGCCACCACGGCGGCAACCAGCCCGTGATGGACCTGCTCACCGGCAAGGTCGAGATCACCGCCCAGAACCACAGCTACGCCGCGGACCCGGCCTCGCTGCCAAAGTCCGTGGAGGTGTCGCACCGCAACCTCAACGACCAGACGGTCGAGGGTCTGCGCCACCGCGAGCTGCCCGTGTTCTCGGTGCAGTACCACCCCGAGGCCGCTCCGGGCCCCCACGACGCGCTCTACCTGTTCGAGCGCTTCGTGCGGTTGATGGACGGCGCACCCGTCGGCGCGCGCTGAGCAGAACCGCTGCGCTCGGGGACGGACCGCTTGGAGACGCAGGATCGCGTCCGCGCGCATGTGCAGCCGCCGTGGGTGCCTGACCCCGGGCCGTCCTGAGAACTGGGCCCGCCCTCAGACCTGCGCGAGGATCGCGTTGAACGTGGCACTCGGGCGCATGGCTGCGGCAGCGAGGGCGTCGTCGGGCTGGTAGTAGCCACCCACGTCCACGGGCTTGCCCTGCACCGCCACCAGTTCGGCCACGATCTTGGCCTCGTTGGCGGCAAGCTGCTGGGCGACGGGGGCAAAGGCGCGCTGCAGCTCGGCATCCGTGGTCTGCGCCGCGAGGGCCTTGGCCCAGTACAGGCAGAGGTAGAAGTGGCTGCCGCGGTTGTCGATGGTGCCGAGCTTGCGGCCCGGGCTGCGGTCGTGCTCGAGGAACGCGCCGTTGGCGGCATCGAGCGTGTCGGCCAGCACCTTGGCGCGCGCGTTCCCGGCCACGATCGAGAGGTGCTCGAAGGAGGCTGCGAGGGCGAAGAACTCGCCGAGGCTGTCCCAGCGCAGGTAGTTCTGCTCCAGGAACTGCTCCACGTGCTTGGGCGCCGAGCCGCCGGCACCGGTCTCGAACAACCCGCCGCCGTTCATGAGCGGGACGATGGAGAGCATCTTGGCACTGGTGCCGACCTCGAGGATCGGGAACAGGTCGGTGAGGTAGTCGCGCAGCACGTTGCCGGTCACCGAGATGGTGTCCTGCCCCTTCACGATGCGTTCGAGGGTGTGACGGCAGGCATCGGCGGGCGCGAGCACGCGCAGGTCGAGACCCTTGGTGTCGTGCCTGGCGAGGCATGCCTCGACCTTGGCGAGCACCTGGGCATCGTGGGCGCGCTTGCGGTCGAGCCAGAACACGGCAGGCGTGTTGCTGAGGCGCGCGCGGTTGACCGCGAGCTTCACCCAGTCCTGCACCGCTGCGTCACGCGTCTGGCAGGCGCGCCACACGTCGCCGGCCTCGACAGCGTGCTCGAGGAGAACGGTGCCCTTGTCGTCGACGATGCGCACCCGCCCGGCCGCGGCCAGCTCGAACGTCTTGTTGTGCGAGCCGTACTCCTCGGCCGCCTGCGCCATCAGGCCGACGTTGGGCACCGAGCCCATCGTCCTCGGGTCGAGGGCGCCCTGGGTGCGGCAGAAGTCCACCACGGCCTGGTACACGCCGGCGTAGGAGCTGTCGGGGATCACTGCAAGCGTGTCCTGCAGCTTGCCCTGCGCGTCGTACATCTTGCCGCCCGCACGGATCATCGCGGGCATCGAGGCGTCGACGATCACGTCGCTGGGCACGTGCAGGTTGGTGATGCCGCGGTCACTGTCCACCATGGCGATGCCGGGCCCTGCGGCCATTGCCGCCTTCAGGTCGGCCTCGAGCGCGTCGCGCTGGGCCGCGGGCAGCTTCTGGACCTTCTCGACCAGGTCGCCGAGACCGTTGTTGAGGTCGACGCCCAGCGAGCCAAGGGTCGCCTGGTGGCGCGCGAGGAACTCGCGCAGCAGCGTGCGCACGGCGTGGCCGAAGAGGATGGGGTCGCTGACCTTCATCATCGTGGCCTTGAGGTGCAGCGAGAACAGCACGCCGCGCGACCTGGCCTCGGCGATCTGGCGCTCGTAGAAGGCGACGAGCGCCTTCTTGCTCATGCGCGTGGCATCGAGGATCTCACCCGCCTGCAGCGAGGTCTTGTCCTTCAGCACCTTGACGGCGCCGTCGGCTCCCACGAACTCGATGCGCACCGTGGTGGCGGCGGGCACCGTCACCGACTTCTCGCTCGAGCAGAAGTCGTCGCCCTGCATGCACACCACCGTCGTCCTGCTGTCCTTCGACCACGCACCCATCGAGTGCGGGTGCGAGCGTGCGTAGTCCTTCACCGCCTTGGGCGCGCGGCGGTCCGAGTTGCCCTCGCGGAGCACCGGGTTCACCGCCGAGCCCTTCACCTTGTCGTACCGGGCCTTTGCGTCCCTCTCGGCATCGGTCGCGGGCGTCTCCGGGTAGTCGGGCACCGGGTACCCGTGCGACTGCAGCTCGGCGATCGCCTCCTTCATCTGCGGCACCGAGGCCGAGATGTTGGGGAGCTTGATGATGTTGGCCTCGGGCTTGAGCGTGAGCGCGCCCAGCTCGGCCAAGTGGTCCCCCACGCGCTTGTCCGCAGGCAGCTTGTCCGCGAAGGCTGCGAGGATGCGGCCGGCGAGGCTGATGTCGCGCAGCCCCACCTGGATGCCCGCACGCCGGGCGAAGGCCTGGACGATGGGCAGCAGCGAATAGGTGGCGAGGGCAGGAGCCTCGTCGGTCTTGGTGTAGAGGATGGTCGGCTGTGCGGACATGGTCGGTGCGTCTGTGGGTTGGGCCAGCGGCATGATGCCGGGCCTTGCGGGGGAAGTAGGAAAGCGAGCCGGCTCGGGGCGGTCAAAGGAAACCGATCGCGGAGTCGTGGAGCCGCCCCCACCACCGCGAGTCGGTGGCAACCCTTCGCGGCCACGGCACGGTTGTCGGTGCCCGGCTCAGCGGTCGCGCTTCAGGTAGAACTCGTCGCGCTGGTACTGCGGCAGGTAGAAGTCGATCAGGAACGGGTTCCAGGCCCTCTCCTCCTGCGCAAACTGGTCCATGGCCTGGTAGGTGTTGCGCAGGTCGACGACCTCGTCCTGCAGGTCCACGGGCATCACACGCAGGCCGTGGCGGTCCTCCTGCAGCACGAGCGGGTGGAGCACGCCCTCGTCGCCGTCGTCTCGGCGCTGGACGATGGTGCGGCTGCGGCGCAGCACGAACACCCGGTTCTCCTCGTTGCGGCGGAACATGGCCGCCATGTGGACGGAGAACACGTCGGACTTGGTGGTGCAGAGCCGCTGGAACTCGGCCTTGAGCTCGGGGTCCGGCAGGTTGGCGAACTCCGGCACCTTCTCGAGGTCGGACACGGCCGTGAAGAAGCGCCGCTGCACGTCGTCGCCGAGTTGCAGCTCGCCGTAGTCGTAGGAGGTCTCGCCGGTCTCCTCCGACTGCTTGGCCATCGCCTCCTCGTCGACCTCGTTGCGGTAACGGAGGATGGCCTCGATGACGGAGTCAGGGACCTTGCCCGGGTCGAACAGGCACCGCAGCACGGGGCCCGGTGCCGTGTTGAGGTTGATGCGGATGCCCTCGCCCTCGGGCTGGGGCGGCGGCTGGTTCTGGGTGCTGGCGTTGTTGGTGCCGGTGCCACTCGTGCGGCCCTGCTGGCCGGACGTGCCCGCCTGCCCTGGAGCCTGGTTCTGGGCCCCCGTCTGGCCGGCGCCCTGGCCAGTGCCGCTCGCCTGCGCGTTGAGGCGCTGCTGCTCCATCTTGCGAGGGTCGCCGGGGTCTGCCGCGAGCGAGGTCCACACCGTGAGCACGGACTCGAGGCCGAGGATGACCCGGCCGTCGAGGACCTTGTCGTAGAACAGTTCCTCGGTGACCGAGGGGAGCATCAGCAGGTCGTCGAGGTGGAGCGGCAGCACGAGGTCGCGGTCCTTCTCCTCCTCGGACTTGAGCGGCGGGCGCGGCACCGCGTCAGTGCCAGATCGCCTGGACCACTCCTCCAGCTCGCGGACGATGCGTTCGGCATCGCTCGCAGAGACGTCGAACTCGGTGTCCTCGCGGAGCACGTCGATGAGTCGCACGAGGCGCTCGCGCGACTGCTTGGCGAACTCCTCCTCGGGACTGAAGAGGGCGAACACGTTGAACTTGCGGTTCTCGTCCTCCACCCACACGTAGGTGGTGAGGTCATTGTCCGCGTGGGCCGTGGGCTGGAACCACGCGTCGCGGCTGCTGTCGACGGCGGCAGCAGGGTCGGTCTGCTCCTCCTCGCCACCGGCGCCGGCCCCGCCGCCGCCCGTGGGCAAGCCGCCGGTGGGCATGGCGCCAGCCCCGGAAGCACTCTCCTCGGAAGCAGCTGCACCCGCCATGTCCTCCAGGAGCTGCTCCTGTACCTCGAAGAGGGTGTAGTCCATGTGGTTGCGCATGCGGGCGAGCAGCGCATCGTTCTCCCCCGTGAGCCGCACCATGCGGCCGGAGACGACCAGCTCCGCGATCAGCACGTAGAGCAGGATCGCGAAGATCAGGGTCAGCACGAGGGCGACGCCTCGTTGCGAGGGGAGGTTGCGGGTCATCAGGCGTTCGCCGGCCGGCGGGAGCACGGGCCTTGGACGCCGGAGTCTAGCGTGTGCTTCCCGCAACCTGGTGGGCAACCTGGCCCTGCGACGGCGCACGCCGCAGGGCCGGGCCGACCCGAGCCTCAGCGGCGCGGGCCGCGGCCGCGACGGCCGCCACGGTCCCCACCACGGTCCCCGCCGCGGTCGCGGCGCGGGCCACGGTCACCGCCGAGGAACTCGTCCACACCCTCGAGATCGCCCACCGGCGCGCCCTTGGGGGCATCGAACGGCGTGGGGATCAGGTCCTCGGGCGTGGTGTCGAACTCCGCCATGGGCTTGCCAGCCTGGGGAGCGCGCTCGGGACGGGGGCCGCGCTCCTCGCGGACCGGGCGCTCCTCGCGGGGCGCACGCTCCTCGCGGGGCGGGCGGCCACCGAAGTCGCCGCGCGGGCCACGGTCCTCGCGGGTACCGCGTTCCTCGCGGACCGGGCGCTCCTCGCGGGGCGCACGCTCCTCACGGGGCGGGCGGCCACCGAAGTCGCCGCGCGGGCCACGGTCTTCACGGGGACCGCGTTCCTCACGGAACGGACGGTCCTCGCGCGGGCCGCGGTCCTCAAGGGGGGCGCGCTCCTCGCGGACCGGACGCTCCTCACGGGGCGGGCGGCCAACGAAGTCACCGCGCGGGCCACGGTCCTCACGGGGGCCGCGTTCTTCGCGGAACGGGCGGTCCTCACGCGGGCCGCGGTCCTCACGGGGAGCGCGTTCCTCGCGGAACGGACGCTCCTCGCGGGGCGCACGCTCTTCGCGGGGTGGACGGCCACCGAAGTCGCCGCGCGGGCCACGGTCCTCGCGGGGGCCGCGCTCCTCGCGGAACGGACGGTCCTCACGCGGGCCGCGATCGCCCCTGGGGCCCCGGTCGTCGCGAGGGCCACGGTCGTCGCGCGGACCACGGTCCTCACGCGGCGGACGCGCACCCTCGACACCCGCCTCGGCAGGTGCCCCACCGCGCTCGGCGAGGATGACGGCCTTGCGGCTGAGCTTGATCTTGCCGAAGTCGTCGATGCCGATGACCTTGACCTTGAGCTTGTCGCCCACGCGGACGGCATCCGTCACGGCGCGCAGGAACTGGTCGCTCAGCTCGGAGACATGGCACAGACCCTCCTGGCCCGGCAGCACCTCGATGAAGGCGCCGAACTCCTTGATGGCCGTGACCTGCCCCTCGTAGAGCCCGCCGAGCTCGACCTCGGCGGTCATCGTCTTGATGTACTCGACGCAGGCCTGGACCTTCTCGGCGTTGACGCCGGTGATGGTGCAGATGCCGCCGTCCTCGACGGCGATCTTGACCTGGTAGTCCTCCTGCATCGCGCGGATGTTGCGGCCGGCCGGACCAATGATCAGGCCGATCTTCTCCGTCGGGATCTTGAGCGACTCGAGACGCGGTGCGTTCGGGCTCAGCTGCTCGCGCGGTGCGCGCAGTGCCTTGAGCATCTCGCGCAGCACGTGCATGCGGCCCTCGCGCGCCTGGTCGAGCGCCTCCTTCATGATCTGCGGCGTGAGGCCATCGCACTTGATGTCCATCTGCAGGGCAGTGATGCCGTCCTGCGTGCCGGTGACCTTGAAGTCCATGTCACCGCAGGCGTCCTCGGAACCGAGGATGTCGCTGAGGATCGCATAGCGCTTGCCTTCCATGACGAGGCCCATGGCCACACCGGCCACGGGGCGCTTGATCTTCACGCCGGCATCCATCATGGCGAGCGTGCCTGCGCACACCGTGGCCATGGACGAGCTGCCGTTCGACTCCAGGATCTCGGAGGTGATGCGGATCGTGTACGGGAAGTCCTCCTTGGAGGGGATCACCGGCTCGAGACCGCGCTCGGCGAGTGCGCCGTGGCCGATCTCACGACGGCCAGGGGCGAGCACGCGCTTGACCTCACCCACGCTGAAGGGCGGGAAGGCGTAGTGCAGCAGGAAGCGCTTGGGCGGCTCCACCATGAGGCCGTCGATGCGCTGCTGGTCGTCGACACCGCCGAGGGTGGCGATGCCGAGGGCCTGCGTCTCACCACGGGTGAACAGCACCGAGCCGTGCACGCGCGGGAGCACGCCCACCTCGATGGTGATCTGGCGGATGGTCTTGTGGTCGCGGCCGTCGGCACGACGACCGCTGAGGATCGACTGGCGCTCGCCGTCCTTGGCGATCTCCGTGGCGATCTCGCCCACCATCATCGACCAGCCCTTGGCCTGGGTCTCGGTGTAGCCAGCGGGCACGGGGAACGCGGCAGACACCTGCTCCTTGACCGCCTTGGTGGCGGCAGAGCGCTGCTGCTTGTTGCCGGGCGAGCAGGGGGCGGCGCGCAGTGCGGCGCCGAACCGCTCCTCGATGGCCTTCGCGACGGCCTCGTCGCGCTTGACCGGCTCGTACTTCATCTTGGGCTTGCCGGCCTTGGCGACGAGTTCCTCGATCATCGAGGCAACCTCGGCGCACACCTTCTGGCCGAGGGCCAGGGCTTCCAGCATCACCGACTCCTTCACCTCCTTGGCGCCGGCCTCCACCATCACGATGGCGTCCCTGTGGCCCGACACCGTGAGGTTGAGCTGGTTCTCGGCCGACTGGACCTGGCTCCAGAGCGGGTTCACCACCAACTTGCCGCCGACGAAGCCGATGCGGCACATGCCGAGCGGCTGGCCCGCGGGGATCGAGCTGATGGCGAGTGCGCCGTAGCTCGCGATCGCGGCGATGAAGTCAGGGTCGTTCTCGCGGTCCGTCGAGAGGACCTGCGACAGCACCTGCACCTCGCGACGGAAGCCGTCCGGGAACATGGGGCGGATGCTGCGGTCGATCAGGCGGCAGCCGAGGATCTCCTTGGTGGTGGGACGGCCTTCGCGCTTGAAGAAGCCGCCGGGGATCATGCCCGCGGCTGCGGTCTTCTCCCGGTAGTCCACCGTCAGGGGGAAGAAGTCGATGTTCTCGGGCGCCTTGGCGCTGTTGGCCGTGGCCAGCACCATCGTGTCGCCGTAGCGGACCACGCACGCGCCGTCGGACAGCTTGGCCATGCGGCCGGTCTCGATGGACAGCTTGCGACCGCCGATCTCGCGCTCGACCACCACGCGGCCCGAGGGCTGTGCGGCAGGGGCTGCGGCTGCAGCTGCGGGCTCCGCGGCCTTCGGCGCGCTCTTGCCCTTCTTGTTGTTCTGGTTGCTGGATTCCTTGGGAGCCCGGCCGGTCTTCGGCTTGGCGGCTCCTGCACTCTGCGTCTTCTTGCTTGCCATTGTTTTGCTCTGGTTCTTCTCGGGACCTGGACTGCGCTGCCGCTACAGCGGCACCGCACGCAGTGCAGGGTGTGGAGCCCGCAGGCTCCCGCGGTCCAGCCGAGGCGAAGTGCCTCGGACTGCCGCACAGGGGCCGGGCACCGTTGGCGCCTCCTGCGCCCCGTTGGGGCACCCGGCTGTGGTCCGCCGCGCACCCACTCGGGTGCCGCCCCCACGGGGCTCCGGGACCGCACCCTGTGCGGAACCAGTCCGGCGGTGGCGGCCCCGCTTCGTTGCGGACCCGCCCTCGTTCGTTGTCAGTCTTCGATCTTGGATTCGAATGCGGTCTTGGGATCCCCGTGCTGCCGCCCGCACATGGCGGACGACCGGGCGATCACTTGCGCAGGCCGAGCTTGTCGGCGATCGCGTTGTACTTGTTGCGATCGACGCGAGCGAGGTAGGCCATGAGCTTGTTGCGGCGGTTGACCTTCAGCAGCAGGCCGTGCCGGCTGTTGAAGTCCTTGGTGTGCCGCTGCATGTGTTCGGTCAGTTCCTGGATGTCCTTGGTCAGCAGCGCGATCTGCACCTCGGGCGAACCGTTGTCACCCTCGTGGCGCTTGAAGTCCTGGACGATCTGCTTCTTGGTGGCTGGGTTGAGTGGCATCCCTGGTCTTCTTTCGTGGTTCAGGTCCTGCGGCCCAGAACAGGGCTTCCGGTGCCGAGGTCGGCCAAAGATTGGCTTGGAAAGCGAAGCAGGTTAGCGAGGTGCGGCTGCTGCCACAAGGACTCTCTGGCCGGGGACCAGGACTGGACCCGCAGCGGGCACTCCGGGACGGGTGCCGTGGGCCGGGGAGGGGCCAACCCTCCCATCGGCATCCGCCCACCCTCGACCGGAGCGGATTCCCGGCCCGGGACGCGACGGCCAGGCTGCTCCGACCGGGTCAGGGCTTCCGCTGCGGGAGGTTCTGCAGCAGCTCGCTGGCCACCAGTTCGGCGCAGCTGCGGGCCATCAGCTCGCGGTCGCGCGGGGCGGCACTGAGCCCGCCTGCCTTCACCTCGCCGCCGAACCCGCCGCTCCAGAGCACCTCGCCATCGCTGGCAACCATGGCGACCTGCAGCTGGAAACGGACCTTCTTGTCCGTGAGCAACGGGGTCTCGTCCCAGCGGTCGATGCGCACGGCAAGGAGCGCGTCCTCGGTGCTGCGACCCGCCACGCGCTTCAGGTAGCTCGGCGTGAGCACCGTCTCGCCCCCCATCGGCAACTCGGAACTGAGCGCGGCATCGACCACGCGGTCGCTGAGCGGCGAGTAGAGGCGCTCGGTCAACTTGGTCATCAGGGCCTGCCGCATCGACTCGCGCAGCTTGCCGAAACCACGGTCCAGCGTGGCGTCCTCGATGGGCAGCACCGCGATGTCCGCGGGGTTGCGCACGGCAAGCGCAGGGTGCGCCGACAGCGACGGGACGATGGTGACCGGGTCCGGCGTCTGGCAGGACGCGACCAACAACGAGAACAACAACACGGAGAACCGCTTGAGCATGACCAGTACCCTCGGGCTGAGACCATAGCGGGCGGCCTGCGCGAATCCACGCCGGGAGGCGCGGGAACGCAAGGGAACCGGCCGCCGAGGCCCTCCTTCGCAGCTCAGGCGTCCCACGCACGGCGGCTGCGCAGGCAGGACTCGCAGCGCCCGCAGGCAGACGGGCCGCCCCCGTAGCAGGACCAGAAGTCGGCCTCGGTGAGACCCAGCAAGCGGGCCCGTGCGACGATCTCTCGCTTGTCCCACGGCAGGGTCGGGCTCGCCACCACCACCCTGTTCCGGGTGCCGTGGCGCAGGAAGGTGCACGCAGCGTCGAGGAACTGCTGCGAGTTGTCGGGGAAGGTGGCGGCCTCCTCACGGTTGAAGCCGGCGAGCACGACCTCGAGCCCGCGGGCCTCGGCCAGTGCCGCACCGACGGCAACGAACACGGCATTGCGCGCCGGGACCCAGACGGCTGCCGCAGACGCCTCGTCGCCCGGGCACGAGAGGGAGCCCTGCGGGAGGTCCAGGTCGGTCCGCACGATGGCTGCCCCGCTGGTGCGCGCCGCGTCGGCGAGCCACGGCAGCGGGACGAGCTGCCATTCGGCACCGAGGCGCAGGGCAAGCCGTCGTGCGGCCGCGCACTCGCGCTCGAGCGCGCGCTGGCCGTAGTCGAAGGTCACGGCGAGGACCACGTGGCCGCCTCCTGCCGCGTGGTGTGCGGCTGCGACACCCGAGTCCAGCCCGCCCGAGAGGAGCGCGAGCGCGCGCGACATCAGGGCACCGCGAAGGTGACGGCGAGGGAGCGCGCGTAGTTGATCTCCTGGCGCCTGCGCTCGGCCAGAACGAACCGTCCGGCCGTGGCGCCGCTGGTGGACAGGAAGATGCGCGACTCGACGCGGGCACTCCACGTGCCGTTGGCGAGGCCCGTGGCGCCGGTGCCCGAGAGGTCGGGGAGCTGCACCGTCACGGTGCCGCCTGCAGCATCCGTGTCCGAGGTGAGCACGCGCCACTGCCGGGCGGCGGTGTCCTGCAGCAGCAGGTCGGCAAGGGCGATGACCGGCGGGATGGCTGGGTCGAGCACGTCGTTGAACGTGATCGCCGGTGCCGTCCCCACGGGCGCTGTCGGGGCGGTGAGGACCGGGATGCCGAGCGGGGTCAGCGGTGCAAAGACGCCGCCGTTGGCGGGGTCGAGGATGCCGCGGTGGCGCGAGATGCGTCCCGCGGTGTCGCGAGCCTCGGTTGCCACCCAGAAGAGGGGCAGGAAGTTCGAGAGGCCCGAGAGCGCGGTGCTGAAGTTGCCCCCCACGTTGTAGCTCGCGCCGCCGAGCGAGGATGCGAAGCCCACGCCCGAGAGCACCTGGCCGCCGAAGCCGGTGAAGGAGCCCATCACACGCACGAGCGGCTTGCCGCCGACGAGACTGGCGGTGTCGAGCCCGGTGGCAGTGGCAAAGTCCACCAGGTAGCCGTTGGCGAGCGAGCCGGTGCCGGTCAACGCGACACCGAGCTGCAGGGACTGGGCCTGGTCGGCTCCGGCCGCGAGTGGCGGCCCGGGCACGCCGAGGGTGAGCCCGGTGGTCCCGTTGAGGTTGTTGCCCTGCTGGGTGTAGGTCGGTGCGGCCACGGGCTCGAAGTTGCCTGCGAAGCCGGAGAGCAACTGGGGCCGGTTGGCGAGGATGTTGGTCGCGGGGAGCACGTTGGGGGCCGCAGTCGTGGTGGCGACGGCGAGCAGGGCAGGGTCGTCGAAGGCGGAGTTCCCCACGAGGGCGCTCGTGCCCGCCGTGGGCAGCAGCCCGACGGTCCCGCGGAACACGGCCGTTGCGCCCTGCTGCGGCCGCAGCGGCAGCGAAGCAAAGGCGGCAGGCGACTCGTACAGGGTGACCAGGTGGTACCCGCTGCGCACCGCAGTGATGGTGTGCACCGCGGCCGTGAGACCGGTGAAGAGTACGCGACCGTTGGCACCGGTGGTCGCCACGAGGCGCCCCGTGGGCGGCACCGTGGGTGCGCCGGCATCGAGCACCACGATGGCGCCGCTCACCGGGTCGAACGTCGCATCGTCGTACACCTCCACCTCCAGCGACGAGCCGACGGTGCCGGAGGTGAAGCCGCGCTGGACGAACTGTCCGTCGACGGCCGCGGACGCGCTGTTGCCTGCGAGGTCGGTGAGGGCGAGCGAGAACGGCACCGGCACGTCGGTGCGGTTGAGTGCCACGGGACCGAGGAAGAACGTGCCGTCCGCCGCGCTTGCGTGCATTGCAGCCGAGGCCGTCGAGGTGGCGAGGTTGGCGAGGGAGAGCCGCTCGCTGGCCTTGCCATAGAGGGTCGCCTCGTTCTGGTCGGTGTAGAACACGTTGCCGGTGGTGACACCGGGCGGGCCCACGCGCACGAGCGTCGGCGCAGTGAGGTCGAAGATCGGTTGGTTCGCGGCTGCGTTGTGGATGTAGCCGCTGCGCGAGTCGCCGCGGCGCATCTGGGCGGTGAGCGTTGCCTCGCCGTCGCCGAAGGCAGGCCGGTCGAGCGTGCCGAGGGCACCGGAGAAGTCGACGGTGACCACCTGGTTGCCGGCCGTGGCAACCGTGGCCGTGCGCTCGACGTAGGTCACGTCGTCCGCAGTGCTCGTCGACGCATCCTGTCCGTAGACGCGGGCAACCACCGTGTCGCCTGCAGCAGTGTCGGCAGGCACCTCGACATGCAGGGCAAGGTTCTGCGCGTTGGCGCGGTTGATCTTGTCCGGGAACCCTGCGACCGGGTTGCCGACCACGACGGACTCGGGGGCGCCCACCGGGCTGGCGGTGAACGAGCTGAACGGGGAGCGCGAGGGGAGTTGCAGCGTCCCTTCCTCGCCGAAGGTGATGGTGTCCTGGAGGATCAGGTCGTAGCGCTGGCTCGCCGCGAGCTGCGAAGCCGGGCGGAACCGCACCACGCGCGTGTCGTCCACCCCGAGCGTGTTGAGGCCTGCCGCGTAGGCGCCGGTCAGGTCGGCGCCCCCACTCGCGCGGACGCGCAGGCTCGTGGAGGTCACGCTGCTGAGGTTGGCGGCACGGCTGAAGAACACGAACACGTCGCTCTCACGGTGCACGCCGGTCTGACCGCTGCGCGGCACCACGGCCACCACCTCGCCGTCCTCGGACTCGGCTGGTGCGTCGGTGGTGAACTCGGCGATCACCTCGTCCGAGGAGGACTGGGTGCGGAGCCCGTCGACGTCGCGGCTCTCGGCACGCAGCACGACCTCGTAGGGCGTGTTGGCCGGGTTGGTGAGCTCGAGCGTCGACCGCACCACGACGGTGCGTCCGCCGTCCATCAGGTCGTAGACCGCGGGGATGGCCTGCGTGGTCCCCTGGATGCGAACGAAGAGACGGGCATCGGTGCCGTTTGTCGTCGTTGGCTGGAGCGTCTTCAGGCTCATGCTCTGGCTGAAGGTCACCACGATGGGGACCGTTCCGGGCCAGCCGTCGCCCTTGGGCTGCACATCCACCACGCGGGGCCGGGTGGAACGGGTGTCGCCACCGATGGGCACCACGACCTTGTTCGACTCGGCCCCACTGCCGCCGCCAGGGCCGTTGGGGTCGAAGATCACGCCGACGTTGGTGTCGCAGGCGGCAAGGAGGACCACGACCCCGAACAGGGACGGGAGGAGGAGCGTGTGGGTGCGTGGCATTCGGGGTGGCTGGGCGAGACGACCGCTGCACCGGATTATTCCCATGCTTACGGATGCGTAACAACAGCAGACTGGCCCGGATCCTCCGCGCCGGGTCACGACCGAGGTCGGATGGACACGAGGCGGACGGTTCCGTCCTTGCCGCGGCGATCCCCGGGAGGCCACAATCCGGACCGCACCCGCGGGCCACCACCCGCAACCCTCCGCACCGCTCACGGCACGAACCTTGCCGAGCCGGCGCACCCAACCCCATGAAGCACGTAGCCCTCTGCGGTCTGCTCCTCCTCGCCGCCTGTTCGTCGAGCGCCGCCCCGAGTCCCGAACAGCAGGCCAGGATCCAGGAGGCGCGGGCACTGCTGGCCTCCTCCGACCTCGACGGCGCCCTCGCCATCACCGACAAGCTGATCGCGGAGCAGCCGGACTGGAGGGATGCCCGGGTGCTCGCGGCAGAGGCATCGATGCAGCTGAGCCGGGTCGACCGCAAGGGCCTGCGCAAGGACCTGCTGCTCGAGGACGTGGTCCGCAACCTGCAGTCCGTGGTCAAGGCCGACCCGGCGGACGCGGAGTGCTGGACCCGCCTCGCGGAGGCTGAGTACGAGCTGATGCGGTACCTCGACTGCGTGAACAGTGCAGGCCAGGCACTCTCGGCCCTTGCCGACGAGGCGAAGGAGTCCGGCAAGGCCGCGGACGCAGACCTTGTCGCGCGCGCCGGTCTCGCAGCCGCCAGGGCCCGCGTGCAGCTCTTCGTCGAGGTTCGCAACGAGGAACTCACGAACGGGACGCCGGGCCCGAACGGAGTCGTGCGCCCGTCGGAGCAGGCCGTCCGCCTCGCCCAGGAGGCCCTTGCCGCGCTGCAACCCGTGTGCGCCTCCAACCCGTCGCAGGGGTACACGCTCACCAGCCAGGTGCACCAGTGGCTCGGGGCCAACGACGAGGCCCTTGCCGCGCTCGAGCGCGGCATCCGTCAGGCACCGGACGCCACCGAGCTGCACGTTGCGCTGCAGGACCAGTACCGGGCCATCGGCCGGGTGCGCGAGCTCAACGGGCTCTACTCGATGCTGGTGCGCGAGGGCGACGCGCCGCCCGTGATGCGCTGGTTCCAGGGCCGGGCCCAGGTGATGGCAGCGGACGAGCTGCGCGCCAAGGGCGACTTCCAAGGCGCCATCGACGGCTACCGCAGGGCACTCGACACCTACGGCCAGTACCAGGCGATGGTGCCCTCACACGCCGAGGCCTGTGGCCAGTGGCGCGCCATCTGCGAGCTGTCGGTCGCGCGCACGCTCGTGGACGCAGGCGACCTGGAGGGTGCGCGCCAGCACCTGTTCCTCGCCGACGAGGCCTCGCCGGCAGCGGTGGCGTACGACGGCATGACGCCGTCGCTGGTCGACTCCTTCGGCAGCCACTACGCAGGCGTGGTCTTCGCGATCAGCCGCAACCTCAGCGAGTCGTCCGGCAACAGCCTCGAGAAGGTGCTGGCGTTCAACGAGGCCGTGCTGCAGCGGCACCCCCACAAGTGGGGCTTCGTCTACAACAACGCTGCACTCCCGGCCCGCGACCTCGGCGTGCAGGTCGTGCGCGAGGCAGCGCAAGGCGGCAAGTCGGAGGAGGAGCGCAAGCAGGCCCAGGCCAAGGCCATGGAGCTCTGGGAGCGCAGCTACCGCTACTACGAGGAAGCCGTGAAGCTGTCGCCCGAGGACCCGCGCATCGTCAACGACGCGGGCCTGATGCTGATCTACCACCTCGACCGTGACTTCGACCGCGCGAAGGAGTTGTTCGAGCGTGCGATCGCCGTGGGCCAGCCCCAGCTCGACGCATTGCCTGCCGACGCAAGCCGCGACGAGCGCAACAACCTCGAGGAGGCCGTCGGGGACGCGTGGCAGAACCTGGCAGTGCTGGCCGCGAGGCACCACAACAAGCCGTTCGAGGAGTACAAGGCGTTCTGCGAGAAGGCCGTCCAGTACTACCCGTACCGCCAGCGCGAGGCTGCACGCATGCTGCGTGCGAACGAGAAGGAGTCGTCTCCCGCCCAGGACGGCACCACCGGCAAGGAGAACGAGGGCGGTCCGCGCTGGGACGGGTGGACCGATGCAGACTTCCTGCTGCAGGACCCTGCTGCGGACAAGTTCGCGAAGCTCAAGGCCGAGGTGGAGACACGCGTGAAGGACGGCGACCTCGACGGCGCGCTGAGTGCGCTCGACGCCAGCGCGAAGGAGCTCGGCAACCACGCGCCCTTCCAGGCACTTCGCGGCGAGGTGAACCTCCAGTACGCCCGCAAGGCACGGGACGCCGGCCGCAAGGGCGTCGAGTTCCTCTTCGCCGACGCAGTCGCCGCGCTGAAGAAGGCCGTCGAACTCGACAGCGAGCCGGTTGCACCCCGCCTGATGCTGGCGGAAGCGCTCTATGACAACGGCGACGTGGCTGATGCCGCAAGGACCTGCACCTCGCTCCTCACCCACATGCAGTCGCTGGGCGGCGGCAGGCCCGAGGAGCTGAAGGCACTGCACCTGCTGCGGGCGCAGGCGGCGAGCCGTGCATTCGTCGCCGCCAAGAACGAGCGCAAGGAGGCCCCCGACCTGTTGCAGGACACCAGGAACTCGATGCGCTACCTCGAGCAGGAGAAGGCCCTCACGCCCGAGCTGCGCAAGACGTGGGCCACCACGGAGCAGTGGGCCGGCGCCACGGTCGAGGCAGTGAACATCCATGCGCGTGCTGCAAAGGCCGACCCGGCAGACGGCGATGCCGTTGCCTCGCTGGTGGACACCGCGACTGCAGCGGGCCAGAGCAAGCTGGCCGTCGACGCGCTCGCGGACCGCACCGACCCCTTCTCGCTCTGGTACCTCGGCAGGGCCCACTACGCCCACTCGCTGGAGCTGCGCAACGAGGGCAAGAACGAGGATGCGGTTGCCGCGGTCGACCGCGCCATGGCGGCCTTCGAGAAGTCGATGTCCGGCAACCGGGACTTCGCCGACTCGTGCCAGCAGTGGCTTGCCATGTGCCTCGGCAAGAAGGGCAACCTGGCCTTCTGGATGGAGCGCCTCGACGACGCGGAGAAGTGGCTGGTGGAGTCGACGCGGTTGCGCCCGGACCGCATCAACGAGGACCTCGGTCTCCAGGAGACCACCAAGCTGGGCATCCTCAGGGTCGCCGACAAGTTCTACCGGGCCAACGACCTTGGGCGCGTGGAGCGCATCTACCGCGACACCTCGAATGCCGCGAACGCGGACCTCGACCTGCTCAACAACTCGGGGCTCTTCAGTCGCGACTGGGGCAACGTCCTCGAGAGCCGCGGCAAGAAGGACGAGGCCATGGAGATGTACGAGCAGAGCTACAAGGCCTACTCGCGCGCCAACCAGCTCGACCCGTCCAACGTGCGCCTGCGCAACGACCGCGCCCTCATCCTGATCTACCACCTCGAGCGCGAGTGGGACACGGCCAAGGAGCTGGTGGACAGCGCCATTGCCGACGGTGACAAGCAACTCAAGGAGAACCCGCCGAGCGAGCCGCAGGAGAAGCAGAACCTCGCCGAGGCCGTGGGCGACTGCTACGAGAACCTTGCGCTCTGGCACCTGAAGCACTCGGGTGACCTCGCGGCTGCGAAGGCTGCTGCCGAGGCGAGCCGCAACTACCACCCCGGCCAGCGCCGCCCCGGCGCGATGCGCCACCTGCGCACGGTCGAGGAGCGCCAGAAGCAGGGCAAGTGATGGTCGCGCGCCACGCAGGGCTCGTTTCGCTCCTCTTGCTCTGCGGCGCCGTGCTCGGCCAGGAGCCGGCCCCCGTCCAGGCCGGGGTGCGGGAACGGGCCCACACCGCCGAACAGCGCGGCGAGTACGACGTGGCGGCCGAGTTGTTCCTGCAGCTGGCTGCCGCGGAGCCACAGCGGGCCGAGTGGCAGGTGGCTGCAGGTCGCTGCCTCGGCCGCGCAGGTCGCTTCAACCAGGCACTCGACCTGCTCGACGCACAACGCAAGCGGTTCCCGGGCGTGTTGGACCTGCCAGCCATGCTGGCCCGCACCATGCTGCTGAAGGCAGAGGGTGATGCAGGCGCGCTGCACCCCGAGGTGTTGCTTGCCGATGCCGCGGCGATCTGCCGCGAGGTGCTTGCCGTCGACCCCGACCACCAGGACGCATTGCTGGTGCTGGCCCAGAGCCTCCACCGCAGCGGCGACCCTGCCGCGCGCACGGCAGCCGAGGACGCAGTGCGGCGGCTGCCGCGACATGCCGGCGCCTGGATCCTGCTGGGCAGGGTGGAAGCCGATGCGTTCGCGCGCGCACGCGCCGAGCTGCCCATGGCCGGCGACGACGAGGAGACCCAGCGCGCAGTGGTGGCGCGCATGGCCGGTGCACGCGAGGCAGCACTGCGCTGCTACCGCACGGCGGCCGAGCTCGACCCCAAGCGGACCTTCCCCCATGTCGCCATGGGCGACCTGCTGCGCGAGAGCGACGGGAAGGCGGCGCTGGGACACTACGCGGCAGCACTGCGCATCGACCCCGGTTGCGCTGCAGGCCAGCAGTGGATCGAGCAGTACCCGCCTGGTGTGCGGCTCGAGTTCTATGCACCCTTGCTGGCCGAGGGTCGGAGCCGCCCCGACGCCGACCCGGTGCGCCTCGCGGCACTGGAGTGGATGGTCGCCCGCGCGCACTACGACGCAGGCGACCTCGCGACCGCAGGCAAGGCATTCGTTGCAGTGGTCGCAGCAAACCCTGCCTACGTCAACGCCCACTACTACGCTGCCGTCTGCGCGTGGCGGACCAACGACCCCGACGGTGCAGAGCACCACGCAGCCGCCTATGCACGCGCAGGGGCCGCGACGTTTGCCGACGTGGTGCGGGCCCTGCCGCCCGAACTCCGTGCGGAGCTGGGGCAACTGGTCCAGTACCTCGGGGACCGCGCCTACCGCGAGGGACGCATCGAGAACAGCCGCGACCTCAACCACGTGGTCGCCTGCCTGCGCGACTCGGCAGATGCATGGAACAACCATGCGTTCCTGTGCCGCGAGACCGGCAGGCACGAGGAGAGCCTGGTCTCCTACCAGCATGCGCTCGAGAAGGAACCGCTCTCGCCGCAGCTGCACAACGACACCGCCGTGGTGCTGCACCACCACCTCGCCACACCCGAGAACCTGCGCCGCGCACGCATCCTCTACGAACGGGCAGTCGAGCTGGCCCGTGCAGTGGTCGCCGACCCGAGGGCAACAGAACCGGCCCGGGAACAGGCGCGGAAGACCCTCGCGGACGCCGGGAAGAACCTCGCAGACCTCGGCGACCGCGGCCGCTGAGCCACGACTCTCAGTCCTCGGCCTCGGGCAACAGCCTTCGGCCGAGGTTGCCGTAGTTGCGGTGGACGGCCTCGTCCGGTGCCCCTGCTGCAAAACGCCAGACCAGTGCAGTCGGGTCCGACGCGGGCACGGCCAGCAACGACGAACTCACCGTGCCGTAGCCTGCACCCTTCTTGAGCACGGCGTGCCCCGAAGAGTCGCCCCGGTCCCGGAGCACCGGCGCGAGGCGGTCAAGTCGCTCGTGGAGGCCCAGCATCGGGTCCATTGCGTGGGCCAGCAGCGGCAGATGCAGCACGCCGGGTGCGTGTTCGTTGGTGACGACGAGCACGGGCTCGCGCCAGGCCACGACGTCGAGCACGCCCCCACGGTGGACGAGCACCACGATGCGGTCGCGGTCGCATAGGGCCAGCTGGAAGCCACCGTGCGGGGCGCTGCGCACGGCTTCGCCGACCAGGTCCACCGCCTCGGACAGCGAGGATGCATCGAGTGCGAGGTGCACGAGGTGGCCCCGCGAGGGCGCGCCGGCTGGCGGCAGGTGGCCCTTGAGGTTGGTGACGGCCGCGAACGCACCGAGGTCGTTGACGCCGATCCAGGTGCCGCCAGCCTGCCGGTCGCGGGGCGACAGGATGCGTCGGTGCCTGCCGACGAAGAGACCGGGGGGCGAGAACGCACGGTCGGTGCGCTCGTCACGGTTCGCGCCGACCACGACCGGGTGGCTCGCGTGCAGGCCGCGCATCACGATGAGCAGGCACATGACGGTTCAGGGCGTGGTGGGGTCGTCGGGAGGAACGGGTGGCGTGTGCTCCAGCCTGCCCGAGGGCAACCGCCGCAGCAACAGCATGCCGGAACCGGCGAGGAGGCACAGCAACGCAGCCGCGAGGAAGGTGCGCTGGAAGTCGGGCTCGACCCCCGTGCCGCCGTCCGCGACCCAGGCACCCGTCAGCGGGCCGAAGGCGAAGCCGAACTGCATGCAGCTCTGCACCATCGAGAAGGCGAGCGTGCGCCGCGCGGCGACCACGCGCTTGCCCGCCGCCGCGTAGCTGAGGGTCATCGAGCCCGCCATGAAGGCCGCGGCACAGGTGCGCAGGCCGAGGAAGTTGACGACCTGCGTCGTGGCGGCCACCGCGAACATCAGGCCGCCGAGTCCGAGGGACAGGAAGCCGAGACACCGGAGCGGGCCGTGCCGGTCCGCAAGGCGACCCCAAAGGGGCGTGAAGAACACCTGCGTCACGGCGAGGATCGAGAAGGCAAGGGCCGTTGCCTGTCCCGTGCGCTCCACCAGGTTGGTGCCGAGTCGTTCCCACGGCTCGAGTTCGCGCACGAAGAGCGCGAGCAACGGCTCCATCATGTTCTGGCCGATGCGCTGCAGCAGCACGAGCACGAGCAGCCATGCGAACACGCGGTTGCGCAGCAGCTGGCTGCACGAGTGCACCATCTCCCTTGCGAACGAGGGTGCGAGGGGGTCGTGCACCTTGGGTGTCTCGCGGACGAACAACCAGAGCGGCAGCACGGCGAGCAGCGAGAGGGCGCTCGTGACGTAGAACTCCGAGCCACGACCGAACTCGCTCGCAACGCGCCAGCCGACCTCCGGACCGATGCCCGACCCGATGGCCATGCCAACCTGCAGGAACCCGATCGTCCGTCCCTGCCGGTCGTTGGGGATGTCCGACGAGACGAGTGCCATGGCGGGCGCCACGTAGCCGGCGAGCGCGCCCTGCACGATGCGCAGCACCAGCAGCACCCACGGCGCGGTGGCGAACGGCATCATCAGGGTGGTGAGCGCAATGGCGAGGTTGGCACGGATCGCCATGGGCTTGCGCCCGAGCCGGTCCCCCATCGCACCCCACACGGGACCGAACACGGCAGCGGAGAAGGGGGCGGCTGCGTAGATGACGGCGGCCAGCTCCGACAGTTCCTGCGGGTCGGTGACCTGGAACCGCTCCTCCACGTAGAGCGGCAGCGTGGGCAGCATGGCCATGAGGCCCAGCGACGTGGCGAAGAGGCTGGGCCAAACCGCGAACAGGTTGCGCTGCCAGGATTGCAAGGCGAGGGGTTCTACCCGATGCGCACGGCGGAACCATGTGCACGGTCGAACCATGGACACCGTTCGACCGCGAGCTTGGGTACGCCGTCAACGTCGCGTCGTGAGCGAGAGCAACAGCGCCGAGCGGTCGGTGGGGAGCGCGGGGCCGGGGGTGCCGACGGTGGGCAACCCGGCAGGGAACTGGGGCCCGGCGAGCAGGCGACCGAGTTCGACCACGTCGGCCGTGGCGCCCACCACCCGAACGAGCCTTCGCTCGGGCCCGGGTGGCGCCCCGGCTGGGACAGGCTCCTCGGTGAGGACGAGGCGGGCGGCAAGGGCCCGCGCACGGTCTGCATGGAGGAGATCGTCCACGGGACCGAGGTCCGTCAGCAAGCCAGCGAGTCCGCGGTGGGGATCCGGCACCTCGACGGCGAGCAAGGGTGCCATGCCCTCGGGCACGGCGGTGAGCGGGGCGAGGTCGACCGGCCTCACTCCTGCTGCGTCCAGCAACAGTGCGGTGCCCGCCAGCACGAGTCCAGCAGCCACGCTGCAGGCCAGCGGCAACGCACGCAACTGCCGCATGCCAGGCGGCCGTTGGCGTGGCACCTCGCGCTGCCGGATGCGCGCCAGCACCGCCTCGCCCACCGAGATCGTGCTGGGCAGCTCACGCAACTCGGCGCGCAGCCTTCTCACACCGCGCTCGAAACCGGACACGGCAGCACGCAGTCCGGGGTTCGCTCGCAGCTCCGCACCGAAGCGTTGCTGCTCGCGAGGTTCCATGGTCCCGTCCAGCCAATGGGAGAGGCGATCGTCCTCGAACGGGTCGCGACCGGCGGCGTCGTTACCCACTACCCACCGGCACACGGCAGCCCTGCCTCGGTGGACGCGGGCATGTGCCTCCTGCGCAGGCACCTTCACCATCGCTCCGATGTCCTCGATGCTGCACCCCTCCAGGTCCATGAGCACCAACGGGACAGCCTCCGACTCCGGCAGCCCGTGGACCACCTCCCGCAGCGAGGCCGGCTCCGGTCGGCCTGCCTGCGACGCGACGCGCATGCGCTTCCTGCGCTCGGCCAGCGCGACGTTGAGTGCATGTGCACGCACCTCGTCGACCAGTCGCTCCCCCGCACCGTCCACTGCGGTACCGTGCAGCAGACCCACGAAGACCTCGGTGCAGACCCGGTGGACCTCCTCCGCAGGGCACGCCAGCACCGCTGCAACCAGGCCGCGGACCTGCAACTGGAACCGGTCCACGAACTCCAGCACGGCCCTGCGGTCGCCGCGCGCTGCCCGCGCAACCAGGTCCGCGTCACTGCTGGTGGATCCCGAACTCACGACCGACATCCTCGCAGGGGCGACGGCTTCCGCACCCGACCGCACCGTGGGTAACCTGTTGCCATGCCCAAGGAAGTCTTCCAGTTCCCGTGCCCCTGCTGCGGCAAGATGGTCGAGGTCGACACCCGCTCCGGCAAGGCACGGGCCGTGAAGCCAGAGGAGGCAAGGAGCCTCGGCAACCTCGACGACCTGTTGGCGAGCCACCGCCGCGAGTCCGACCGTCTCGGCGGCACGTTCGAGGCCGCCAAGGGCGCGCAGAAGCGCGCAGCGGAGACGCTCGACGAGGCGCTGCGCCGGGCCAAGGAAGAGGCGAAGAAGGATCCCAAGGACAAGCCCCGCAGCCCCTTCGACCTGGACTGAGGCCGCAGGCTCAGCGCCGCGGCCGCGAGCCCGCCTCCAGCACCTTGCGGCCCTCTTCGTTCCAAGCGGGCCTCGACTCACGCGACGCAAACTCGAGCACGGCCTCGCGCAGGCCACGGATCACCGCGGTCATGTGTGGGATGTCGATGCGGTCGACCTGGTCGGAGGGCTGGTGGTAGTCCTTGTGGAGCGAGCCGGCACTGATGGAGTGCGCCACGACTCCCTTGCGCACGAAGGATGCATTGTCGCTGGCCTGGAACAGCTGCTTCGCCATCGGGAACTCCACGAGGCCGATGCCCGCGCGCTCCATGGCCTTGCCGGCAATGGCCGCGAAGTCGCTGTACTCGGCGCCCGTGACCCACGCCTTCTCGCGCCTGCCCTCCTCGGGCCGACCGATCATCTCGAGGTTGACGTTGGCCACGACGCTCTCGAGCGGCACGGGAGGCGACTCGCAGAAAGCGCGGCTGCCACGCAGGCCCTTCTCCTCGGCCGAGAAGCACACGAACAGCACGCTGCGGCGCGGGGCCGGCGCCTTGGCGAGCGCCTCGGCGAGCAGGATCACGGCAGTGGTGCCAGTGGCGTCGTCGTCGGCACCGTTGTAGACCGCGTCACCGTCGACAGCCGTGCCGATGCCGACGTGGTCGTAGTGGGAGCTCACGACCACGCACTCTTCCGGCAACTCGCTGCCGCGCACGATCCCCATGACGTTGCGCAGCGGGACCTTCACTTGCTGCACCGGTGTCGTGCGCCAGGTGGCCTCCCACACCGCCTCCTCGGGCTTGGCAGGCTTGGGCAGTGCACCACTGCGGACCAGGAAGACGGGACGCGACTGCTGGCGCGGGGCGTCGAGCACGGTCCGCTCACTGCTGGCGAGGTCCCAGAGCGCTCCAGCCGCCTCGGTCTCCAGCAGCGTGGCGCGGCGTGCCGCGCGCATCAGCTGCATGCGTTCCGCACGCGGGTCGTCGGCGCGCACCACGGTCACCTGCTGCCCGGTCTCGCTCTCGACCGCCCCTGCGCGCAGCAGCCGGAAGTCCTTGCCGTACTCGAGTGCAACGGCGCGCGACTCAGTGCCCTCGACCAGCTTCAGCTCCAGGGTCGTGCCGGCGGGCACGACACGGACGCCGTCCAGCTCGTAGCGGTGGAACCACCCGTCGCCGACCTTGGACAAGCCGGCCTCCTGGAACCGCTGGGCGATCCAGTCCGCAGACTGCTCGAGGCCTGCACTCGGCGTGTCACGGCCGCCGCGCTCGTCGCTGGCCAGCCAGCCGAGTGTCTCGCGGACCCTCTGCTCGCCGATCGCTTCGGCAGGCGCCTGGGCGGACAACGCGGCGGACGACAACAGCAGCGCGAGGACTGCACGCAAACGGGTCACTTGGGTCATGTTCGGGTTCCGAGGGTCTCGTTCATCGCGCCACTGCGGTAACCCTGCAGGTCCAGGGTGACGTAGGCGTAGCCGGCACCGCGCAGCGAGGCAGCGAGCACGTCGCGCATGCGGAATGCTGTCTCCATCTCCGCTGGCGCAACCTCGAGTCGGGCCACGTCGCCATGGTGGCGCACGCGAAACTGGCGCAGCCCGAGACGCGCGACCGCGGCCTCGGCACGCTCCACCTGGCCGAGCAGGTTCGCGTCGATGGCGGTGCCATAGGGCACGCGCGAGGAAAGGCAGGCGAAGCTCGGCTTGTCCGCGGTGGGCAGCCCGACCTCGCGGCTGTAGCGGCGCACGTCGACCTTGCCGAAACCGGCGTCGACGAGCGGGGCCAGCACCCCGTGCTCTGCCGCTGCGCGCTGGCCCGGACGGTGGTCGCCGAGGTCGTCGGTGATCGCACCGTAGACCACCGCCCACGAGTCGGGCCCCAGCCGGGACCGCTCGCGTGCGACGGTGACGAACAGTTCCTTCTTGCAGTGGTAGCAACGGTCGCCCGCGTTGGCGCGGTAACCGGGGCGGTCCAGCTCGTTGGTGGGCAGCACCACGTGCCGGGCACCTACCGACACTGCCAGCTGTGAGGCCTCCTCGAGCTCCTTGCGCGGCAGCGACGGCGAGTCCGCGGTCACCGCCACCACCCGGTCACCGAGCACGGTCCTGCACGCGTGCAACAGCATGGTGCTGTCGACGCCACCGCTGAAGGCAACGATGACGCCTTCGAGCGCCTGCAGCCGCTGGACGAGGGCAGCGAGCTTCTCCTCGTATGCGACCGGGGACGTGGGGACCTGCATGGCTGCACCTTACGCCAAGGCGAGGCTCAGGGACCAGCCTCGTACCGCACGTGCCCACCCACGACGGTCATGCGCACGCGGGCCTGCAGCAGTTGTTCCGGCGGCAGCGCGAGCAGGTCGCGGTCGAACACCGTCAGGTCGGCCACCTTGCCGGGCTCGACCGTGCCGAGGCGGTCCTCGGCAAAACTGGCGAATGCGGCATCGCGCGTGAACCCGCGCAAGGCCGTGGCGAGGTCCAGTTGCTGGTCCGGTCGCAGCGCCGGCTTGCCCGGGGCGGTGGCCGTGGTCACCGCTGCAAACAGGCCGAGGCAGGGGTCGACACCCTCCACCGGGAAGTCGGAACCGAAGGGAACCGGCACGCCGAGGGCATGGAACCGCTTCCAGGCGTATGCGTTCTCCACGCGGCGACTGCCGAGGCGCTGCGGCGCCCAGGGCATGTCCGAGGTCAGGTGCGTGGGCTGCATGGCAGGGAGCACGCCGAGTTCGGCAAAGCGCGCGAAGTCCGCGTCCGCCACGATCTGCGCGTGCTCGACCCGGAAGCGCGCCTGCTTGCGGTCCCCCCGGAACCTGGTGGCCGCATACGCGTCGAGCACGGCGCGGTTGGCGGCATCGCCGATCGCATGGGTGCACAACTGCATGCCGTGGTCGGCACAGAGCTGGCTGAGTGCAGGCAGTCCGTTGGGCGGCGTCGGCAGCACCAGTCCCTTCCACCCAGGTCGGTCGGCATAGGGCTCGAGGAGCGCGGCCCCACGCGAGCCGAGGGCCCCGTCGGCATAGGCCTTCACGGCGCGCACGACGACCAACCCGTCGCGGGACGACCATGGTCCCTTGCGGATGAGCTGCTGCTCGCTTGCTGCGAGCATCACGTAGGTACGGAGGTGCCACTTGCCTGCAGCATGCAGGAGCCTCAGCTCGGTGAGCTCGGCATCGGTGACCCCGGCATCGTGCACGCACGTGAGGCCTGCCTGGAGGCAGCGCTGCTGCGCAGCGAGCAGTCGACGCCGCAGCTGCTCTGCGGTGGCTGCGGGCTGCGAGACGAGGTCCATGGCGGCATCGACCAGCACGCCACTCGGCTCCTCGTCCTCGTCGAGCAGGATCTCGCCGCCCTCGGGGGCTCCCGTCGTGGCAACGATGCCCGAAGCACGCAACGCGAGCAGGTTTGCGAGTCCCGCATGCCCGTCCACGCGCACGAGCCAGACCGGGTGGTCGGGCGTCTCCGCGGACAACTCCGCGTGGTGCGGCATGTCCTTCACCGCCCAGTCGTTCTGGTCCCAGCCGCGACCCACCACCCACTCGCCCTTGGGCGTCCTCGCGGCAGCGGCCTTCACGCGTTCGACGACCTCGTCGAACGACTTGGTGCCCGTGAGGTCCACGTTCTCGAGTGCGTCGCCCAGTCCGCGCAGGTGGCCGTGCGCGTCCTGCAGGCCGGGAACGACGAGGCACCCCTCCAGGTCCACGGTGCGCGTGCCGGGGGATGGTTCGGTCCCCATCGGTTGCAGCACGCCGTCGCGCACCACGACCGGGCCCTGCCATTCGGAACCCGTGCCGGTCCAGACCCGGGCGTTGGTGAGCTGCAGGTCCTGGGCCTGCAGCATGGGAGTCAGCGAGAGCGCGAGGACGAGCCGTGCGAGCATGCGCGCATGCTACGCAACCGCGTCACTCGGCGGTGTGGCCTTCCTCGCAGCGGATCTCGGCGTCGCCGGTGAAGATGGTGCTGCGGCGCTCGCGGCCCATGGGCACCGTGCTGTCGGGGAACACGAGACAGTCCTGGAGGACCGCGCCCGCACCAATGCGTGCGCCGGACAGCACGACGGTGCGCTGCAGGCGCGCCGCAGGGTCGACCGATGCGTCGGGAGCCACCCAGTTGGCTCGCCCGAGCCGGTCGAGCCGCGAGAGGTTGAGGGCGAGCAGGTCGGCAGGGTAGCTGACGTTCACGTCTGCCTTCACCACCTCGGCAGCCTCCACGTGGTAACCGTCGTCGATGAAGATCTGGACTGCGTCGGTGATCTCGTACTCGTTGCGCAAGGCGGTGCGGGGCGTGCGCCGCACGGCGTCGAAGAACGCGAGGTCGAACAGGTAGATGCCGCAACCCTTGAGGTCGGTGCGCGGGTGGCGAGGCTTCTCGACCACGCGGTGGACGAACCCGTCCTCACCCACGTGCACGACGAAGTTCCTGCGGATGCGTTCGAGGTCGCGCTCGCGCCTGCAGGCCAGCACGCCTGCAACCTCGCGGCCGGGGGAACGGAACCGCTGCACCATCTCCTCGAGCCCCTCGGTCTCGAAGAAGATGTCGCCGAGGAACAGCAGGAACGGGCGGTCGACGTGCGGCTCGAGGCGCGAGACGGCGTGGGCGATGCCGAGCGTCTCCTCCTGCTCCACGTAGCGGATGCGGACGCCGTAGGCACTGCCGTCGCCCAGCGCGCGCACCACCTCGTGGCCGAGGTGTCCGATCACCACCACCACGTCGCGGACCCCGAGCGATGCCAGCATCTCCAGCTGGTAGCCCATCAACGGCTTGTCGAGCACTGGCAGGATCGGCTTGGGCCAGCGCTCGGAGAACGGCCGCATGCGCGTGCCCTTCCCTGCCGCGAGGATCACGCCCATCAGGTCAGGTGCACTGCCGCTCATGCCGGAAGCCTACTGATCGGCATTCACGGACATGAGGGTTGAACGGCGTCCAACCCGTCCCGGCCGTGTCACCGGCCGAAGTGGCGCACCAGCGACACGCGGGGACCGGTGTCGCCGGAGATGACCAGCTCGGGGAAGGCGTCGCTGTTCATGTCCTGCAGCAGGGCGTCGACGGCACCGGGGGTGCCCGGGAACCAGTGGAGCCTGGGGAAGCCGCCGATGCCGTTGCCGCAGAGCACCCGGAAGTCCCCACCGTCCCGCGAGGTGACCAACAGGTCGGCCAGTTGGTCGCCGTCGATGTCCCGGGCGAGGAGGGCCGTCGGGGTCTCCCCGGCCGGGAACACGGCGCCCGTGAACCCGCTGCCGGTGCTGTAGAGGACGCTCACGCTCGCGGACCCGGTGTTGGCGGCAACCAGGTCGACCTTGCCGTCGCGGTTGAAGTCACACGAAACGAGGCAGCGCGGTGCCTGCTGGACCGGCAGGTACTGCTGCGGGACGAGCGCGAAGGCGCCGTCGTTGCGCAGGATCGCGATGTCGTTGTACTGCCAACGGGCCACGGCCACGTCCGAGTCGCCGTCGCCGTCGAAGTCCCCCAGCTCCACGTCACCGGGGCGCCCGGGGAGGTTCACGGTCACGTGCTGGGCGAACTCGAAGGCCACTGCCGTGCCAGGCAACACCGTCACCATGCCGGCGCGGTTGTCGGCCACCACGATGTCCAGGTTCCCGTCGGCGTCGATGTCCTCGGTCTCGATGCCGAACGGGCTCTGCCCCGGCGCGTGCACGGCACTGCCGGCTGGCAGCACGGTGAAGGCGAGACCCTGCGCACCCGAGTCGTTGCGAACGAGCTTCACGCCACCCATCACGCAGACCATCAGGTCCTCGTCGCCGTCGTCGTCCAGGTCGGCACACTCCACGTTGAGCACACGGCGGCCGGTGTCGATCCGCGCGACGACGGACAGCCCCGTGGCAACACTGCCGCCGAGGACCGTCACCTCGTTGGATTCCTCACCAGCAACTGCAACCTCGTTCGTGCCGTTGCGGTCGAAGTCGGCGCCGGCAACGAACTCGGCTGCCGGCAGCTGGGCATGGTAGGCACGCGAGCCCCAGAGCCGCGCGTCGGCATCGTCGGCGAGCCAGAGGTCGATGCGCATGCCGTCCTGCGGCAGCGCAACCACGTCCACGAAGCCGTCGCTGTCGATGTCCTGCACGAGAGCGCGCCGGGGGGCAGCGCTCGCGTCGAGCAGGATGGGCTGGCCGAGCCCGCCCGGCGCGGTACCGGGCACGATGACGAGGAGCGGGTCGGTGCCGACGCAGGCGAGCAGGTCGTTGACGCTGTCGCCGTTCACGTCGGCAACCGCGCAGAGCGAGGGCGTGGCGGGCAACACCCTCTCCAGGCGCTGGTTGCCGGAGGACTCGGGGTTCGTGATCACCACGCAGCGGTCCGCGCCCGATGCGCCCACCACCACGTCGGGGTTCCCGTCGCCGCTGAGGTCACCGAGCGCGACCTCCCCGGGAGCCGAGGCCACGGCGAAGACGACCGGTGTCGCCGCGAACGCGTTGCCCCCGGAGAGGCCGCGCAGGAGCAGCACGCGGTTGGCGGCAGGATCGCATGCAACCAGGTCAGTCACCCCGTCGCGCGTGACGTCGCCGAGGGCGAACTTGCTGGGCACGACGCCGCTGGGCAACGTGGCCGTTGCCTGCTGGGCGAAGTCGCCTGCCGAGCTGCCGAACCAGCCGCGCACCTGGGGACTCGCGGCCTGGGCCACGAACACGTCTGCACGACCGTCGCGGTTCGCGTCGGCGACCACGAGCCCGCGCAGCACTGCGCCGGTCTCGAGCACCGGACCGGCGGCGAAGGTCGCCGTCCCGTCGTTCCACAGGACGGACACGGCTCCAGCCGCCGACGCAGAACGGGCCACGACGAGGTCGCGGTCCCCGTCGCCGTCGAGGTCACCGGCGCCGAGCCACTGCCCGGGGCCCGCGCCCTCGATGCGCTGGCCGTCGACGAACAACCCATCCTCCCGCAGGCGCACGCGCACGGAACCGTCGCGGGCGAGCTGGGCCAGGTCGACGGAGCCGTTGCCGTCGAGGTCGCCTGCAACGAGGTCGTCGAGGGCAACGGGACCGGCAGGAAGCTCGAGTCGCGTCTCGTAGAGCGGCAGAGCGGTGGGATCGTTGGTCACCCCGGGGTCCGAGGTGGAACCGGAATGACGGGCGCAGGCGGCCAGCAGGCCGAAGGAGACGATGACGAAAGGGAGCGGGCGGCGCATGTGCGGGGGGACTCCATGCGAGGGGGAAACCGGGGGGGACCGACAACCCGAACCTAGCTCGGAGTGAGACATGCGGCCGAGCTGCGGCGCGTTCGCGCGCAGAACGTCTCGAAACGGGACGCAGCGCACACAGCGCCCGACGGAGTCTCCACCGAAACGCAGGAGGGTCGGCACCTGCCGACCCTCCCTTGTCTACGGCCCTTGCGCTGGGCCTCGCGATCCGGACCAGGACCGCCGGGGCTCAGGAGCCCCCAAGCTCAGGAACCCACCAACTCAGAAACCAAGATTGCGCACCTGCGACAGGCGCATGGTGATCTGGCTGCTGATGAGCAGTTCGGGGAACGCGTCGCCGTTCATGTCCTGCAGCACACCGTCGGTGGCGCCGAGCGTGCCCGGGAACGGGAACAGCCCGGGGAAACCACCGAGCCCGTCGCCGGACAGCACACGGAAGTCGGCACCGGCGAGCGAGGCCACGAGGATGTCCGGGATGGCGTCACCGGTCAGGTCCTGGCCGAGCAGGGCCGTGGGCGTCGCACCCGCGGGGTAGCTGGCGCCGGTGAACCCGGTGCCGCTGCTGAACAGCACGGTGATGCTGGCCGAGTCGCTGTTGGAGGCGACGAGGTCCATGCGGCCGTCGCGGTTGAAGTCGTTTGCGATCAGGTAGTTGGGGGCCTGCTGCACCGGCAGGAACTGCACGGCGACCAGGTTGCCTGCACCGTCGTTCTGCAGGATGGCGATGTCGTTGAGCTGCACACGCGACACGGCCACGTCGACCGTGCCGTCGCCGGTGAAGTCACCGACGGCGACGTCGCCGGGGCGGCCGCCGAGGTTGACCACGAGGGGCGCGCCGAACTCGAAGGGCGTTGCCGTCCCGGGCAGCAGGCTCACGTTGCCGTTCTGGTGGTCGGCCACCACGAGATCGACGAAGGCGTCGCCGTTGAACGAGCCGGCCTCCACACCGAAGGGGCCCTGGCCGGGGGCGAGCACCGCGCTGCCGGCAGGGAACACCGTGAAGTCGAAGGACTGGGCCACGGCATCGTTGCGCATCAACTTGATGCCGCCGTAGACCGCAACCATCAGGTCCTTGTCGCCGTCGCCGTCCAGGTCCGCACCCTCGAGGTTGAGGACCGGGAGACCCACGTCGATGCGACGCCGCACCTCGAGGCCGTTGGCCACGTTGCCGCCGAGCACCGAGACGAACGAGGACTGGTCACCGGAGACGGCGACCTCGTTGGTGCCGTCGCGGTCGAAGTCCGCGCCGACCAGGTAGCCAGCCGACGGGACCTGCGCATCGTAGTTGCGCGCACCGGTCAGTCGACCGGTGCCCGCCTCGGCGAGCCACAGGTTGACCCGGTTGCCGAGGCCCGAGAGGGCCATCACGTCTGCCTTGCCGTTGCGGTCCACGTCACCCACGAAGGGACGCAGGGGCAGTCCGCTGGCATCCAGCTGGAACTCGTTGCCCAGCCCGCCCTGGGCGAGGCCCGGGGTCACGGACACCGACGCGCGCGTGGCGAGGCACGCGACGAGGTCGACCACGCCATCGTTGGTGACGTCACCGACGGTGCAGAGCGAGGGCGGTCCGGCAAGCACCTTTTCCAGCCGCTGCGAGCCGTCGCCCTGGGGGTTCGTGATCACGACGAAGCGATTCGCGGTGTACGCGCTCACCACCAAGTCGGCGAACCCGTCGCCGCTGAGGTCGCCGATGGACGCCGCACGCGGCGAGCCCGGGACCGCGAACACGGTCGGGGTCGGCAGGAAAGACTGTTGGTTGCCCGCGCCGCGGTAGAGCAGCACGCGGTCCCCAGCTGCGTCACACGCGACGAGGTCGGCGATGCCGTCGCGGGTCACGTCCCCCACCGCCAGCTGGTACGGCACTGCGCCGCCGAGGGTGGCGATGCCGGGGCCGGCCGCAAAGCCGCCGAGGCCGTCGCTGAGCCAGGTCACGATCTGGGGCGACACCGGGCGGGACACCACGAGGTCGAGGCGTCCATCGTCGTTGGCATCGCCGAGCACCACGGCAAGCGGCTCGTTGCCGACGGGGAGCAAGGGCCCCTGCACGAAGGTCGCGAGGCCGCTGTTGCGAAGCACGACCACGTCACCGTAGCCGATGCCTGCACGGGCGATGGCGAGGTCGCGGTCGCCGTCGTTGTCGAGGTCACCAGCAGTGATCCAGATCGGGTTGCTGCCGACACCGAGTGGGAACTGCTGTGCCGGCGTGAACCCGCCGGTGCCGTTGCCGATCAGCACGCGCATCTGCGCGTCGAAGCCGATCAGCGCCATGTCGAGGATGCCGTCGGCATTGAGGTCCGCCATCGCGTAGTCCGAGTGCTGCTCGGTACCCGTGGCGATCTCGACGCGCGTCTCGAAGCGCGGCGGGTTGTTGACGACGACTGCGGGGGACGATCCGTCGTGGCGTGCGCACGCAGTGAACACGGCGGACGCGAGGACGAGGGTGGTGACCGGACTGCGCATGTGAGACTCCCTTTGGGCAGCGGAGGGTTGGTGGTGCTGCCGAAACCTAACCACCCGCAACTTAGCAGGAACGGGGCAGGGTTCCATGCCGCCGATCGGCCCATGCCACCGGGGCGACCGCAGTCCCAACACGGGACTTCCTGCTCCAGTTCCTGCGGCCGACCGCAAGCAGGAGGTCAGGCCGGCAGGTAGGTCCGCGCCCGCTGCACGTAGTGGCGTGCGCGCCAGCGCTGGCTGGACATCTCTTCCTCGGTGACCTGGCGCACGACCTTGCCGGGAACCCCGAGCACCACCGAGCGCGGCGGGATGACCTGGTTCTCGCGCACCAGTGCGCCGGCACCGATCACCGAGTACTCGCCGATCCTTGCCCCACCGAGGACGATGCAGCCCATCCCGAGCAGCGCGTGGTCGCCCACCTCGACGCCGTGGAGGATCACACCGTGGCCGATGGTCACGCCGCGCCCGATGCGCAGCGGGGCCTCGGTGTCCACGTGGATGCAGGTGTTGTCCTGGACGTTGGTCTCGTCCCCGATCTCGATCCACGCGTCATCGCCGCGGATCGTGACCCCGAACCATATCCCGACGTCGCGCCCGAGCCGGACGTCGCCCACGACCGTCGCATTGTCGGCCACCATGGCCTCGCCGCGCATGCGGAAGCGACCCACCATGTCGGGGTGGACGCGGAACGGACGGTCTTCGGGGTTCAGGTATAGAGCCATTGGAGGGAGCCGGGGAACAGCAGGGTGGACAGTGCCACGCTCGCATTGTGCACCGCGTGCGCGACCAAGGGTGCGAGGAGCGAGCCGTGGCGCTCGCGCAGCCAGCCGAAGAACACGCCGAGCAGCGCGATCGGCAGCGCGTAGGCGAACCCGTGCACGAGACCGAACAGCAGGCCCTGAGCGACCACGGCGGCACGCGGGCCGATCGAGGCGCGCAACGCACCCTGCAGGTAACCGCGGAACACGATCTCCTCCGCCAGCGGCGCGAACAGCATGGTGGCAGTGCACGCGAGCCAGAAACCGGGACGCGCAGGGTCCGCGCCCGCGAAGTACTGCAGGGTGTCCTGCGGCACCACGGGGAGCCCCAGGGCCTGCGCGGCACGCAGGTAGCCCACCAGCAACAGCCACCAGCACACGGCAAGCGGGACGTAGGTGGCGAGCACGGACCGCACGGCCGCGGGCCGCCACGGCAGTGGCAGCGGGTTCAGCCTGCTGAACGCCCAGATGGCGACGGCTGCGAGCGAGAAGAGGACGAGCCCGCCCTCGCGGCCCAGGGCGAGTTCGTCCGCGTTCGTGGGCCGCGCGGGCAACCACCCGGCGTCCCGTGCGACCGCGTAACCGATTGCAGGCACCATGACGAGGAGCAGGAACGCACAGCCGGCGGCGGCAAGGAGCGGACCTGCCCCACGGCCCTGGCCCGGGTCCTGCGCGGCGCCGTTCATTCGCCGGCGATGATGCCGCTCGTGGGCGAGCTGGCGGATGCGTACAGCTTGCGCGGGATCCTGCCCGACAGGTACGCGTCGCGCCCTGCCTCGGCTGCCGCCTTCATGGCGCGAGCCATGCGCACCGGGTCCTTGGCGAGCGCCACGCCCGTGTTGAGCAGCACGCCCACGGCGCCCAGCTCGAAGGCCACGGTCACGTCGCTGGCGGTGCCCACGCCTGCGTCGACGATGACCGGCACCTTCGCGCGCTCGAGGATGATGCGGATGTTGTTGGGGTTGAGGATGCCCTGGCCGCTGCCGATGGGAGCGCCGGCGGGCATCACTGCGGCAACGCCGAGGTCCTCGAGCCGACGCGCCAGGATCGGGTCGTCGCTCGTGTAGCACAGCACGGTGAAGCCATCCTTCACGAGGGTGCGCGCCGCCTCGAGCGTGCCCACCGGGTCCGGGAGCAGGGTCTCGGTGTCGCCCAGCACCTCCAGCTTCACCAGGTCGCCGATGCCGAGCTCGCGGCCCAGCATCGCCGTGCGCACTGCGTGGTCGGCATCGAAACAGCCGGCCGTGTTGGGCAGGAGCACGTACTTGTCGCGCGGCAGGTAGTCGAGCAGCGTCTTGCCCTGCGGCGCGCCCACGCCCATGCGACGCACCGCCACCGTGACGCATTGCGTGCCCGACACCTCGAGCGCTCGCACCATCGTCTCCATGTCCGGGTACTTGCCCGTGCCGAGGAACAGGCGCGAGGTGAAGGTGTGCCGGCCGATCACCAGCGGTTCGTCGTGCAGCGGGTTCACGGTGCCGATCGTGGGCCCCGCGCCGTTGCCGCACAAGGGCGCGCTTCAGCCGCCGCCGAAGAAGGTGACCACCTCGAGCTGGTCGCCGTCCGCGAGCTCGGTGGTCGCGTGCTCGGCCTTGCGCACGAGCACCTTGTTGCACTCGACGGCGACGGGCCGGTCCGCCAGCCCGAGCTGCTGCAGGAGCCCTGCCACGGTCAGCGGCCCCGTGAACTCGCGCACCTCGCCGTTCACGCGCACGTGCAGCCGCACCTCTCCGCCTGGTTCGTGCCCGGTTCCCATGGTCAGTCCGCGCGCTCCAGCACGAGCACCTTGAGGTACTCGGACTCGGGGTGGGAGATCCAGACCGGGTGGTCCTCGCCGGCACCGAGGCGCTGCCGCAGCAGCACCCGGAACGGCAGCCCTGCCGCCGCCTGCCGCAGCACGTTCTCGAACGAGGGCAGGTCGACGTGGTGGCTGCAGGTGCACGTCACCAGCAGGCCGCGGGGCTCCAGCAGGCGCAGGGCGTGGCGGTTGAGGTCGCGGTAGCCGCGCAGCCCGCCGGCGAGTTCGCGGCGGCTCTTGGCGAACGCGGGCGGGTCCAGCACCACGAGCCCGTACTGGCGGTTCGCCTCGCGCAGCGCGCGCACGTGGTCGAACACGTTGGCAGCCACGGTCTCGAGCCCCTGCAGCCCGTTGCGCTGGGCGGCAGCAGCAGCACACGCGAGTGCCTCCTCCGACTGGTCGCAGGCGGTCGCAGAGCGCGCCCCGCCGGCGAGTGCCGCCAGCGAGAACCCGCCTTGGTAGGAGAACAGGTCGAGCACGGTGCGCCCCTGTGCGAGCGCGCGCACGGCCGCGCGCGCGGGGCGCTGGTCGAGGTAGAAGCCGGTCTTGTGCCCGGTCCACGGCCGGATCGCGTGGCGGATGCCGTGCTCCACCATGTCCACGGTCTCCACCTGGGTTCCGTGCAACAGCCGCACCTCCTGCGGCAGGCCCTCGAACCGGCGGGTGCCCACGTCGTTGCGGGCGACCACGGCCTTGGGTTGCAGGCGCGCCACCAGGAAGGGGACGACGGCGTCGAGGCTCGCCTCCACGAATGCGGCGGTGACCTGCAGCACCAGCACGCTCGCGTAACGGTCCACCACCAGTCCGGGCAGGGCATCGGCCTCGCCGTGCACGAGGCGGGCGCCGTCCTCCGGCCCCAGCAGGTGGCTGCGGCGCTCGAGTGCCGCGCCGAGGCGCCGGGCGAAGAAGGCCTCCCGGTCGGGGACCCCGTCTCCTTCCCACGGCCCGCAGAGCCGCAACGCGAGCTTGCTGCGGGTCGAGGTCAGACCGAGGCCGAGGTCACGGCCCTCGTGGTCGCGGACGCGCACCAGGGTCTCGGGCGGGACCGGGTCCTGCAGGTCGTCGGCGAAGAACCAAGGTTGGCCGCGCCGGGCAAGGCGGGCGGGTTCGGGGCGCATGCGGACCACACCCGGTACCCCGCTGGCAGGGAGGGCGGCAGAGGACGCGGGGCGGGGTTCCATCAAGGCACGATGTCGAGGGGGACGTTGCCGTCGGAGGCGTGCAGGAGGAGTTGGAAGCGGATCCGGCCACACACCGGCGGCTCATTTGCCTCAAACCCTTGCTCCGCAAAGAATTCCATCGCTTCTGGGTGGCCTGGGTCAACCAGGGCCTGGAGCCGGAGCACGCCCAGGCTGCGCGCCTCGCGCACCAACTGGGCGAGGGCCCGTGCCCCGATGCCCTTGCGGCGCCGGTTCGGGGCCACCGCAATGGTCACCTCGGCCACCCGGTCGGGACCAAGGTCCAGCCGCAGGAAGGCGCACGGCTCCTCCCCCAGTTCCACCACCCAGGCCGCCACCCGGGCATCCGCCACCAAGCGCTGTCCCCAGGTCTGGGCCGCCGGCCCGGGCGGCAGCGCAAGGCCCGGGGCCCGGAGCCAGGGCACCACGGCCACGGCGTCGGCCGCGGCAAACGGTCGCAGGCGGAGCGGTGCGGGTGCGGTCGGGGTCACAGGGGGGATCCTAGCCCGGCGCAGGGGCGGGACCAGCGCACAGGTCCGCGGCGGCGGAAGCGGGCCGGAACGCAACTTGATCCCCACCCCGCCAGGGCTACCATGTTCGCCCGCAACCCGAAGCAACCGGAAGGAGCGGCAAGTCCGCTCCTTTTCGTTTGCCCAGGGTGCACGACGTTCCGGTCGCCAGCCGGGCAGTCGACAGTCCTGTGCATGGGCCAGCGGCCCAAGCAACCCCGCGCTTGCGAGCTCGGGGAACGGGTTTCTTGTCGCCTGTCGGGCTTGCGTTCGTTTCCCCGTAGGCCCCAGTTCGATCCAGGCATGTCCAACCAAGGCGAAATCCTCCGCTACATCGACTCCATCGCGCGCGACAAGGAGATCGACAAGGAAGCCCTCATCGTGGCCGTGGAGCAGGCGGTTGCAGCGGCGCTGTCCAAGAAGTACGGGATCGACGACCTCGAGATCCGTCTCGACCGCGACTCGGGCAACTGGGAGTGCAACTACGAGATCGACATGGAGCAGCAGGGGCGCATCCTGGCCCAGTCGGTCAAGCAGGCGATCATCACGCGCGTCCGGGAGGCCGAGCGCGACAACGTCTACGGCGAGTACGAGCAGAAGATCGGCGAGATCGTGAGCGGCACGGTCCAGCGCTTCGAGGGCGACACGGTCATCGTGAACCTCGGCCGCAACATCGAGGGCATCCTCCCCCGCGCCGAGAAGGTCCGCACCGAGTCCTACAACGTGGGCGAGCGCATCCGCGCCATGATCCTCGAGGTCAAGAAGGTCGGCCCGCGCGTGAAGGTGATCCTGAGCCGCGCCCACAAGGACCTGGTCCGCGCCCTGTTCGAGCTCGAGGTCCCGGAGATCGCCGACGGCACCATCCAGGTGCGCCGCATCGAGCGCGAGCCCGGCTACCGCACCAAGCTGGCCGTCGACTCGGCGGACACCAAGGTGGACTGCGTCGGCGCCTGCGTCGGCGTCCGCGGCAACCGCATCAAGTCGATCATCGACGAGCTCAACGGCGAGCGCATCGACATCATCCGCTGGAACGACGACTCCCAGACGCTGATCCAGAACGCCCTGAAGCCCGCGGAGATCGCCCACATCGAACTGGACCCGCAGGCGCGCAAGGCGCTGGTGCTGGTCGCCGAGGACCAGCAGTCGCTCGCGATCGGCCGCAAGGGCCAGAACGTCCGCCTCGCGAGCAAGCTCACGGGCTGGGACATCGACATCATGACCCGCGCCGAGCTCGAGCGCACGGTCGAGGCAGAGGACAAGGCAGGCACCGACGCCGAAGGCGGCGGGACTGCATCGGAAACCACCGGAACCGACGCACCGGACCACGCTGCGCAGCCGGCACCCACGGAGGCTTCTGCGCCTGAAGCGCAGGGGAACAGCGATTGAAGAAGCGCCGCGTCTTTCAGTTGGCAAAGGACCTCGGGATGAAGGGTCCCGAGCTGGTCGAGCTCTTGCAGAAGCTCGGCTTCGAGGACGTCAAGACCAGCCAGAGCTCTCTCGACGAGGCTCAGGAGATGATGGTCATGGCGCGCCTGCAGGCCAGCGGCCTGCAGGGGAAGCCCGCGGCGGAGGAGCCTGCCGCGGTGCCCGGACTGCCCAAGAAGAAGAAGCTGGGAGCGCCCGCTGCCGAGGAACCTGCGCCCCTGCCAGTTGAGCCGCAGGCCACTGCCGTCGAGATGGAGCCCGAGCTCAAGGAGCCGGCCAAGAAGCAACTGCCGAAGGCGCCGCTGCGCAAGCTGCCGGCCAAGAAGCAACTCGAGGAGGTTGTCGAGGCGACCGAACCGGAGCCCGCTCCCCCAGCCGAGCCAGAGCCGGCCCCGGAACCCGTCCTCGTCGAGGCACCTGCAGCCGCGGCTCCCCCTGTCATCGAGGTGGCACCACCCGAGCCGGAGCCAGTACCTGCACCGCAGCCGGTGGAGACTGCAGCCGAGATCACGGCGGTGGTGGACGTGCCCGCCCCCGTGGTGCCGGTCACGCCTGCGCCGGTCGCACCGGCATCGGACGTCAAGAAGCTGCTGATCCCCAAGGCCAAGGCCCAGGTGGTCGGTCGCATCGAGCTGCCGCAGGAGACCATCCGCGACGCCACGCGTCGCTCGGCCCCTGCCAACGACAGCGCACTGCGCCGCGCCGCCCTGCAGAAGACAACGCAGCGCACGGCGAGCCGCACCGCACAGGCACCGGTCCAGCGCCGCGGCCCCGGCGGCATGCGTGGCCCCGCGCGCGATTCCACGGGCAGGCCCGGCCAGCGCCGCGCCCGCACCAACCTGCCCTCCACCGTCGACCCGAACAAGGTCATCGAGGTCGAGTCGCCGGTCTCCATCAAGGCACTCAGCGAGGCGCTGGGCGTGAAGGTGACCGAGTTGATCGGCACCCTGACGTTCAAGCTCGGCGTCGCCGGCAAGAACATCAACTCGTTCCTCTCCAACGACGAGGTCGAACTGGTCGCGCTCGAACTGGGCCGCCAGATCAGCATCGTCGACCACAAGGAGGCCGAGGACGAGATGATCGCCCAGCTCGTCGAGGACGCGCAGAGCGAGACGGAGATCCACCGTCCGCCGATCGTGACCTTCATGGGCCACGTCGACCACGGCAAGACGTCGCTGATGGACGCACTGCGCAACAGTGACATCGCCAAGAAGGAAGCTGGCGGCATCACGCAGCACATCGGTGCCTACAAGGTCACCAACCAGAAGGGCCAGAGCTTCGTCATCCTCGACACCCCCGGCCACGCGGCGTTCACCGCCATGCGCGCCCGCGGCGCCCAGGTCACGGACCTCGTGGTGCTGGTGGTTGCCGGTGACGACGGCGTCATGCCCCAGACCGAAGAGGCGATCAACCACGCCAAGGCAGCCAGCGTGCCCGTCATCGTCGCCATCACCAAGTGCGACCTGCCGCGCGCGAACACGATGCAGGTCAAGCAGCAGCTCATGGTGAAGGGCCTGCAGCCCGAGGAGTGGGGTGGCACGACGGGTGTGATCGAGGTCTCCTCGGTGACCCGCAAGGGTCTCGACGACCTCGTCGACCGCATCTGCCTCGACGCAGAGATCCTCGACCTCAAGGCGCGCCCCGACGCGCCGGGCAAGGGCATCGTCGTCGAGTCCAAGCAGACTCCCGACCAGGGCGTCGCGGCCACCGTGCTGATCACCGACGGCACGCTGCGGGTGAAGGACCAGGTCGTGTGCGGCGAGAGCTTCTCGCGCGTGCGCGGCATGATCGACGACCACGGCCGCCAGGTCACCGAGGCACCGCCCTCCACCCCCATCACGTTGCTGGGTCTCGACCGCCTGCCGATGCCGGGCGACAAGCTGTTCGCGGTCGAGGACGCGAAGAAGGCACGCGAGGTGGTCGAGGAGCGCCAGCGCCGCATGCGCGAGCTGAGCCTCGCCGAGCGCAGTGCCATCACCCTGGAGACCCTCTCGGCCAAGCTGGCCGAGAAGGACGTCCAGGAGATCCGCATCATCCTCAAGTGCGACGTGATGGGCAGCCTCGAGCCGCTCCGCAAGTGCATCGACGACCTCAAGACCGCCGAGGTCAAGGTCAACCTGGTGCACTCGGCTCTGGGCGGGATCAACGAGACGGACGTGTCGCTGGCAGAGGCCTCGGGCGCCGTGATCGTCGGCTTCAACACCGTCGCAGACTCCTCGGCACGCCAGGCCGCGGACCGCGCGGGTGTCGAGATCCGCTACTACGACGTGATCTACGAGTTGCTCGACCAGCTGCGCAACGCGATGGAAGGCCTGCTCAAGCCGGAAGAGGTCGAGAGCATCCTCGGTCACGCCGAGGTGCGCGCCCTGTTCCGCTCCAGCAAGTTCGGCCTCATCGCCGGTTGCTACGTCACCGACGGCACCGTCAAGCGCAACGCCAAGGTCCGCCTCACCCGCGACGGCAAGGTCGTCCACACCGGCAAGGTGGGGAGCCTGCGGCGCGAGAAGGACGATGCCAAGGAAGTGCGTGCAGGTTTCGAGTGCGGCATGACACTCGTCGACTACCAGGACCTCAAGGTTGGCGACATCCTCGAGTTCTCGCAGGTCGACTTGGTGCGCCGCACCCTGTGACCTGTTGAACCCGTTGCCACCCATCCCCGCTGGGCCCGGGGCCGCCGCGGCCCCGACTGCACCATGCTCCACCTCGGCGTCCTCCAGTTCACCATCGAGATCCCGTACGCGGAGTCCCTCAAGGACAAGCGCAGCGTGGTGAAGGGGCTGAAGGACCGGTTGCGGCGCTCGTTCAACGTGTCCATCGCGGAGATCGAGGACCTCGACGACCCACAGGTGGCGACCCTCGGTGCGGTGGTTGCCAGCAACGAGGTGGCCCACGTGAACTCCGTGATGGACCACCTCCTCAACGAACTGAGGGACCTGCGCGAGGCATCCCTCGTCGACGAGCAGCTGGAGATCATCTCCCCGAGGAACTCATGAAGGACCGACGCATCGCCAGGCTGCAGGAGCAGATCAAGGCCACCCTCGCCGAGATCATCCAGCGCGAGCTGGCCGACCCCAAGCTCGGGATGGTGACCATCACCCGGGTCGAACTCGACCGTGAGTTCACGATCTGCAAGGCATGGTGGTCGATCTTCGGCGACGACAAGGTACGAGCCCGGACCGAGGGTGCCCTGTCCCGCGCACGCGCCTTCGTCCAGCGCGCCCTCGGCAGCACGCTGCACACGCGCACCGTGCCCCGGCTGGAGTTCCACTTCGACCAGTCGATTGCCGGGGCCATCCGCATCCAGGAGCTGCTCGGCGAACTCAACCGGGAGCGCGTGCAGCGCGATGCAGAGCGCCCTGCCGTTCCGCCCGCCTTCGAAGAACCCGACGCAGATCGGCCGCAGCCGTGACCGCCTCCCGCGGCCCCCACGCGCCACGAGTGGCAGTGGTCGGAGCCGGAATCGCGGGACTCGCTGCAGCCAACGAGCTGCACCGTGCTGGCTTCAGGGTGAGCGTCGTCGACAAGGGCCGCAACCCGGGCGGCCGCATGAGCCGGAAACGGTCCCCGACCGACGCGACCACGGGCTGGGACCACGGCGCACAGTACTTCACCGTCCGCGACCCGGGCTTTGCCCGCCAGGTTGCGGACTGGCAGCGCGGCGGCGTGGTGGACGAGTGGTGCGGCCGCTTCGTGGAGGTGCAAGGCACCGCGGTCGTGGCGGCACCCACGCGACAGCACTGGGTAGGCAAGCCGGCGATGAACGCCCCGGCGCGCGACCTCGCCGCACGCCTGCCGCACGGCACCGTGCGCTGCGAGTGCCGCGTCGAGCGGGTCGTGCGCGAGGGCACTGGCTTCCGGTTGCTGCCGTCGGCTGCAACCAAGGCTGTCGATGCGTGGGAGACGAGCTTCGATGCCGTGGTCGTGACGGCACCGGCACCCCAGGCCGCCCAACTGCTGGAACCGGAAACCGCCCTGTGCGAGCGACTGCGCCAGGTGCAGGCACTGCCTTGCGTCGCACTGATGCTTGGCTTCGACCGGCCCCTCGACGTCCCGTGGGACGCCGCGCGCATCCAGCACCATCCCGTGCTCTCGTGGGTCGCACGCGAGGGGTCGAAGCCCGGCCGCGCCCCCGGCGAGCGTTGGGTCCTGCACGCCACCCACGCCTGGTCCGGCACCCACTTCGAGGACCAAGGCGCCGATGCGGCACTGCTGGAGGCCTTCGCGTCGCTCACGGGGACGCGCACTGCACCCATGGTCTCCGTGCGCCATGGCTGGCGCTTCGCACTCGTCGAGCAGCCCTTGGGCGAGCCCTGGATCGGTTCCGCTGACGGCAGGCTGGTCGTCGCGGGTGATGCATGCCTCGGGGCAAGGGTCGAGGATGCATGGCGGAGCGGCTCGGTTGCAGGAAGCCGGCTGGCGACGACGCTGCGCAGCTGAGGACGCCGCTGGGTCAGCTGAGGGCTAGGAACGGGCCGCCGGCCTTGCGCGGCAGGAACCTGCCCACCACCTCGGCGCAGGCAACGCCGGCGTCGCGGAGCCTTCGCACCGCTGGCGCCGCATCTGCCTCGGCAACTGCAACCAGCAGGCCACCGCTGGTCTCGGCATCGAAGCAGAGACTCGCGAGGTCGGCGTCCACCGAGCCCGAGACGGCCACGCGGTCGCCGAGGTGGGCGCGGCCGCGGTTGCAGCCGCCGGACATCACGCCCTGGCGCACGAGTTCGAGTGCGCCGGGGAACACCGGCAGTCGCGCGGCCTCGACCTCGAGCAGCAGCCCGGCGCCCTGCGCCATCTCGGTGCCGTGACCCATGAGCCCGAACCCGGTGACATCCGTGGCGCCGTGCACTGCCGCATCGGCAAGTGCCTCGCAGGCGGCCTTGTTGAGCGTCGCCATCTGCTGCATGGCGGCATCGACCATGCCATGCGGCGCCACCTCGCGCTTGATGGCCGTGGCCACCGGCCCCATCCCCAACGACTTGGTCAGGATCGCGACGTCGCCGGCCCGCGCCCCCGAGTTCGCCCAGAAACGCTGCGGGTGGACGATGCCGGTCACCGAGAGCCCGTACTTGATCTCGTGGTCGGTGACCGAGTGGCCGCCACACAGGACGGCACCCGCCTCGCGGATCTTCTCCAGCCCGCCGGCGAGGATCTCGCCCAGGATCTCGATGTCGAGGTCACGTGGCCACCCAACCAGGTTCATTGCGGTGAGCGGCTTGCCGCCCATCGCGTAGACGTCGCTCAGCGAGTTGGCGGCAGCAATGCGACCGAACCAGCGCGGGTCGTCGACGATGGGCGGGAAGAAGTCGACGGTCTGCACCAGTGCGCGCTCCGCGTCGATGCGGAACACGCCTGCGTCCTCGAACCCCTCCGTGCCTGCAAGCAGGTCGGGGTGGCGGAGCGGACCGAGTTTCTGGAGAACCTGCCCGAGGCTCCCCGGCGGCAACTTGGCGGCTCAACCCGCGCCCGAGGCGTAGCGGGTCAGTCGGAGGTCAGGGTTGCTGGACATGGGAGGCCAAGCATAGGACGGGCCGGTGCCGAACGTGAGGGCGAGGCCGTCGGCGGGACGGGCGCACGAGACACGGACCGCGGTTCAGCCGGGGCTCGCGGCCTTGCGCAGGCGGTCGGCAACCGCCTCCCACGCAGGGCCCTCAGGGGGCCGCTGCACGACGAGTTCCGCTGCGCCCAGCCCGTCCAGCGCATGGAGCACGCGGTAGAGGGATGCTGCGTACGACTCCGGGTCGGCGGGCATCGACACCTGGCTCGGGTTGAGCGGGCTGCCGAAGCACAGGCCGGGTTCCTCGGGCCGCAGCGCGTCGGCGAGCCGGAGCGGGGTCCGTGGCGCGTAGTGCCGCGCGTACATGCCCGGCGCCGGGCGCGCACCCGTCGGCGTTGCTGCTGCGATCGGCACCTCGTGGCCGAGCGCGCGAGCGATCGACTCCCGCGGCACTCCACCCGGTCGCAGCACGCGCACGGGACCACTGCAGTCGACCACGGTGGACTCGACACCGACGCGACACGGGCCCCCGTCGAGCGTGCAGGCCAGCTGCCGTTGCAGCTCCGGCTCGATGTCTGCTGCCGTCGTCGGCGACAGCCGCATGAACGTGTTCGCGCTGGGCGCGGAGAGCGGCGCACCGACGGCACGCAGCAGCGCCAGTGCGACGTCGTGTGCCGGCACGCGCACGGCAACGGTGTCGAGGCCCGCCGTCACGGCATCGAGCACGTGTGGCTGCCGCGGCAGCACGAGCGTCAGCGGGCCGGGCCAGAATGCAGTGGCGAGGGTGAGGGCTGCCGGTGGCACGGAACGGGCCACGAGCGGCAGGTCCGCCGCAGAGGCGATGTGCACGATCAGCGGGTTGTTGCTCGGACGTCGCTTGGCTGCAAACGTGCGGGCCACTGCAGCCGGGTCGTTCGCAAGTGCTGCGAGGCCGTACACCGTCTCGGTCGGCATCCCCACCAGTTGGCCGGCACGCAGCGCTGCAGCAGCCGTGGCAATCGACTCGTCGGTGGGTGGCAGGATCGGCACGGGATGATTCGTGGCGGGAGGCTGGCGCGGCTCCGGCAGGATCAGCCGCCTGCGCGACGGATGGCGTCGGCCACGGCACCGAGGTCCTCGAGCAGCAGGGTCCTCGCGTCGAACAGCACGCGACCCTCTGCCACACGTGCGAACACGGGGACACCGTCCACGGCACGGAGTCGGTCGCACAGGTCGTCGCCACCGCGCAGTGCCGTGGCGAAACTCGGCAGCGGGCGGGCAGGGTTGGCACCCGAGCCTGCAAACGACTCGCTCGCGACGATGCACGCGCCGGGCAACAGGTCTGCAAGCTGCTGGCTGCGCACCTTCAGCTCGCTCTCGAGTGCCGACAGCATGCGGAGCGTGGGGACCTCCTGCAGCGGGTCGCCGTCCCGGTAGATGCGCAGCGTGGCCTCCAGGGCCGCGAGCGTCAGCTTGTCGCAACGCATCGCCCGGTAGAGCGGGTGGCTGCGCACACGCGCGATGACCGCCTTGCTGCCCAGCAGGATGCCGCACTGCGGACCGCCGAGCAGCTTGTCGCCCGAGAAGCACAGGATGTCGGGCTGCGCCGCGAGCGAGGCAGCGACCTTGGGTTCGTCGGCGAGCCCCGGCAGGTCGGGCTGCCACAGCAGTCCAGAGCCGAGGTCCTCCATCACCATGACGCCGCGCGCGCGCCCGAGGCCGACGAGTTCTGCGAGCGAAGGTGTGCCGTGGAAGCCCTGCAGCCGGTAGTTGCTCGGGTGCACCTTGAGCAGCGCGCAGGTCTCGGGCGTGATCGCCTGCTCGAAGTCGCGCAGCCAGGTGCGGTTCGTGGTCCCGACCTCCACCATGCGGCAGCCGGCACGGGCCATCACGTCGGGCATGCGGAACCCGCCGCCGATCTCCACGAGCTCGCCGCGCGACACGACCACCTCGCGGCCCGCGGTGAGCGCCGCCAGCATGAGCATGGTCGCAGCCGCGTTGTTGTTGACCACCAGCGCCGCCTCGGCGCCCGTCAGGTCGCGGAGCAATGCACCGACGCCGAGCTCGCGCTGGTCGCGCAGGCCCGTCAGCGGGTCCACCTCCACGACGGCACTCCCTGCGGCAGCGACGATCGCATCGACGGCCGCGGGGGCGAGCGGTGCCCTGCCGATGCCGGTGTGCAGCACGATGCCCGTTGCGTTGAACACCCTGCGATGCCTCGGGCGCATTGCCTCGAGGCTGCGCCTGTGCACCTCCGCCGCGGGGTCGGCGAGGCCCGGGCTCGCGGCGGCCGTCGCGGCCCCCTCGCCCCCCGCCGTGAGGGCGGCCCGCAGCTCGTCGAGCAGGCGGCGCGACTCGCGCAACACGAGCCCGCGGGGCAGACCGGCGAGCCGGTCGTCGCGCGTGAGCTTCTCCACCGAAGGGAGCATGCGGAGCGCCGCGCGGGGGTCGGATTCGGATCTGGGCATCGTTCTTTCCCCAGCTACCATACCCGCCGATCCATGGTGCGCGCTGCTCTGAAGGTCCCCAACGACGATCCGCGGGAGCGCGCCCTCGCCCGGACGCTCGGAATGCCCGATCTCGTGGCCCGGACGCTGCTGGCCCGCGGACTCGACGACCCGACCCGGGTGCGCGCCCACCTGCGCCCCGACCTGCGCACGCTGGCCGACCCCTTCCGGTTCACCCAGATGCGCAAGGCCGTGGACCGGATCCGCCTCGCCCTGCGGAACCGCGAGACGATCGTCGTGCATGGCGACTACGACGTCGACGGCATCAGCGGGACCGTGCTGCTGCACCGCTTCTTCCGCCTGCTGCATGCGGACGTGCGTGCCTTCATCCCGGCCCGCAGCGACGGGTACTCGTTCAGCGCGGCGAGCCTCCAGGCGGTGCGCGAGAGCGGCGCCAAGCTGGTCATCTCGGTGGACAACGGCACCAATGCCGTCGAGTGGATCCGGCGCATCCAGGAGGCTGGCACCGACGTCGTCGTCACCGACCACCACGGGACCTCCGACAACGTGGCCGAGCCGTATGCCCTGCTCAACCCGCGCCTGCCCGATGCCGGCTACCCGGACGTCAACCTGGCTGGAGTGGGCGTGGCGTTCCGACTCGCTGCCGCGGTTGCCGAGTCGATGACCGGTGACTTCCGGCGCAGTCCCGAGTTCGCCGAGTTCCTCGCGGACGCCATGGGCTGGGTCGCGCTGGGGACCGTCGCCGACGTGGCTCCGCTGGACGGCGAGAACCGCGTGATGGTGTGGCACGGGCTGAGGATGCTGGCGCAGAGTCGCAACCCCGGCATCCGCGCATTGCTCGACTGTGCCGGCATCGCCAACCGCAACCCCGGCGTGGAGGACATCGCCTTCCGCATGGCACCGCTGCTCAATGCAGCAGGGCGGATGGGGAATGCCAGGGAGTCCGTCGAACTGCTGCTGGCACCCGGGTACGTCGAGGCCCAGGCCGCTGCAAAGGTGCTCGAGCGGCGCAACGAGGACCGCCGCCGCGTGGAGCGCACGCTCCAGGAGCAGGTCCTGCAACTGAGCCGGGACTGCGCCGACCCCGCCATCGTGCTCGGCAGCGAGGACTGGCACGCGGGCGTGATCGGGATCGTCGCCGCGCGCGTGGCCGAGCAGACCGGCAAGCCTGCCATCCTCGTGGCCTTCAAGGGCGGCATCGGGCGCGGCTCCGGTCGCTGCAACAACGGGCTGCACCTGCGCGAGGCACTCAAGGCGTGCTCGATGCACCTCAACTCCCACGGCGGCCATGCGGCGGCAGCAGGGCTCGAGGTGCGCGCCGAACATTTCGAGGCCTTCCGCGCCCGGTTCCACGAGGTCTGCCGCTCGATGCCCCACGGCACCGGGGACGTGGAGGCTGACGGCCATGCGCGGTTCGCCGAGCTCGACCCCGAGACCCTGCGGCGGCTGGACCTGCTGGGGCCCTTCGGCAGTGGCAACCCCCGTCCCCGGTTCTGCACCCCCAACGTGAAGCTGGTGGGACAGCTCACCACCGAGACGCGCGGCCTCGACCTGCGGACCCGGGTGAGCGACGGAAGCACCGTGCTGCCGGCGCGGATCGTGCGCGCCCATGCGAGGTTCGAGGAACTGCGCAGCCGTCCCGGACCCTGGACAATCGTCTGGTCCCCGCGGCTCAACTCCCGTGGCGAGGAGGGACCGATCCTCATCGAGGTGCACCATCTCGTCGAGGAGGTATCCTCCCTCGCCGGAGCCAACGCATCGTGACCGAGAACCAGCCAACGCAAGCAAGGCCGCCCGGCCTCGTACGCAGGGTCTACGACTGGGTGCTGCACTGGGCCGACACGCGCTGGGCGCTGCCCGCACTGTTCCTCATCAGCTTCGCGGAGAGCAGCTTCTTCCCCATCCCGCCGGACGTGCTGCTCGTCGCCCTCTGCGTCGGCAACCGGGCCAAGTCGCACCTCTTCGCCCTGTGGTGCTCGGTGGCCTCGGTGCTCGGCGGCATCGCCGGCTACGGCATCGGCGCGTTCTTCTGGGGCGCGGTGGACGACATCTGCTATCGCTTCCTGTTCACCCCCGAGATGTTCGAGGGCATGCGCCAGACCTACGCGGAGTGGGACTTCTGGATCGTGTTCGTCGCCGCCTTCACGCCGATCCCCTACAAGCTCATCACGATCTCTGCAGGCGTCTTCGACCTCGACTTCACCATGTTCGTGGTGGCCTCGGTGATCGGACGTTCGGCCCGCTTCTTCCTGGTGGCGGAGCTGATCCGCAGGTTCGGCCCGCCGATCCGCGAGTTCATCGAGAAGCGGTTCGAGCTGGTCACGATCGCGGGGACGCTCCTGCTGGTCGGCGGCTTCGTTGCCGTGCGCTACCTGTTCTGATCTGGCAGCGCTCGGGCCTCAGCGCTTCGCCCCGCCGAAGCGATGTTCGTGCGCCTTGGCAGGACCTGCGGGCGGGTCGATCGCGATGCCTGCGCCCTCCACGGCGAGGGAGACGTAGTAGCGGATCCTCTCCCCTGCCTCGCATGCCGCGGTCACGGCCTCGAAGGTCCCGTCCGCCCCGCGCACCATCGCCACCGGCTCCCACGGACCGGGCTGCTTCACCTGCACGAAGAGGGTGGCGCTCGCCCGGGGCGCGGGAGTTGTGGCCGTCACCTTCAGCCGGTGGCGGTCGCCGTCGCGGCTCTCCGTCGCCGAGGTGCACTCGACGCCCGGCCACGGGCCTGCCAGCACGGGATCGGCAAGCAGGGCCTTCTGGCGACGCTCCACCAGCTGCTGCAACGGTTGCACCGAGCGAGCGAATGCCTCGTACGGGTAGAGCTTGCGGGTGTCCGCCTTCACCAGCGGGTCCACGAGGTCGTGGACCGACTGGACGAACGGGGCGAGCCGCGACCAGTCGAGACCGTGGAGCGCGAGCTGTCGCATGTACCACGCGTAGCGCGCTCGCCACTGCGGGATGCCGAGCAGCCGCCGCACGAGCGGCTTGCGAGGGTCGTCGGCACCCGTGAGCACGCCTTGGTCGGGGCTCACGCGACCGCCCGGCCCACCGGGACCGCGCATGCCGCCGCGCCCACCGCCGGGGCCGCCCGGACCGCCACCACCGGGGCCCTCGCCGGCACCGAGGATCTCGTTGCTGTCATGGGGCACGAGGTGGAACACGCCCGTCGGGTCGAGGTAGAGGCCGTAGTCACTGCCGCGGCTGAAGTAGCCGTCGCCGTCGAGCAGTGCGTTGTCGAGTGCGAGGAACCACAACGCACCGTCGATGTCGAGGATCTCGGGCAGGTCGCGCACCAGCCGCTCGTCGTCCGACTCGGCAAGCTGCCTGCACAGCTCGACCAGGCGCCACCAGTGCGCGTCCTCCACCGTGCCCTTGGCCTCGTAAAGCCTGCGGTAGGGCTCGATCTCGTCGCCCTGGAAGGCAAGTGCGCTGCCGCCACTGAAGTTGGCAGGCACCTTCCAGCGCGCACCCTTGCGGGTGCCGAAGTGTGCGTCGGTGAAGTCCTTGTTGACCTGCTCGGAGGCTGCGAACACGCCCCAGCTCCTGCCGTTGACCACGACGTGCGCGAGCGCCGCACGCGGTGCGGGGAAGAACTGGTTGGCCACGTGGCCGTGCACCACCTCGCGGAGGAACGACGGGTCGGAGTGGCAGTTGAGCAGGTTGACGGTGCTGTGACCCTGCAGGTCCGCCTTGGGGTCGAAGGCATCGACCGAGAGGTTGATCGACTTCTTGCTGCCTGCGGGAATGCCCTGGTAGCTGCTGTTGCCGCGGAAGCGGACGCCGACCCGTGCGATCGTCGTGCCGTCGACGGTGAGGCGGGCAGGGACCTCGACGTCGGTGTCGTGGAAGTCGGAGAGCTCCTGCTCCCAGTCCGCGGACTCGAACACGAAGAAGTAGGTCTTCACCACCGAAGGGTCGTAGAGGTCGCGGTCGGGGTGGACCGGCACCGACTCGGGCGCGACCTCGGGTCCCTCGGAGCCGCGCTCCACCGGTCCGCCCGGGCCGCGGCCGCCGCGACCCATGGGCGGCGCACCGCCCGGCTGCGGCGCACCGCCCCGCGGTGGCTCGCCTGCACCACCGGGCGGGGCCCCGCGCATGCCGCGCCCGCGCGGCCGGTTCTGGGCCAGCCATGCCCGCGCCTCCGTGCGCTCTGCTGCGTCGAGCCAACCGTTGCGGTCTGCGTCGAACTGGGCGAGCACCTTCACGGGCTCACGGTTGACCGGGCCGCCCGGGCCACCGGGTCCGCCGCCCGGGAACCCACCCGGTTCGCCGGGGAATCCCTGCGGCGGCTGCGGCGGCACGGGCTCCTGCGCACCGGTGGCAGGGGCGGCCACGGCAGCCGCCGCGAGCCCGAGGGAGAGGACGCACAGGACCGGGGTGCGATGCATGCGCCCATCTGACTCCAGCACCTCTGCCCTGCCCACCCGGCACCGGTCACAAATCCGCCACAGGCCGAGGAACCCCGTGCGCGGCATCGCTACAAGGACCACATGGCAAAGCGGCTCTTCCTCGTCGACGGCACGGCACTCGCCTACCGCAGCTTCTTCGCCTTCGCCGCCAACCCGCGCACCAGCCTCACCACGCGCAGCGGCCAGCCCACCGGCGCGGTGTTCGGCTTCGTGCAGACCCTGCGGTCGCTGCTGGAGCGCGAGAAGCCGGATGCCATCGCCGTGGCCTTCGACGGGCCCCGCGAGGACCTGTACCGGACGCAGATCTACCCCGAGTACAAGTCGACGCGGTCGCGGATGCCGGACGAGATGGCGGTGCAGCTCGACGACATCCGCAAGGTGGTCGAGGGCTACGGGATCCGCATCGTCGAGAGCCCGTCCGACGAGGCCGACGACGTCATCGGCACGCTTGCCCTCCGGGGTCGCGACGCCGGCATGGACGTCTACATCGTGACCGGTGACAAGGACTTCCTGCAGGTCGTCGGCCCCCATGTCCACCTGTGGAACCTGCGCTCCTCCACCACCAAGCCGGAGGTTCTGGGACCCGCGGAGGTGGAGGAGAAGTGGGGCGTGAAGCCGTCGCAGATCGTGGACCTGCTCGCCCTGATGGGCGACAGCTCCGACAACGTGCCCGGCGTGCCAAAGGTCGGCGAGAAGACAGCCGTCGAGCTGATCCAGCAGTTCGGCTCGCTTGACGCGGTGCTCGCCCGCGCAGAGGAGGTCAAGAAGCCCTCGATCCGGCAGTCCCTGCTGGAGAATCGCGAACTCGCAGAGCTGTCGCGCCGCCTCGTGACGCTGCAGACCACGCTGGAACTGCCCGTCGACCTGGCCGCGATCGGCCCTGCCGAGCCGCA
>JBEGVB010000200.1:0-4616 GCA_041178545.1 Planctomycetota bacterium
AGTTCCTTGCTGTGGAACGAGTTCGGCACGGCGCTCCCCATCGTTTCCGTCGGTCCTGCGGGCACCGCGTCGCTCCCCGTGACGGTGCCCAACTCGCTGCTCCTGGTGGGCCTCACCTGCACGTTCCAGTGGCACTGCCAGATGCCCTGGGCCGAGATTGTGAGCACCGAGGGGTTGCGGGTGACGATCGGCCAGTAGGCCGCCCGCTTCGCGCTCAGCGCACGTTCAAGCGGATCGAGGTGAGCTGGGTGGTGCCCACCGGGCCGCCACGGCGTGCCTCGACCGTGCCGGTGCCGCGCGCGGTGGCAAGGGTGCCGGTGCCGCCGATCACGTCGAGGCGGCCGAGGATGCGCGTGGAGGTGGGGTCGAACTCGGTGGTGTGGCCGCGGTAGCGGCAGTAGAGGACGTTGCCGCCGCCGAAGTCGAGCACCTGGAAGGCCCAGAACGGACCGCTGCCGTCGCGGTAGTCGAGGGAGCCGAGGGCGCTCACGTGGACGGGCCCTGCGTTGCTGGTGCCGGTGCCCTCGATGCGGAACAGGCCGTAGCGCACGGAGTCGTCGGCACCGATGCGGCGGGTGCGCTGGGCGGTGGGGTCACCGCTGAGGACCACGTCGACAGCGAGGGTGCCTTGGTTGCCTTGGGCGGTGCCGGAGACACCACCGTTGGGGGTGCGCGGTTGCGGTTGGGGCGCGGGTGCCGTGGTCCCTGCGGTGCGGATGGTGAGGTCGACGGTGTACTCGACCGAGCCACCGAGGGACACGTCGCGGAAGCCGGAGACGGTGCCGCGGCCGCTGGCACCCACGAACGCGCCACTGCCGTCGATCACGTGCACGCCGGTGGACCACCGCGAGTTGCCCGCTGCATCGCGCACGACCGTGCCGTCGTAGCGGCACGCGACGGCATCGCCGTTGGGCCACAGCAGCGACACGAAGCCGTGGAAGGGCCCGCTGCCGCCGACGTACTCCAGTGCGACCATGACCTCGAAGGTCACGGTCTGGCCCTCGATCTCGACGGGGGACGCGAGACGACCGACACCGATCTGCGTGCTGCCGAAGGTGAAGAAGGTGGTGTCGCCTGGCTGCGCCGCGCCAGTGTTGGTGACGAAGGACACCTGGCGGGTCTCCTGTGCGGCCATGTCGTGGCCGAGTGCGAGGGCGAGGAGCAGGGCGGGGACACGGAGGGTGCGCATGGGACGCGCCAGACTACGCCGTCCCGAGGATCCCACCAGCCACGCGCCGTCTGCATGCGCAGCTGCGCATGCTCAGCGCGGCAGCGCAGCGACGATGCGAAGGGGGCCACCGCTGCCGCCGCGGATCTTCATGGGCAGCGCGAACACCGTGGCGCCGGTGGCCGGCAGCAGGTCGAGGTTGGCCACGTTCTCGAAGGCCGGGATGTTGGCTGCGTACAGCTCGCGGTGCGCGAAGAACATGCGCGACCTGCCGTGGTCGATGCTGGGCGTGTCGATGCCGACGGCATCGACCTTGCGCGCAACGAGCCACTGTGCAGCGCGCGGCGACAGGCCGGGGAAGTGCAGCTTGTAGGTCGCCATCAGTCCGCGTTCGGCAGTGCCCATGTAGCGCTCGCGGTCGGGCCAGAAGCGGCCGAACCCGGTGCGCAGCAGCACGATCGCACCTGCCGGGACGGGCCCGTGCACGCGCTCGAAGGCCTCGAGGTCCTCGACCCGCACTTCGTAGTCGCGGTCCGCGGCACATGCCTCGGTGACGTCGACCACGACCGCCGGCCCCACGAGTTGCTCGACCGGGATGCGGTCGGTGGTGTGGCCGTCGCGCGCGAAGTGGATCGGGGCATCCAGGTGCGTGCCACCGTGCTCCGAGGTGCGGATGGTGTTGGACTCGTACCAGTAGCCGTCGCCGGTCATCCCCTTGGCGTCGACCACGATCTCGAAGCCGGGCGCCGTGGGCCAGTAGATGGTGTCCTCGGCGTAGTCGTGGGAGAGGTCCACCCATCGCATGGTGTCGACGGGCAGCGCGCCCTGTGTACTGCAGGCGGAGCAGGCGAGGAGGGCGCAGACCAGGGCAAACCGGGAGTGCTGGCGTTTCATGGGCGCGTGGGCGGGGTCGGGAACCGTATGCGGTGGGTGCAGCCGCGCGCCAGCACTCCCGCGCGTCACGGCAGCAACTGCACCGTGAGCAGGCATGCGGTGGTGTTGCCGCGCGCGTACTCGAGGTTGGCGTCCTGGATGGTGAGGAAGCCGTACCGCAACCCGGCGGGCGTGGCTGCCTCGACCAGGAACAGGCCGTTGCGCCCCACCACGTCGACCTGGCCCCAAGGATTGGGGCCGAGCGTCGCGCCGGTGGCGGTGGTGACGGGCACCACGGTGCGGTTGGGCAGCAGGAGCCTGCCGAGGGCCGAGGTCGTGCCGGTGATCTCTGGCACGTTGTCGACCTGCCCGGTGGCCTTGTCCTTCTGGAAGATCCGGACCGGCACGTTGCCGAGGACCGTCGCACCCTCGCGCAGCTCGACTTCGACGCTGGCAGGCACCTTGTAGAGGTACTCGCCGTAGTGGCCGCGGCGGAAGCCGAGCGTGGCGTTGAGACCGAACACGTCGTGGGAGGCGTAGAAGAGTCCGCCCGTGTGCGACTCGATGGTGCCGCCGCCCATGATGCCTGGGTTGGTCTGCACGAACCCGCGTCCGTTGACGAGGTTGTTCGCGGGCTCGAGGTTCATCTGGTACAGGTCGATGACGCCCAGCTGGTGCGACAGTTCGTGCAGCAGGGCCCATGCGGGCCGCGTGGCGTAGTTGCGGTATTCCTGAGCGCTCGAGGCCGGGAAGGTCCACTGGCCGTCGACCTCGCGGTCCTCCGGCACCGTGCCGGCACTGGGCACGACGGTGAGCTTGTCCATGCGTACCCTCTGCATTGCGCCGTGCGGCGCGAACGGTTGGTACGTCGAGTCCCGGAACATCTCGTTCATGTGCTGCAACTGGCCGTTCAGCCAGTCCTCGGCGCTGTACGAGCCCAGCACGTTGGGTACGGCGTTGAGTGCGTCGTAGGTGGCTTGCTCCATGGTGAACCCGAACGTGAGGGCGTCGGTCTCGATCTCAAGGTGGTCGTTCATCTCCGTGACCTGGCGCGTCCCGTCGATCGGGGCGACGCGGCAGCGGATCCAGTGCCGGCCGGGCTGCCAGTTCCACTGGAACTCGTCGATGACGCGCGCCCCCGGGACCAGCGAAGTCCTCGTGTGCGTGGCCACAAGCAGGTCGTCCACGAACCAGAAGACCTGGAAGGTGCTGGTGTCCCGCCTGCCAGCATTCTTGATGTCGGCCCGGAACACGACAGGTTCTCCTGGGTCGGGCCAACGCTTCTCGCCCTCGGTGCCGGGTGTCAGGTACGGGTTGCCGCTCACCGGGTCGTAGGAGACTGCATAGCGCAGGTAGTGCGGGAACCGCTCGATGCGGGTCACGTCGAGATCGCTCTCCTGCAGCGAGGGCGCATAGGGTCTGGGCACACCCGCCGGGGTGAAGCACAGTCCGTCGACCCACAGGGTGAAACCCGTGTTCCACGTGTCGGCTGCGATCTCGATCCAATCCACTCCGAAGATCTCGTTGCAGCCGTGGGTGGTGCGCGTCCAGTTGGCGTCTCCCGCGAGCGGGATGCGGATCGGCGTCCACCCATTCAGGTGGTTCAGCGGTGTGAGCAGGTCCGTGGTCGGCCGGTACTCCACCCAACACCAGTTCCCCGATCCGATCCGGACCACGGGTTGTGGTCCCTGGAAGCCGACATTCGGGTTCGAGACTCGCACGAGGAACTCGAGGTGCGTGTTGTCGCCCACGTACCACTGTCCGTTGCGATTGGCGGGGAACCGCAGGTAGGAGTTGAAGGGCGCCGTGCTGTCCCAGCGGACCGAGTTGGTCCCCACGGCGCGCAAGACGGTGTCTTCCGTGACCGTGCTCGCAGAGGTCTCGTCGTCTGCGCCGACGAACCACTGTTCACCGTTTCGCTCCGCAAAGTCCTCCTGCAGTCCGCAGACCACGAAGTCGGCGACGGTGGAAAGGTCGTCGTTGAGTCCGAAGGACTGACCGAAGACGCGCACGCCCACGAAGGAGCTGGAGACGGGGAGGAAGAACGAGTAGGTGCCGACGCCGTTCACCGCGGGCACCCCGAAGACAGAAGAGTTCACGAGGTCGAGGTGGTACGTGCCGAACGGCGTCCACGTCGGCCACGTCGACTGCCCGAAACTCATCACGTCGAGGAATGCGTAGGCCGTCGGTGAGATGCTCGCGAACGCCACGCGGTGGCCGAGGCGGTAGTCGCCCTCGAAGACGCACTCGGTTCCTTGGGCGGTTGCGAATGTTGCGGATGTCGCGAGGACGAGAAGAACTGTCGTTGCCGGGCGCATGCGAGCCTCCTGCCGTGTGGCCGAGGGTTCCTGTTCCCCGGCGATGGCAAGTGGATTCTCACGCGTCCAGGCACCGCGCCGTCAGGCGCACCCGGGCGCATTGCGCTGCCACCGAGTGCGTGGGCGTGGCCGGAGTAGTGCTGAGGCGCCGCTCCGCGCTCAGAGGCCCATGGCGATCGTGCCGCCGTTCGACGTGATCACGCCCAGCGGGTTGAAGCCGGGCGAGAGGGTCGAGGCCTGGGTGTACACCGTGTATC
>JBEGVB010000201.1:0-8143 GCA_041178545.1 Planctomycetota bacterium
GGCTCCTGACCGCGGCGGGAGTCGCCGCTCGGTCAGGACCCTGTGCGCAGGAACCGCCTCAGGTCGCAGACGAACCCAGTTCGGACATCTGGATCCCTCAGTTGCCTATCACCACCCGCAGCCCCTGCGTCGACACCATCCTCATCGCATTCTTCGAACCCGGGTCGTTCGCGAAGTACTGGAAGTAGGTGACGCTTCCCACCACGGAAGGACTGTTGGGGACGGCGATGTTGCGGGTGGCCTCGCCGTTGACGCAGAAGAGGGTGTCCGAGATGTCCGGCCGCACGAGGAGCTGGCAGCCCGCGAGACCATAGGCTGCGAGACTGGCCGGGAGTGAACCTTGGCTCCACGTCGTGTTGTCGAAGCCGATGATCAAGGCGCCGAAGAAAGAGCCGGTGGGGTTGAGACCGCTCGCCCGGATGCTGAGGGTACGGCCCATCTCAGGGATGCCGATGCCGGTGATGCTGGGCACGCCGGTAGGACTGCCACAGCCGGTGCCGAACGGCGTCTTCTCTCCAACCACGTGGAGTGCAAGCACCGCGGCACGCGCCGCAGACCAGTCAGCCCGGGAGGACTGGGTGCCACTGTTGGCACCACCCGTCGAGTTGCAGCCGCCGTGCGTGTGCACGCCGATGACCTTGCCAGTCTGCTCGTGGATCACGGGACTACCCGAGTTGCCGCCCGTGGTGTCGGCGTTGTAGGCGAGCGCGGTGGCGTTGGCAGTGCTGACGCGCACCCCCACGTGCGTCTTCTGGGCCTGGTTCGCGGTCGCCGACCCCGTGTTGCCGTTCCCGGTGCCATAGCCGGTGATCCGGATGCTGACACCGCTGACGGTGCCCGGCGGGTTGTCGATGGTGTACCAGCTACCCTGGCGCTCACCCGGGAACTGACCAGTGTTGCTGTTGCGCACGGCCGCGCTGACCGACCAGTCTGCACCGACACCGGAGTTGAGGAACTGGTGGAACGGCTCCATGGCGTACTGGTCCATCGGCGCCGCGGGGACAGTTGCACCCGTGCTGGTGGACAATGGCACGTTGAAGTGCAGGATCTGGCCCGCAGTGGAACTCATGCAGTGGCCTGCCGTACCGACGGCATAAGGACTGAAGAGCCATGCAGTACAAGAAGAGTTGATGCGGCAGGCCCTGACGTCGTTGCTCAGTGCGCGGTCATCGGTGGTGCCACAGATGGAGTCGACCTCGGCAACGGCACCGACCTGCAGACGGACGACCTGGTCGATGAGCGCGCGGTTGCCGGTGGTGCCGGGTGCCGCAACAAGCTCGACGCGGAGGACCGGCCCCAGGAACTGGCACGAGTGGCCCTGGTAGTCGCGCAGGCTCCCTGCATCGTGCCACTGGACCCACTCGGGCTTTGCAGGCGCATGGATGCGGAGGCGGCTGCCCGCGGGCAGGTTGGTGTCACGGAACCGCACCTGCAGCCAGTCGCCATCTGCACCGTAGACGTCCTGGGCCCACACGACCGCCTCGACAGCACCTTGGTTGGCCAGGTAGCCCGAATCGTGCTGCACCGCGACACGCAGGGTGGGATGGAACGCCTGCTGTGCGGCAAGGGAACCGACGAGGGACGATGCCACGACGAACGTGGCACACACAATCGGGGGGAGCTTCATGGGGACACCGGGGGGGTGCGTGAGAAAAACTACCCTGCGCTCAAGGGTCGTGGGCACCCGTCGGACCCCGTTGGCCCGATGTGGGATCGCCTAGTTCCCCCACGGCACGGCGCAGGGTGCCGTGGAGGTTGCGGTTCGCCGCAAGGATGCTGCCACCAAAGAGCCAGTTGGTGCCGCCACCGAGGTCGGTGACGGTGCCCCCGGCTTCCTGGACGATGCAGGCCCCGGCAGCCACGTCGTAGGGAGAGAGGTCCAGCTCCCAGTACCCGTCAAAGGAACCGGCCGCGACGAGGCAGAGGTCGAGGGCCGCGCTCCCGAGCCTTCGTACGTCGCGGCAGGCCATGAGGGCACGGCGAAAGCGTGTCGTGTTGTCGTCGCGACCCGGCTCGTTGCGTCGGTAGGCAAAGCCCGTGGCCAGCAGGGCATCGGCGAGGTCGGCGGTGGTGGAACAGCGGATGGGTGCACCATTGCGGGTGGCCCCGAGCCCGCGGGCCGCGGCAAAGGTCAGACCAAGTGCAGGCGCGTGCACGACACCGAGCACGACCGCGCCACGATGAGCAAGCCCGATGGAAACGCTGTAGACCGGGAGGCCGTGGACGAAGTTGGTGGTCCCGTCGAGCGGGTCGACGATCCAGCAATGGGCAGACTCTCCCGATGCGATGCCGGCCTTGGTGAGCGCACCTTCCTCCGCGAGGACGGCATGGTCGGGGAAGCGGCGCAGGAGACCTTCGACCACCACGTGCTCGGCGGCCCGGTCGGCCACGGTCACGAGTTCGCGACGGACACCCTTGGAGGAGGTGCCCAGGCGTTCCGGGGCCTGCTGCGCCTCGGCGAGGACCTTCCCGGCCTGCTGTGCCAGCTGCACGGCAAGAGCCAGTGCCTCGGGGAGGTCGATGCCGCCACCCACGGTCCCGCGGTCAGGATCCATGGCCCGCGGCAGGCAGCCGGGTCATGGCCTCGACCATCTCCTCCTGCAACTGCTTGAGCTGGCGGTTGAGTCCTCCGCGCGCAGGGTCGTAGTTCATCAGGATGGAGAAGATGCGCAACCTCCCGTCGTCGAGCTTCACGACCCCACTGAGGCTGGAGCAACCGTTGATCCACCCGGTCTTGGCCATGACACGCCCAGCGAGCGGGCCCTGGGTGAAGCGGTCGTCGAGAGTGCCGGACTCACCGGCGACAGGCAGGCAGGCGAGGAAGAGTCCCGACCCCGGACCACGCAGTGCTTCACGCACCACCGTCGCAAGCAGGGCGGGAGTGACCTTGTTGTCGCGGGAGAGACCAGACCCGTCCTCGAGCACGACTTCCGTCGGCAGGTTGCCCACGAGTGCGAGCAGCTGCGTCCGCACCGCCGCCATGCCGCCCCGCAGCGAGCCGTCGCTCACGACGCGCGCACCGAGCGCGCGCACGCACTGCTCGGCGTCGAAGTTGGAGGAGTCGCGCAGGACGCGCTGGAGAGCCGGCGCGAGCGGGGTCCGCACGGCACCGACCTCGCGGTCGGGAGTGACTGCCTCGGGGTCGATGCGGATGCCCGCGGACTCGAGTGCACTGAGCAACGCCGCCCGGAACCAGTCGCGCGGCTCCCTGACAGCATTGCGGATGACGACCTCCGGGGACTTGCGGGGGAACCTGCCGTTGACCCGCACCGAGTCGACGAGGTCCATGGCGCCATAGCGCGCATCCTTGGCGCTCGCGGTCATCTGGACGGATCCCTGGATGCCGCGCGCAACGGGCGGGGCAACGAGCGCGACGTCGGCCACCGCGGCGTCGGTGGGCGCGATGCGGACGCGGAAGGTGCCCTGCTCGAGGACGAACGCGTCGGTGGGTGCGCAGTACCAGAGGTCGAGTTGGTTCTTGGGCCAGTTGGGTGGCCGGCCCGGTCCCTGGAACACCCCCTCGTCGAGGTCGACACCCGCAACCGCAGTGACACCAGCGCTGCGAAGCTGCTCGGCCACGCCGGCGAGGATACGCGCAGGGTCGTGGTCAGTGCCCGTGATCCAGTTGGGGTCGCCGGAGGCATGGACGACAAGCCGGTTGCTGCGCACGGCAAAGCGCGTGACGAACTCGTGGCTCGGTCCGAGCCCCCACAGCACGGCAGCTGCAGTGAGGATCTTCATGTTGCTGGCCGGGGTGAAGGCCTCTGCCGAGCGGTGCGCGTAGAGCGGCTGGCCCTGCTCCATGTCCCGCACGTACACGCCGGTACGGACACCCAACGCCTCTGCCTGCGCAACGACCTTGCGCAGATCCTGTGCCTGCGCGGTTGCGCACAGCGCAACCGCGACCACCAGTATCGCCCTCATGCCCGTGTTATGCCCGATGCGCAGGCTCGATGCCACCCCACGCGCTTCGCCCCGACACGCCTGCTCGCTAGTCTTGGGCCATGGCCACGACCCGCTCCACGATCCCCGTAGGCGTGCTCGCCCTCGGCGCCCTGTCCCTCCCCGCCCAGCAGGCACCTGCACCTGCCAACCCGAGCCCGGTGAAGGCACTCCTGGTGAGCGGCGCCAACAACCACGAGTGGCAGTGGACGAGCAAGGAGATCCGCTCGATCCTGCAGGAGTCGGGCCGCTTCGAGGTGGACCTGACAGAGGAACCGGCCAAGGCACTGGCCGACGCGAAGGCGCTGGCCGCCTACCAGGTGATCGTCCTCGACTACAACGGCCCGCGCTGGGGCGAGCCTGCCGAGCAGAACTTCCTGGCCGCGGTGCGCGGCGGCACGGGGGTGGTGGTGGTCCACGCCGCAAACAACGCCTTCGACGGCTGGGTGGAGTACGAGACCCTGGTGGGCCTGTGCTGGCGGCAGGGCACCGGCCACGGGGCCTACCACCCCTTCGACGTGAAGGTCGTGGACCCCACCCACCCGGTCACCCGCGGGATGGAGGACTTCCACCTGCACCCGGACGAGCTCTACCACAAGCTGGTGCACATGCACGGGGCCAAGTTCCACGTGGTGATGGACGCCTTCAGCGACCCCAAGACGGGCGGCACCGGCAACCGCGAGCCGATGGCCACGGTCTCGGAGTTCGGCAAGGGCCGCGTGTTCCACACGCCGCTGGGCCACACCTGGACCAACGTGCCGCAGTCGCGCGCCACCTGGAAGGACCCGCAGCTGCGGCTGCTGGTGCAACGCGGGACGGAGTGGGCCGCCACCGGATCAGTCACGCTGCCCAGCCGGCCGACCAACTGGCTGGACGCAGCAGAACGCAAGGACGGCTTCGAGTTGCTGTTCAACGGCCGCGACTTCGACGGCTGGGAGGGCTACCGGATGGAGGGCCCGCCCGCACAGGGCTGGTCGGTCACCGGCGGTGCGATCGTGCACGCTGCAGGCGGCGGCGGTGGCGACCTGGTGACGGAACGGTCCTTCGGCGACTTCGACTTCCGGTTCGAGTGGCGCATCGCTCCCAAGGGCAACTCAGGCGTGATGTTCTGGGTCCGCGAGGACGGTGGCGAGCAGACCTACCTGAGCGGTCCCGAGTACCAGGTGCTTGACGACGAGGGTGCGAAGCCGGGCCCGAAGCACGCGGCTGGCGCCCTCTACGACCTGTACCCGGCCAAGGCAGGCAAGCCGGTGCGCCCAGCCGGACAGTGGAACGAGGGTCGGATCGTGGTGCAGAAGGGGAAGTTGCAGCACTGGCTCAACGGCACCCTGGTGGTCGAGGGACCGGTGGCCGGGCCCGAGTGGGACGCCATGGTGGCGAAGAGCAAGTTCCGGGACTGGCCCTTCGGCAAGGTGAAGGAGGGGCAGATCGCCCTCCAGGACCACGGCGACGAGGTGGCCTACCGGAGCCTCCGGATCCGCAGGCTGTGAGGTCAACCATCGAGGAATCCGACGCCGCACTTGCGACCCGAGCCCACACCCAAGACCTTCCGCACGCAACATGACCCCGAACCCCTCGGATGATGCCAAGCCCCTGGTGGGCGTGATCATGGGATCGCGCTCCGACTGGGACACGATGCAGCACACGAGCCAGGTGCTCACCGAGCTGGGCATCCCCCACGAGTGCGTGGTGGTCTCCGCCCACCGCACGCCGGACTGGCTCATGGAGTACGCGGGCACCGCGGAGTCCCGCGGGCTTCAAGTGCTGGTGGCAGGTGCAGGGGGTGCTGCCCACCTGCCCGGGATGGCCGCGAGCAAGACCGTGCTCCCGGTGCTCGGCGTGCCGGTCGAGGTCGGTGCCATGCGCGGCATGGACGCGCTGCTCTCCATCGTGCAGATGCCGGGCGGCGTGCCGGTCGGGACGCTCGCGGTGGGGAAGCCTGGTGCAGTGAACGCTGGTCTGATGGCGGCCGCCATCCTCGGCGTGAGGGACCCACTCGTGCGCGCGCGACTGGCCACCCGCCGGAAGCGCATCACCGACGAGGTCCTGGCCAACCGGGACCCCCGCCCGGAGCCGAAGGGATGATCGTCGGCATCCTCGGCGGCGGGCAGCTTGCCCGCATGCTCGCGCTCGCCGGCACACCGCTCGGGTTGCGCTTCCGGTGCCTCGACCCTTCGCCCGACGCAGTTGCGGGCCACGTGGCAGAACTGGTGGTGGGTCCCTACGACGATCCTGCCGCCCTGCAGCGCCTCGTGGACGGGGTGGACGTGGTGACGTTCGAGTTCGAGAACGTGCCCGCGCGCGCAGCAGAGTGGCTCCAGCACCACGCCGGGGTGGCACCGACCCCCGCGGCACTCGCGATCGGGCAGGACCGATTGCTCGAGAAGCGGTTGTTCCAGTCGCTTGGCATGGGGGTCCCGCGCTTCGCGCCCGCGGACACGCTGGAGGAACTCCGCGAGGCCGTGGCCGCGGTTGGCGTCCCCTGCGTGGTGAAGACGCGCCGCCTCGGCTACGACGGCAAGGGTCAGGTGCGGATCCGCCCCGGGCCTGACGTCGACCTCGCGGTGCGTGCGGCCCACGCCGAACTGACCGCGGGGGGCGCCTACCGCGACGGTCTCGTCGTGGAGGCCTTCGTGCCCTTCCAGCGCGAGCTCAGCGTGGTCGCCGTGCGCGGACGCGACGGCTCCTTCGCCACCTGGCCGATCGTCGAGAACGAGCACCGCAACGGCATCCTGCACCGCAGCAGGGCGCCGGCCCCGCACCTCGACCCGAGTCTGGAGCAACAAGCCGTGACCTTCGCACGGCGCCTGCTCGACCACCTCGGCTACGTGGGCGTGCTTGCGGTCGAACTCTTCGAGGTGGACGGGAAGCTGCTGGCCAACGAGATGGCACCGCGGGTGCACAACTCGGGCCACTGGACCATCGAGGGATCGGTGTGCTCCCAGTTCGAGAACCACCTGCGCGCGGTGTGCGGGATGCCGCTCGGTTCCACGGCAATGGTGGGCGGGCAGTGCGCCACGATGGTCAACCTGGTCGGTTCGATGCCCGAGCGTTCGCAGCTCCTGGGCATGGACGGCGTGCACGTGCACGCCTACGGGAAGTCGGCGCGCGCCGGTCGCAAGCTGGGCCACGCCACCGTGGTGGCCCCCACCCGCAACGAGGCAGACGCGGCGGCCGAGTCGGTTGCTGCGCTGGCACCCGGCGGCGACACAAGCTGGCGCTGAGCGCGCCCGGCGCGCTCAGCCCCTGACGTTGCGACGGCGCACCACGAGCAGCGTGCCAACGCTGCCGAGCACCACCCCGGTGAACAGTGCCAGCCACACGATGGGGGTCTCGAGGGGAGTCAGGTGGGCGAAAAGGCTCAGCATGAACCCACTCTAGGAAGCACCTGTCCGGCGTGCCAGCAGGGTGCCCCGGGGAACGCGCGAATCCATGCCCCCTCAAGGCCACATGGAGATGCAGGCCGTGCAAGGCCTGCATGGAGACTCCATGGACGCGATCCCCCTGCACTGCCCCAACCCGGACTGCCCCCACCACGATGCGCCGTCTGCAGACTTCTTCGTGCGCCACGGTTCCTACCAGGCCGACTGCAGGCCGCAGCCGGTGCAGCGCTGGCGCTGCCGGTCCTGCAGGACGACGTTCAGCGAGCAGACCTTCCGGGCCGACTACCGCGACCGACGGCCCGAGTGCAACCAGGAGTTGCTCCAGCTGCTGGCCGGTGGCGTGAGTCTCCGCGCAATCGGCCGCCGCCTCGGGCTCGACCTGCACTCCGTGATCCGCAAGGCCGACAAGATGCTGCGCGCCTTCACGGCGCACCACCCCGATGCGGTGGCGGAGACACCGCAGAATCCACTGCCTGCCATGGAACCAGGGGCCTTGGCCCTGCCGGCGCTGGCAGCGCGTCAGCGACGGTCGCGCAGCCGCAGCAGCCAGCCCTGCGGGTCGACGACCGGTTGCTCTGCACCGACCTCGAGGCGGCCACGTCCACCGGGCATCTCCACCCGCTGTACCTTGCCTCCCACCTCGACGGGCACGGCGAGGGAGAAGGGCAGGTCGCCGGGCGTCTCCCAGCGCAGCTCGAGGACACCGTCCTTCACCTCGTGAACCAGGCGCGGCAGTCCCGGCTGGTGGATGTAGACGTCGAAGAACCACTGCATGTCGGCACCTGCAACCTTGCTGCAGAGGCTGGTGAAGTCGTCGG
>JBEGVB010000202.1:0-26951 GCA_041178545.1 Planctomycetota bacterium
GATGGGGTCATGCCGCGAGCGTAACCGCGTCAGCCCGTGGCGTCGCTCGCCGTGGACGTGCTCTTGGAGACCGGTGCCTCAGCTCACTTCAGCTGCATCGTCAGCGGGGTGCTGATCTGGAAGCCGGCACCGTTGAGGGCCACGGCCTGGAGGACCAGCGTCAGCCCCGTGTAGGCACCCGTGTGCGGGTTGGTGCTCGAGTAGGCGAAGTAGCCGTTTGCGTCCGTGACCGCGAGCCCGAGGGTCTGCGAGGCGGCAAAGGGGTACACGGCACTGAAGCTGCCCGGGAGCAGCAGCGGGGCGATGGGCAGGCTGCTGGACGGGATGGACAGGAACGTGCCGCCGGGACCCGCAGGCCCCAGTGAAGCGAGGAGGAACGCCACGGTCAGCGGCGTAGTGTTTCCGTCGACCAGGATGGCAGGTGCCGTCGTCGTGATGGCGCCGAAGGACGGTGCGTCGAGGACGAACGGCTGCGCCTGCACCGCGTCGACCACCTGCAGCCCCATCAGCGAGGGTTGGAAGTTGACCAGGTCCAGTTGCACGCCCAGCCACGACCCGGTGGCGGGCACCGAGGCGATGTTGCTGCCGCAGAGCACGCCGTTCAACGTGGCGAGCGAGCCGTTGTTGTTGGTGGAGAAGATCGTGCCGCCGTACGAGCCCGCGTCCGAGCAGAACACGAGGTTGGGCACCTGCGGGAAGGCTCCCGTGTTGTCGGGGTACGCAGGCGTGGCGAGCCCGCCGTTCGGGTCCAGGTCGAGCCCTGAGACCTTGCCGAAGACCCCGGTCACCTGCAGCGGCGTGCCGTCGCGCGCCATGCCGCCCGAGTTCAGCACCATGCCGCGCACCGAGGTTCCGCTGGGCGAGCTGCCGACCCCGATCTCCTCCCAGAGCAGTCGTGCCGAGTTGGGTGCAATGGCCTGCACGTTGCCTTGCGCGTCGTAGTTGATGGCGGTTGCGGGCACGAAGCAGATGGCGCCGTCGTTGGCGAAGACCGGCGTCGGGCCGTTGCCGTTCACCCAGTGTCCTCCTTGCACGGGGGAGTAGTACAGGTTGCCCTGGGCATCCTGCGCGAGCGCATGGGCGCCCTTGGTGCTCGACTGCCCTGCGGGCGGCAGGCCAGCGGCCACGTCCAGCTGGTCGGCGTTGAGGAAGATCTCGACGTTGCCGTTGGGCAGCAACCGGACGAAGTCGCCGGGGCGCAGGACCTGCGGCGCCGTGCCGCTGTTGGTCTGCACCTCGAACTGCTTGGTGGCGACGTTGTCGCGCACGGTGAAGTAGACGCGGTCCGAGGACAGGTTCTGCTTGTCGGCGTGCTTGACGAACACGCCGCCGAACTGCAGCGCCTCGAAGTAGGTCTTGAAGTTGTAGAACTTCAGGTAGTTGCCGTCCGAGTCGCCGTCGCCGAGCAAGGCCTGGTGGGCCGTCGCCGGCCGCAGGCTGCGCGCGAACGCGCCCTGCGCGGGCGTCACCCAGGAGAAGTCGAACTCGTCGAGGGCGTTGACCGAGCCGCCGGGCCGTTCGTTGGTCGCATCCAGGCTGACGAAGGGGAAGCGCCCGGTGAAGAGGAGCGACTTCTGGGGGGCCTGTGCGGCAACGGTGCTGGAGAGTGCCGCGATCGTGGCCGCGGCCAACAGGAGGTGGTGCATGGTCGGCTGGACCCGGACGGTGCCGGGGGCTCGGGGGGCAGGCATCCTAGCCTCCCGCCGGCAGCAGGGAGTCCCCGGTCCCCCAGTGCGGCATATACTCCTGCGCCATGATGGGATTGCTGCGCAGGCTGGCCACTCTCGTTTTCGGTGCAACGTTGGTGGCCCAGTCTCCCTCGACCGACGTGTCCATGGGGTTGTTCCCCTTCCTCGTCGGCAACATGGACACGCGGATCACCGAGGTGGTCAACAACTGCGTGGCCAACGGCGTGGACACCCTCTACGTGAGCGTCTACCGGGCGACCGGGCCGAGCACCGGCGACCTCTGGATCACGGACAGCTCGGGCGGCTGGAACGCGGCATGGGGCCCGGTGCGGCCCACGGGTGCCGGCATCAACCTCGTCAACCTGGTCACCGCCTGCCATGCGGCCAACCTCAGGGTGGTGGGGGTCCTCAAGTGCTTCGACACGACGGTGCAACCGACGGATGCGGCGCACAAGGCCTACCTGCTCGACGTGGTCCGGTACCTCACGGGCTCGTACCAGCCCGACGGCCGACCGGTCTACGACCTCGACGGGATCGCCCTCGACTACGTGCGCTTCGTCGGTTCGACGACCAACAACGACCCGGCGCAGGTGACCAACTTCCTCGCCAGCGTCCGCAGCGTCATCGGGTCGCTGTCCCTGCACTGCTACCTGATCGCAAGCCGCTTCACGTTCGACGGCGGCACCTACAACGGCAGCTTCGTCTCGTATGCGTCCGTGATCAGCAGCCTTGCCTCGCAGTACGGGCAGCACTGGGAGCAGATGGCCCGTCACGCCGACGTGCTCATGCCCATGGCGTACACGGCAGACGGCTCGATCTACAACACCTACGCGTTGCACCAGGCCTATGTGCGGCAGTGTGCCGCCTATGCGCGCACCGCCTGCCAGACCGCCGGGTTCCCGGCGCGGCGTGTGGTGCCGACGATCCGCACCTACACCGACACGAGCGAGACGTGCACGCCGTCGACCATCGAGGCTTCCGTGACGGGCGCACTGCTGGGCGGCGCCGACGGGTACCAGGCGTTCCGCTACGGCACGATCCTCAACCAACCAACCTGGTGGCAGAAGTTCGCGCTCTATGCCGTGCCGGGGCCCAACTGGCCGGTGCCGCTCCTGACCCTCGCCGCGAACAAGGTGAGCCTCGGCGCGGACCCCTCGACGTCGCGCGACGGCGACCAGGCCGCTGCAACCCTGCAGGCACGGTTCGACTGGAACCATGACGGCACCTACGACACTGCATGGGCGCCGCTGGGAGCGGTGTCGGGCCTGGCACGTTCCCCCGGAACCGCCCAGATGGCCATGCAGGTGCGGGACGCCCAAGGCCACGTCGCGACCACGCGCCGCCGGTACACCGCGGGCCCGGTGCTGGCACTCAACCCGCCGATCTTCAGCGCTGCCTTCGGCGGCAGCGTGCAGGTCACGATCGACGCCGGCCCCGCAGCCGCCGGCAAGACCTACTTCCTGCTCGCGGGCATCTCCGGCAGTTCCCCTGGCTTCCTCTGGCAGCCCGGGTACCCGGTCCCGCTCAACGTCGACTGGGTGACCACCGGCCTCGCCAACGACCCGACGGGGACGTTCCTGCAGAACGGACTCGGCACCCTCGACACCAACGGCAGGGCCGTGGCCACGTTCCAGGCGCCCCCGGGACTGCTCACGCCGCTCGTCGGCGGGTCGGTCACCTGGAGCGCGATCGCCGGCAGCTTCCTCGGCGGGCCGGTGGTTCCGGCCTTCACCGCCGAGGCGCGGCCGATGCCGATCCTCTGAGTGCCGGCGGCACTCCCGTCGCATGTGCGCGTCGCGCAGGCGCGTGTGGTGCCGTGGGGCCGGGCTCCGTAGAGTGCTCGCCCCGATGACCACGCTCCAGAGCCATGTGTGCGGCCGGTGGGAGACCGGCAGCGGTTCCGCCAAGGACCTCTTCAACCCTGCCACCGAGGAGGTCCTCGGTCGCGTGCACCAAGGCGGCATCGACCTCGGTGCAGCCCTGCAGTTCGCACGCAACAAGGGCCTCCCTGCCCTCCGCGCCCTCGGCTTCCCGGGCCGCGCCGCCCTGCTGAAGGCCCTGTCCACGGCGTTGCACGAGGCTCGCGACGAACTCATCGACCTCTCGACGCGCAACGGCGGCAACACGCGTGGCGACGCCAAGTTCGACCTCGACGGCGCCACCGGCACGCTTGCGTACTACGCAAACCTCGGTGCCACCTTGCCGGCTGGCAACCTGCTGCCCGACGGAGAGGGCGTGCAGCTGGGCCGCACGCCGCGCTTCTGGGGCCAGCACGTGCACACCGTGCGGCCCGGCGTTGCCGTGCACATCAATGCGTTCAACTTCCCGGCGTGGGGCATGGCCGAGAAGATGGCGTGCGCGTTGCTGGCCGGCGTCCCGGTCATCGAGAAGGCAGGCACCCCCAGTGCGATGCTCGCACACCGGATCGCACAGATCGTCGTCGAGAAGCAGCTGCTGCCCGAGGGTGCGTTCCAGTTCGTCGCCGGGTCGGTGAGCCCGCTCCTCGACCTGCTGGGCCCGATGGACTCGGTGGCCTTCACGGGATCGGCGGTCACGGGAGCGCTCATCCGTGGCAACCGCAACCTCGTCGCCCGCAACGTCCGCGTGAACATCGAGGCAGACTCCATCAACGCTGCCGTGCTCGGTGCAGACGTCGAGGTCGGCTCCGACACCTTCGAGCAGTTCCTCAACAACGTCGCGACGGACATGACGCAGAAGGCCGGCCAGAAGTGCACGGCCGTGCGCCGCATCATCCTGCCGAGCGCGGCAGCGCAAGAGGTCGCGGCGCTGCTGGTGGAGCGTCTTGCCGTGGTGAAGGTCGGCAACCCCGCCGAGGGCGACGTGCGCATGGGGCCGGTTGCGAGCCAGGAGCAACTGGCGGACGTGCGCAACGGCATGAAACAACTGATGGCTGTCTCCAAGGTGGTCTGCGGCGGTCCAGAGCCCATTGCACCCAAGGGCTACTTCGTGGCACCGACGCTGCTCTCTGCGACCGACCTGCATGCCGAGGTGGTCCACGCACTGGAGGTCTTCGGGCCCTGCGCCACCCTGTTGCCCATGGACGGCACCGTCGACCAGGCGGTCGACCTGTGCAACCGTGGCGGGGGTGGTCTGGTGGCCAGCGTCTACAGCGACGACCGGGCCTTCGTGGAGGGCGTGGTGCACGGCATTGCGCCCTGGCACGGACGCGTATGGCTCGGCAGCGAGAAGACCCACGGTCAGGCCCTCGGGCCGGGTGCCGTGCTGCCGGCCACCATCCACGGCGGCCCCGGTCGCGCAGGCGGGGGGGAGGAGCTCGGCGGCATGCGCGGCCTCGCGCCCTACCTGCAGCGCACAGCAGTGCAGGGGGACCGCTCGGTGGTCGCCCGCGCGTTCGGGCTCGAACCGGTTTCCACCGGGTCCTGAACTGGCCAACGTCCCGTGCCACGGCCCCTTGGGGCCTGGGTGTGGATAGTTTTCCACAGATTCTCCACGGCTTTCCCCATGCCTGTGGATACCTTCCGCCCCACGCGGAGGGATTGCATGGACCTGTGGACCTTGTTGGCGGCCTGGTGCGTGGTTTCGGTGGTGATGGCGCCCTTGTTGGGACGCTTCCTGCGAGCAGGGAGTGCGTCCCAGACGGTGGTCGCGAAGGTACAGGTACGGCCCGTCGAGGGGCTGGCTCGCGACGTGGCGGCTTCCGCCTGACTCAGAACGGGCTGGTGGTCAGGTCCACGGCGTTGCTGGCAACCGGCTGGATGACCGCCGGGCCCGCGGTGGGCGACCAAGCCTGCATGTGCAGCCGCAGGCCGGCGATGGCGGGGCGCATGGGCACGAGGACCGCTTCCATGCCGCGGAACCCCTCTTCCTCCTGGTCCCCCGTGACCAGCGTGTAGTAGCTGGAGCCGAAGAGGAGGGCCTGGTGGAGCCCCACGCGGCTTGCAGCCGCGTCGCAGGGCAGGACCCCGAGGTTGGGTCCCTGCAGGCTGAGCACGATCGCCGGGTAGCGTGCAATGCTCGGCTGCGCGGCAACGGGCTTGTCGCTTGCAGCCTCGGTCGCGGCGACATCGCCTGCGGGCGTCGAGCCCTCGATCGGCTTGCCGTTCTCGGCGAGGAACTGGTTGGTCCAGTCCGCTTCCCACGTGTCGGACAGCGTGTCGCCCCAGAGGCCGCCGAACAGCACCACGCGTCCGCGGGCCGGGTCGAACGCCATGGAGTGCCACGAACGGGTGGGTGGTGCGGCCGCCGACTGCCGCTGTTCCCACACCTCACCGTTCCACTCCCACGTGTCCCCGGCGTAGAGCACCACCTTGGCACGCATCGGGTCGTAGGCCATGGCGTGTCCCGACCGGGCCGACGGGTGCAGGGCAGGGCGGCACTGGCGCCAGGTGAACCCGTCCCACTCCCAGGTGTCCGAGAGGTCGTGGTTGTTCGCAGCCTTGCCGCCGAACAACACCACCCGCGCGCGCGAGCCGTCGTACGTCATCGCGTGCCAGCGTCGCCATGCAGGCGACACCGGGGACGAACGTTGCATCCAGTTGTTGCCGTCCCACTCCCACGTGTCGCCGAGGCAGTAGAGCATCGACGTGGGCGAGTTGACGTTGGACTCGCCGCCGAACAGCACCACGCGCCCGCGCAACGAGTCGTACGCCATCGTGTGCCACTGGCGCGCCGACGGTGCGTTCTCGGGGTAGCGCTGCCGCCAACCGCTGCCCTCCAACTCCCAGGTGTCGCCGAACTGGCGCGACGACACACCGCCGACGCAACAGCCGCCGAACATCACGGTGCGCTGACGCTGGGTGTCGTGTGCCATCGCGTGCCCACCTCGCCCGGCTGGGTACTGGATGGAGGGACGCTGACGCCATGCAGCGCCGTCCCACTCCCACGTGTCCGACATGCCCGAGCCGCCGAAGAGGAGGATGCGACCGGTCTGCCAGTCGTACGTCATCGCGTGCGCCCAGCGCGACGAAGGCTTGCGCACGGTCACCTTCTCGGTCCACTGGGCGGAGACTGCGCCAGTCGACGCAACCACGGCCAGCAACATGCTGGCGGCTGCGCGCGCAGCAACGGGACTCGTTGCTCCTCCGCGAGAGTTTCTCCGCATGGACGACCTTGGTGCGAGACGAGGGTGAGTTGGGGATCCTAGCGATGCACTGCGGTTTGCAAACGGGGGGCGCGTCTCGTTTTGGCCCCAGCTCCGCGTCGTGCCCTGGATCAGCGGTCGAGCGAAAACCTCCAATGGCAACGAAACCTCGGGGTGGGTTGGCACCGTCCAAGGGGAGTACGCTGCGGGTCGCTTCCCCTCGCACCGTCCCTTGTGGAGTCGGTACAGCCAACACCTGAGGCGTCGGCTACCCTTCTGCGTACCTGAACCGCATCCATCCATCGGAGACACCCATGCATTTCACTTCCGGTCTGCTCTCTCTCGCCGTCCTCGCCAGCGTGGCCGGCAGCGCCATGGCGCAGAATGACGACTGCGGCGGCGCACTCTCGGTCGCCAACGGGGCCAACGGTCCCTACTCCAACGTGGGGGCCTCGACCTCCAGCCCGGCGTGGCCCTGCGCCTTGGGTGGTGCCGACGTGTGGTACTCGTACGTGGCACTCGGGTCGGGCAGTCTGACCGTGGACGTGTGCGGGGCCAGCTACGACAGTGCCCTCGAGATCTTCGACGGTTCGGCTGGTTGTGGCGCGCTCGTGAGCCTGGGGTGCAACGACGACTCCTGCGCCCTGCAGTCGAACCTCACGGTCGCGGTCACCACGGGCACGCTCTACTACATCCGCGTCGGCGGCTACGCGAGTGCCACGGGGTCCTACACCCTCAACGTCAACGGCCCTACAGGCGGTGGTACTGGCACCGTCGTGGCGCAGGCGCAGGCCTTCGGGCAGGGTTGCTACCGCACGTCGCGCTCGTTCTACGAGAACTTCGTTTCCGGCACGCTCGACCTGCAGAACACCGCATTCACCTTGATCAACCAGGGGACGAGTTACGTGGCGCTGCCCTTCGGCAGCTACGTGGCACCCACGGCTGCTGCCACCCCGCTCGCACTCGGTGACGACGCCTCGGTCGCCGTCCCGCTGGCTGGCGCGATGCCGTACCCCGGCGGTGTCGCCACCGCCCTCGAGGTGTGCTCCAACGGGTTCGTCTCCACCGGCCAGGGCAACGGCACCGGCTTCACGCCCAACGCAAGTGCATGGCTCACCAGCGTCCTGCCCCGCTGGGGCAGCTGGCACGACTACAACCCGTCCGTCGCCGGTTCCGGCCAGGTCAAGACCGAGCAGGTTGGCTCGGTGCTCTACATCACCTGGGACGGCGTCTTCGACTACGGCGGGACCACGCCCAACACCTGGCAGCTGCAGTTCGACACCGCCTCCGGCAACGTCACCTACGCGTGGCAGGCCATGAGCAACCTCGGCAACGGCCACCTGGTCGGCTTCGCAGGCGGTGGCACCTCCAACGACCTCGGCAGCATCGACATCTCGGCCCTGCTGCCTGCTACGTTCAGCACCTCGGCCGCAGACAACAACCCGCTCGCACTCGCAAGCGGCCGCCCCGTGATCAACACCACGTTCGCGCTGACCACGACCAACGTGCCGGCATCGGCCGCCTTCGCATTCACGATCCTCAGCTTCACGCAGGTCACCCCTGCGCAGGAGCTCTCGGCCTTCGGCATGCCTGGCTGCTACCAACACGTAGGTTTCGACGTGGTCAACCCTGCCCCGGCCGCGGGTGGCTCCGCCAGCCTGAACGTCTCCATCCCGAACAACCCAGCACTGGTGAACGTCGTACTCACCAGCCAGTCGCTTGCCTTCGCACCGGGTGTCAACCTGCTCGGAGCCCTCAGCTCCAACGGCATCCGGCTCTCGATCGGCAACCTGTGAGCCGGACCCGGTCCCGTTCCCAGTGAGCCTCATGCGCCACGGCAGGCGAAGCCTGCCGTGGCGCAGTCGTTGCATCCCGCATGTTTCCGTCCCTCCAACCCGAATCTCCTGCCCGTCCCTTCCCAGCACCTTCCGAGTCCATCCCCATGCGATCACACCACCTCGTCACCCTCCTCTCTGCCCTCGCACTTGGTTCCTCCGCCCTGGCCCAGGTGGCCAACAACGAGTGCGCGAGCGCCATCGGCGTGAACAGCGGCGTCAACGGACCCTACTCCAACGTCGGCGCGACCACGTCGGTCCCGGCCTGGCCCTGCGCCAGCGGCGCCAACGACGTCTGGTTCAGCTGCATCGCGCTGCAGAATGGCACCATGTCCGTCGACCTCTGCACGCTGGCCACGTGGGACACCGCCCTGCAGGTCTTCTCAGGGACCTGTGCCGCGCTCACGAGCCTCGGCTGCAATGACGACAGTTGCACGACGCAGTCACAGCTCACCAACATTGCCGTGACCGCCGGCACGACCTACTTCATCCGGGTGGGCGGTTACGCAGGGGCGACCGGCTCGTTCAGCCTCAACGTCACCGGGCCGATGGCGGCGTCTGCAAACGCTGCTTCCGCGTTCGGCTACGGCGCCGGTTGCTACGACAACAGCCGCAGCTTCTACGAGCGATTCTACGACTCGTCGTTCCTCGACCTCGCCAACAGTTCGTTCACCCTGGTCAACCTGGGCACCAACTACGCCATGATCCCGAGCACGGCCACGTACGTGCCGCCGTCCGCCTCGGCTCAGGTCCTGCAGTGCCTGCCGGACAACGACGAGGGGGAGACCACGGTCTCCCTGCTCCTGCCCATGCCCTACCCCGGTGGCACCACTTCCTCGCTGGTGGTCTGCTCCAACGGCTACGTGTCCGCGGGTCCCGGCAACCCCGTCAACTTCATCCCGAGCGCCTCGCAGTGGAACAGCAGTCTCGCGGCGCGGTGGGGCGGCTGGACCGACTACGACGGCATCCCTGCCGCGAGCGGCCGCATCAAGTTCGAGCAGGTCGCCAACATGGTCTACGTGTCCTGGGACGGCGTGTACCACTGGAACCGCACGACGCCCAACTTCTTCCAGCTGCAGTTCGACAACATCAGCGGCAACGTGAACTTCGTCTGGGGCGCCATGAGCACCATCGGCCCGGCCCACCTCGTGGGCTTCGGTGCCGCAGGCGGCAGCCGTGACCGCGGCAGCCTTGACGTGTCTGCCCTGGTGCCCACCGGCTTCCAGACCGGCATCAACGACGACCTGCCGCTGCGTCTCACCGGTGGTCGCCCGGTGACGAACACCGCCATCAGCATGGTCACCGACCAGATCCCCGCCACTGCAACGTTGGCGCTCGGCATCCTCAGCTTCACCCAGTACGACCCAGGTCTCGACCTCGCTGCATTCGGCATGGCCGGCTGCCGTCAGTTCGTTGGATTCGACGCGGTGAGCCTCCTGCTGCCGTCGGGCGGTGCTGCCACCCAGAGCCTCAGCATCCCCAACAACGCAGGCCTGGCCGGGCTGGTCTTTGTCAGCCAGAGCCTTGCCTTCGTCCCCGGTGTCAACCCGCTGGGTGCCATCGCCTCCAACGGCGTGCGCCTGACCATCGGCACCTTCTGAGGGACGCGTGCCGGCGCCGCCTCAGCGTGGCGTCGGCGCGGGCAGCGTGACGCGCTGGCCCGGTTCCAGCAGCACCGGCTCGAGAGGCTGTCCGGGTCGTCTCGCCAACAGCACGACCTTGGAGTCACCCAGCACCTCCAACTGGTCGCCCGTGACCACGGCTGCCGTTCCCTCGTCGATCCCGATGCCCATGACCTGCGGGAATCGTTCGACGAGGGCGGTCAGGTCGCCCATGCGGCGCCGCACGAGGAAGTGCTGGTCGATGGCCACCCCGCGCAGGAACCCGAAGCCTCGGTCGTAGCCCTCGCACCACATGTCGGTGTTGCCCAGTGGGTTGCCTCGCACGAGGTGGTCGCCCTGGATGGTGGCACCCGCCGAGCTGCCGCCGACGACGCCGCCCCGCTCCAGCACGCCGTGGAACGCGGCAACCGCAGGGCTGCCGTCGTAGGCATCGCACAGGCGCCACTGCCGGCCACCGCCGAACCACACCCCCGTGGCCCTGGCGAGCAAGGCACTGTCCGCCGCGGTCCACTCCGAGGGGTGGCGGTGGTGGAGGCACGCGACCTCGACAGCGCCGAGCGCCCGCATCCGTGCGACGAGGGCCGGCTCCCGGTCCGACGGATCGGCCTCGGCGCTGCCCACGTGGACGATGCGTGCTCCCTTGCCGCCTGCGAGCGCCACGAACCGTGCGAGCACGGGCTCCGGCAGCGCGCCGCCACCGACGACCACGAGGGCACCGTTGCGCACGACGCGCGGTTGCGGGTCGGGCAGCGGCCATGCACCCAGGGTGCGGTTGCGCGCCGCCCGCTGCCACGTGGGCAGGTCGACGCCGTCGCCTGCCGCAAGCACCAGCGTGCGTTCCTCGTGGTGGTCGCTGCGGGGCAGCACGAGGAGCGCCTTGCCGCTCCCTGCCACCCGGAGGCGTCGCCCCGAGGCGATGACGGCAGTGCCCTCGTCGATGCCGATGCCGAAGCGGCCCGGTGCAAGACCCAGCGCGAGCCTGAGCCGTGGCAAGCGGTTCCGCTGCTGGAAGTGCTGGTCGACGACGGAATGGGGGACCAGGTCGAACCCGGTGGCCATCTCGGGAGGCTCGCGCCCGCCTGCGATCATGGCGCGCGACCCGATGGCGGCACCTGCGCTGGTGCCACCGACGATGCCGCCGCGTGCGAGCACGCCGTGAACCGCACGTTCGAAGCGGGTGCCGAGGTAGGCATCTGCGATGCGCTGCTGGCTGCCGCCGCCGAACCACACGGCCGTGGCCGCTTCGAGGGGCTTGCAGAAGGTCTCGCTGTCCGCAACCGGGCGATCGCGCGTGTGGAGCACCGAGACGGTGGCTGTCGTACCGCAGCGTTCGCGCCACAGCTGTTCGAGTGCCGCACGTTCCGCGGGGTCGTCTGCGGTTGCAGACGCCGTGGGGACCACCACCAGGCGGGCCTGCGCGCCGCCTGCCACCTGCACGAACTCGCGCAGCAGGGATGGGTCCAGCTTGCCGCCGCCCGCGAGGAACACGGTGCCTTGGACGCCGCGCGGGTCGGGAACCGTGCCGTGATCGGCGGAGGCAGCGCTTGCCGCACTGGCGGCGTCGGCCTGTGCGCAGGCAACCGGGTGGACGACGAGCAGCACGAGTGCCGCAAGGACTACTCCGCGCATCGGGACAGCCTCAGGGGTCAGCGTGGCGACGGGCCCAGCTTGGCAACGGCTGCCTCCAGCTCCGTCAGGACATGCGCGTGGTCCGTGGATCCACGCGCAGCCATCGGCACATCGTCCAGCAGCTTGCGCGTCCAGTCGAGTGCCATCTCGAGCTCGTGTCGTTCGAGCAGGTCCCCGGCGGACCGTGCGTGTTCCAGGTGGAGCGCTGCCTGCCGCAGCGGGGTGGTCACGGGATCACGCCACGTTGCTGCTTCGCGGATCCGCGGGACGAAGCGGGCCCACAGCAGCAGCTTGCGGGCGACGCGGTGGGATGCCTCCTGCACGAGGAGGCCTTCGAGCACGCGCACGGCCTCGGCGACCTGGGACTGGGCGGTCTCCTCGTCGAGTCCAGGGCCACTCCGGTACACGTGCGAGAGCAGTGCGGCTGCCAGGTCGGCGATGGCTGGCCGCGATCCCGGCTCGTGCTGGAACCGGGCGCGTCCGCGCCGGACAGCCTCCGCGAGGTGTTGGATGGCGGCTGCGGGGTCGTCCTGCTTGTCGGCGAAGTTCGCCCGCAGACAGTGCAGTGCGAACCATCCTGCATGGTTCGCGGGGTGGTCGGGGCGCAACTGCTCCAACTCGCGCAGGCAACGTTCCTCCAAGGACAGGACCTCCAGTGCCTCGTCCAGCAGCCCCCACGTCACGGATCCCTGTGCGAGGCGCTGGCAGCTCCAGAAGAGGTCGTCGATCCTGCGCACGTCGTGCGGGGCCGAGTCCACCAGGCGCACGAAGGTCGCATGTGCCCCGCGGTAGTGCTTGAGCGCCGCAGGGAAGCCATTGAGGGTGGAGACGGCATCGCCGACACGGACCAGTGCAGTGGCACGTTCCGAGGTGAGCGCGTCGTCCGGCGGCGAGAGTCGGATTCGTTCGTCGATTGCACCGAGCGCCCTGAGTCTCAGGCGGAGCGCGGCTTCGTGCTCCCCGCTGTCCATCTGGATGTCGCCGAGCAGTCGCAGCACGTCGTAGACCGTTGCGAGCAGTTCGACGTCTTCGGGACGGACGAGGTGTGCAGCGTCGAGCTCGGTGAGCAGCTGCTCGAGGACCTCGCGGCGCGCCTCTGCAGCCACAGCAAGCCTGCCCAGCGGTTCCAGCATCCGCACGATGTGCTGTCGCGACTGACGGACGAACCGGGTGAGGTCGCGTTCCGCCTGGTTCGCAGCATGGACCTGCTGGAACAGTGCGGCCGCCAGGAGGAGCAAGAGGATGCTACCGGAGGCAACCTTCCAGGGCTCGCGGCGGACCAAGCAGGTGAACCGGTACCAGGAGCCTTGGCTGCGGGCCGAGACCGGCTGCCTTGCCAGAACGCGTTCGAAGTCCAGCCCGAGGTCGCGGGCGGATGCATGGCGCTGCTCGGGGTCCTTGGCGAGTGCCTTGGACACCACTGCCTCGAGGTCGCCACCCAGGCTCCGGTCGAGGTCCGACAGGGGAACGGGGGCTGACTCCCGTACGGCGCGGAGGGTGGCCTCCAGCGATCCCGAGGCGTCCGGCACCACGTCCGTACCGCCGAGCAGGCGGTGGGCCACCGCACCGAGGGAGTACACGTCACTGCGGGTGTCGACGTCCGGGCGGCCGGCAGCCTGTTCCGGGCTCATGTAGGCGGGGGTGCCCACGATCAAGGTCGTCTGGTCCGGTGCAACCCCGGCGGTCGCATGGGCCAGGCGTGCGATGCCGAAGTCCAGCACGCGTGGTCTCGGGAAGGGACCCGAGGTGTCCACCACGATGTTGTCCGGTTTCAGGTCGCGGTGGAGCACGCCGCGCTGGTGTGCGGCCTCGACGGCAGAACACAAGTCGCCGAGCAGGCGGATGCGGGTCTGCAGGTCCGGGGACGCCCTGCGATCCCAGGCGAGGAGGTTCTCGCCCTCCACCAGTTCCATGACGAGGAACGGGAATCGGTTGCCCTCCAGCTCCAGCACTCCCGCATCGTGGATCTGGACGATGCCTGGGTGCTGCACCCGTGCCAGTGCCTGCATCTCGGCCCGGAACACCTGCTGGTCGAGGGCCTCGTCCTTGCCACGCAACAGCAGCTTCAGTGCAACCGGTCGCCTTGGCTGGTCCTGCTCGGCACGGTAGACGACACCCATGGCGCCCACGCCGATCTCCGACTGCACGAGGTAGCGTCCCACCTGCAGGGGGAACGTGCGGATCGGACGGGATGCTGCGTCGAGGGTGCGGAGCAGGTGGAAGTGCGCGCCGAATGCAGGCTGCTCGAGGTCGATCCCGTGGACCTCCTCGTCGCGTGCGAGCAGGCGCATCACCTGCTCCCTCAGCGCAGGGTTGCCAGCGGTGCGCGTCTCGAGTTCCTCCTCGCGCTGCCTGCCGGACAGGACCAGCAGCGACTCGAACAGGGCGACGGCCTCGCTTCCGACCCTCATGACGTCAGCTCCGACTCGCCTCCGGCGAGCGCCTCCCGCAGCCAGGCGCGGGCACTGCGCATCGACTCCTGCACGGTGCGGCGGTGGATGCCGAGGACCGCTGCGGTCTCCTCCTCGGAGAGCCCGCCGAAGTGGCGCAGGTCCACGACCTGGGCATGCCGTGCGCTCACCTGCTCGAGGCCTTCCAGTGCCTCGGCCAGGTCCAGCACCTGCTCGAGGTCGAGCGCAGGGCCGTCGTCCGGGACTTCGCCGAGGTCGAGTTCTGTACGCCCAGACTTCCGCCGCTGGCGAAGCCGGTGGCGGGCGTGGTCCACCAGCACCCTGCGCATGGCGGTCGCCGCCATGCGCAGGAAGGCACTGCGGTCATCGGCTCCGGCGGAACCCACCCGGTGCAACTTGAGGTAGGCCTCGTTCACGAGTGCCGTGGGCTGGAGCGTGTGGCCCGCCCGCTCCCCGCGCAGGAGATGCCCGGCCATGCTGCGCAGCTCCCGGTGGATCGCCTCCCAGAGCGACGGATCGTCCTTCGGCTCCAGGCTCTCGGTGTTCCGTGGTTCCATCGGCGCGGACATGCTGGTGCCCGAGGTCCGTCCCTGCAACCGGGTGCAGTGGGACCTGCAGGGTGTGAGAAAGGGGGGGCTGTCCGACCGCGAGGGTCGGACAGCCCGGTGCTCCCAACCGCCGCCGCAGTACTTCCTGTCGACCTGCCTCTGGCGGGCGCGGTCCTCGGCCACCCTGCGGTGGTGAGCCTCCTTGCCATCCCAGCTGGTTGGATGCACCCGCAGCCATGGCGACATCGGCAGCCATCCAGCACATCGCCAGCCGTTGGATTTGTGTGACGGACCTGTCCCTATTCGTCGGTCACGAGGGCCATGCGACCCTGTGCCACACCGAGGTGGGCACGGGCACCGGTGGCAGTTGCGAGTTCGTCTGCATCGATTCCGCCGCAAAGGTGTCTCGTCCATGCACCGAGGACTGTCCTGGTCGCCACCGCGTCCTCGCGCACGAACTCGACCCGGAGCCGGCGCACGCCGGTCTCGCGGAGCCGGCGCACCCAGCGCGCGCCCTGCTGGGGCTCGTGGTGGAACACGGTGTTGCGGCACCCGACATCGACGATCACCGGGTGTTGGCGACCGAGGTGGTCCTCGACGGCGATGCGGTGCCGTTCGCAGGGGCGCCCGCACGAGTGGAAGTCGCGACCGTTGCTCAACAGGTGCGAGTACAGGCAGTGCTCGGTGTGGAAGGTCGGGATGCGGTGGTGGACCACTGCGGCCATTCGGTGCGTGGGCACCTGCTCCAGCAGCGAGAAGAGCTGCGCCTCGTCCAGGTCGAACGATGCCGTGAGGGTGTCGACCCCAAGCCCCAGGAGGTGCAGGGCGGTGAGCGAGTTGGTCACGTTGAGCGAGAAGTCGCCGTGGAGCGCGACCTGCTGGCCCTCGTCGCGCGCACGCAGCAGGCGCATGAGCGCGCCCCAGTGGCGCACCAGCACCCCGTCGGGCTGGAGGCGGAGGATGCGCTCGTCGATCGGTTCGTCCCCGGGCTTGCCGATGCGGGTGGTGGCCACGACGACCCGCAGGCCCTTGCTGCGTGCGCGGTCCACTGCCTTGCCCAGACCCGTGAACTCCATCCAGTCCAGCTCGACCTCGGACAGGCCCGTGGCGATGACGGCCTCGAGCTGTTCCTCGCTCCGCACCAGCGGCACCAGTGTGCAGGGATCCGTGGTGCGAGCTGCGGACGGGTTGACGCGGCGCGCAAGTTCCTCGCGCAGCGGGCCGGTCCTCGGGCTCGCGTCCACGGCGCGCGGGGCGCCGCGCTCGAGCAGGGGCAGCAAGCCGGCAACCAGCGTCCTGCGGAGTTCCTTGAGCTCCTGGGGCGGCAGGTGGAGGCCCTCACCGAGCCCGGACACGTCGAGCGACTCGGCATGGAAGGGGGTGCCGCCGAAGGCGCAGAGCTTGTCGCGCAGCAAGGCGTCGTCCAGCCCGCGGGACCGCGCCGCCGCGAGCAGGGTCGAACTCGTGGCGCTCACCTCGGCACCGCACGACCGTGCCGTGACCACCAGCGGCTCGCCGAGCCGGCCGCGCACCGCCAGCGCAGCGGGGACGCGGCCCTCGGGCTCAGCCGCGCGCACTGCGCGGTCGGCTGCTGCTGCGAGGCTGCCGTCGCTGGTGACGTACACACGGTCCCCGACCCGGACGCGTGCCAGGTCGGGCCCAGGGGTGCCGAACCCGAGGCGCAGCTCCGGGCCCCGGACGTCGACGTGGAAGACCGGACCGCCCGGCTCGTCCTCCTCCGGGTGCCCCTGGTCGAACACCACGCCCATGCCTGGACGGACCTCGAGCGGCGCCATGGCGGTCGTGGTCGTGAGCGGTGAGCTCACCTCGCCGTCGGGACCGGCGGCACGACTCGCCGCCGCAATGCCTCCGGTCCACGTCGAGGCGGAGTCGTCGCGACGCAGGACCACATGGTCGTCGCCCACGCGCACCACCCTGCCCACGAGGACGCCGCGGTGTTTGGGGAACCTGCCCTCGACGAGGACTTGGTGGTCGCTGCCGGCGAAGAACCCGTCGCTGAAGCCGCGCGTGTAGCTGAGGGCCATGTCGAGGAGGTCCCTCGCAAGCACCTTCTCTGCCTCCTTGCGGTCGGACCCGGTTGCCACGGCATCGACCCAGCGGCGGTATCCGGCAGTGGACGTCGCCACGTACTGGGGGCTCTTCTGGCGGCCCTCGATCTTGAGGCTGTGGACCCCGATGTCCACGAGGTCGGGAACGGCGCGCACGCCCGCGAGGTCCTTCGGGCTCAGGAGGTACTTCACGTCGCCGAGGTCCTTGCGGACCCCGTCCACGACCAGGTGGTAGGGCATCCTGCAGCTCTGTGCGCACTGGCCGCGGTTCGCCGACCGGCCGCCCCAAGCCTCGGACGTCAGGCACTGCCCGCTCCACGACACGCACAGGGCGCCGTGGATGAACACCTCCAGTTCCAGGTCCGTGCCCTCGCGGAACCGTCGGATCTCCTGCACCGACAGCTCGCGCGGCACCACCACGCGCGTGACGCCGAGCCCCTTTGCGAACTGCGCGCCCAGCGGGCTGCTCACGGTCATCTGGGTGCTGCCGTGCAGCTCGAGTCCTGGGCACACTGCGCGTGCCAGCAGGCACACGGCAGGGTCCTGGACGATCAGTGCGTCGACGCCGGCGGCAGCGACGGCACGCAACACCGCTTCGACGTGGGGGAGCTCGGGCTCGAACACGAGGGTGTTGAGAGTCACGTAGGCGCGTGCGCCGGAACGGTGGATGCGAGCCACGGTGTCGGGCAGCTCCGCCACCGAGAAGTTGGTCGCGCGCGCACGCGCGTTGAAGCCGTCCTGCAGGCCGAAGTACACCGCGTCGGCACCGCCTTGCAGCGCGGCGCTGAGGGCCGCTGGCGACCCGGCGGGCGCGAGCACTTCGGGTTTGCGGGGACGGGTGGCCATCGCGGCAGAGTAGTATGGTGGTGCCCGCAGGAGCCTGCAATGAGCACCGACGAACTGGTCCGCTACCGTGCAGCGATGGATGCGATCAACCAGCGCCTGTGCGAGGTGCTGCAGGAACGTGCCAGGCTCTGCCGCGAGATCGGTCGCTGGAAGCGTGCGCACGGCGTGCCTGCAGCGGATCCTGCGCGTGAGCAGGCGATGCTGGAGGCGCTGCTCGTCCACGCCGGGCAGGGCTTTGACGCTGCGGCCCTCGAGCGCATCCTGCGCTCGGTGTTCCACGAGTCGAGGATGCTCGTCGATGGACGCGCCTGAGCAGGGTGGTGCACTGGACTCGCTGCCGCCTCAGATCCTGCGCTCGCTCGTCCGCTGGGAGCGGCTGGCGAGATGGAGCGGTTGGATCGGAGCAGGGCTCGCGGGCACGGTCACCGTTCCCGTGTTCGTCCACGTGATCGGTCACACCGAGGCCAACATCGACGACCCGGCCAACAACTGGCTGCTGCTGGCCGCATTCCTGCTGCCACTCGGACTGCTCACCGCCGTCCACCTGTGTGCCCACCGTGCGTGGACCAGGGCCGTCGCAGGAGCCGGGGAGGCGCGGCGCCGGGAACTCGAGGTCGGCCTCGCGGAGCGACTCGGTCGGGCGGGACCAACGAGACCACCGCGCGCTTGAGAATGTGGCTGCGTCCCGCGTCGCGCTGGAATGTCGCCGCAGCTCAACACTCCGTCCTGTGGTATTTCTTACCACAGCAAAAGTGGGTCACAGACGCGTCCGGCCTTCTCGGCGGGAGTGCCCGGCAGGGCCGGGAAGTTCGAGTTCAGCCTCCAAACCGAGGTTTCGAGGCCAACTCCACACGGCAGGAAAGGATGGTGGGCGTTGCAGGAGTCGAACCTGCGACCCACAGCTTGTCGAGCTGTTGCTCTACCAACTGAGCTAAACGCCCAGCCGTGTGTGAGGCGAGGATTGAAGCGACGCAGGGCTACGGCGCAAGCGAAAAAACCACCTGCAGCAACGGCGCCACCGAATCTATAGTGCGCCGCCCTCCATGGACTCGGGATCGATCGCACGACGGACCCAGTTGTTGCGCCCGCCGCACGGCGGCAGCGCGCGTGTGCGGATTGGTTCCTTCGAGTTCGTGGTGGAGACGGTTCGCGGCGGAGTCGTGCTGCTGGTTCTCGACGGCAAGGAGGCGCGGAAGTGGTTCCTCGGCCTCTCGCCTCACGACGAACTCGCAGTGGAGCCGACGGTCCCGCAGCACCCGCTCCGACTCGTGTTGCGCGACCGGGTCGCGCTCGCACCCGGTGCCGCGCTCCACGGCTACGTGGCAGTGCCGCTCCAGCCCTCGGTGCTCCTCGTCCGCGCGGGCAAGGTGCTCGGGACGATTGCCGGGGTGCAGACCGACGCACTCGCAGCAGAGTGGTCGGACGAAGAGGGTGCGGTCGTGCTGCGCACCCTCGTGAACTTCCACCACCGGATCCCGCAGCACGCCGACCCGTTTGCAGTCGTGGCGCCGATGGTCCTGCACAACCACTCCGAAGCCATGATCCACCCGACGGAACTTCCCTTGCGCCTGCGGAGCGAGGACCTGCGCGAACTGCGCAAGCGCCTGATCGCGGCACCGCGGCGCCTGCAGTGCGCGGACGGCAGCGCCTGGAGCGAGACGGTTCGCCCGTGGCGCACGGGGGTGGCAACGTGAACTCCCGACTCCTCACCGCGCTGGCCGCGCTCTCCCTGCTCTCATCCTGTGGGAACGAGCGCGTCGAGGGACTCGACTCGGAACTGGCCGCGATGCGCGGACAGGTCCAGCAGTTGCAGGCACAACTCGCCGAGCAGTCCGGCAGGCAACAGCGTTCGGAGGCCCAGATGGTGGAGTGGCTCGATGCCACCAGCCGCCAACTCGACCGGTTCCTCGACCGGATCGGTGCACCACCGCTGGATCCGGCTGCGCCGCCGGATCCTGCACCCGTGGCAGCGGCACCAGACGCATCGGAGGCAACGGACCCGCCGCAGGTGGAAGCTGCCGCTGAAGTTCCTGCGCCCGAACTGACGCCGCCTGTTGCCGGGGGGCCGACGGTGTTCTTCTCGACCCTCGCGCTGCTCGCTGCATGCGCCGGCATCGGGTTCGCCGCGTTCCGTGTCCTGCGGAGCGATGACCAGGCCGCACGCGAGCCGGCTGCGCCGGTCACCGAGGACGGCCACACCAAGTTGCTCGCGAGCCTGACCGAGTGGGAACAGGCTGCACACTCCGCACCAGCCGCAGCGGCCACCGTGGCCGCCGAGTCCCAGGCCAACGAGACCGTTCCGCAGGGTGAGGAGTCGGTGCCCATCGCCGCGGTGCACCCTGACACCACCGAGTTGGAGATCGCTGCGCACCATGGTGGTCCCGCCGTGCTCGACCCCGAGTCCGCGGGACGCGTGGACGGGACCGAGGCCGCGGAGGCTGCGCCCCAAGGCGATTCAGCAGCGACCCTGTCTGCACCAGAACTGCCCGCAGCCGAACCATTGGCTGCCGTGCCGCTCGCGGCGGAGCCAGTTGCGGTGCCAGATCCCGTCGTGGAGCCCGCGGCGGCCCCGTTGCCCGAGGTGCCGTCGGTGCCGCAGGCCGCGGAGCCCGTGGAGGAGGTGGTCCGAACGGAGCCTTCGCGGCGCAGCCAGGTGGTCGAGCACGACGTCCCGGGTCGCATCGCGGCGGACGGTCCGTTTGCCCCGCGTGGTGGCGAGCCGATCCGGCTGCCCGGTCCGCCCCGTGCGCGCTTCCGCGCCATGACGCCATCGCCCGAGGATGCTGCCGTGGCACTTGCAGCCATCCTGCAGATCGATTCTCGCGTCATGCGTCGGCCGGCTCCGACGGTGTCGACGACCCCGACCACGGTGGTGGCGGAGTACTCGCTGGTCCCTGCGCTCCCGCCCGGGGAGCGGGGCGACCTCGAGGCACGGCTGTGGCAGGCGGTCGGAGATGCCAGAAAGCGCGGGAGCCACCCGCAGCCCTCGGTATAGTGCCGCGCCTCATTCTCCGACCCGGAGCCTCCAAACCATGATTCTCGGCGTTCCCAAGGAAATCAAAGCGCAGGAGAACCGCGTGGGCGCGGTCCCTGCCATGGTGCTCGACCTCGTCCATGCCGGTCACAAGGTCCTCGTCCAGCAGGGCGCCGGTCTCGGCGCCGGCATCACCGACGAGGCGTTTGCGGCAGTGGGGGCCACGATGGTGGCCGGGGCAAGGGACGTCTACGGCCAGGCCGAGATGATCGTGAAGGTGAAGGAACCGCTGAAGGAGGAGTACAGCCTGATCCGCAAGGGACAGTTGCTGTTCACCTACTTCCACTTTGCCGCCAGCCGTGAGCTCACCGATGCCATGCTGGCCTCGGGCGCACACTGTTTTGCCTACGAGACCCTGCAGGTGGGCCGCTCGCTGCCGCTGCTGACCCCCATGAGCGAGGTGGCTGGCCGCATGTCGATCCAGGTTGGTGCCGTGTGCCTCGAGAAGCACATGGGCGGCCGGGGCATCCTGCTGGGGGGCATCCCCGGGACCGAGCCCGCCACGGTGCTGGTGCTGGGTGGCGGCGTCGTCGGCACCAATGCAGCCAAGATGGCTGCAGGCCTCGGTGCTCGCGTCGTACTGATGGACGTCGACCTCGACCGCTTGCGCTACCTGTCGGACGTGATGCCGGCCAACGTGAGCCTGCTCCACAGCTCTCCCATCGCCATCCGCGAGCAGCTGCCCCAGGCGGACCTGGTGATCGGCGCCGTGCTCGTGCAGGGCGCTCGTGCGCCGCGGCTCATCCGCCGCGAGGACCTCAAGATCATGCGCGAGGGTGCGGTGGTGGTGGACGTTGCCGTCGACCAGGGCGGCTGCATCGAGACCTGCAAGCCCACGACCCACGCCGACCCCACCTACGTGGTGGACGGCGTGCTGCACTACTGCGTGGCCAACATGCCCGGTGCCGTGCCCCGCACGTCGACCTTCGGCCTCACCAACGCAACCAGCCCGTGGGCCCGCAAGCTGGCGGGCATGGGCGCCGCAGCTGCCGCGCGGGACCCGATCCTCAAGACCGCGGCCAACGTGCTTGCCGGCAAGGTGACGCACGCAGGCGTGGCCGAGGCGTTCGGCATGGCTTGCGTCGCGCCCGAGGCCGCGCTCTGAACCGCGCCGCATGACGACTGTGCAGCAGGCCGACGAGGTGATGGAGGTCGGGCTGCTGGCAGCCGTCGTGCTCGGGCTGGTCGAGGGGCTCACCGAGTTCCTGCCAGTCAGCTCCACCGGCCACCTGATCGTCGCGGGAAAGCTCCTCGGCGTGCACAACAGCACGCTCGAGGTGGGCATCCAGGTTGGGGCGATCACGGCCATCCTCGTCCTCTACGGCCACCGGTTGGTCGATGCAGCGCGGCGGTTCCAAGCGCGCGATGCCTCGCAGCCCAACCTCTTGGTCCAGCTGGTCCTGGCCGCCATGCCCGCGGCACTGCTCGGGCTCGTGCTCGACGACTGGCTCGACGCGCACCTCTTCAACACGGCAGTGGTGGCCACGACCACCGTGGTGGGAGGGCTGCTGCTCTGGTGGCTCGAGGCATGGCTCAAGGGTCGCGCACAGCCTGCACTCGAGCTGCACCAGGTCTCCTACCGCACCGCGTTCCTCGTCGGTTGCTTCCAGTGTCTTGCGCTCATCCCGGGCACCAGCCGTTCCGGGGCCACGATTGCAGGAGCACTGCTGCTCGGTGCCAGTCGCACCGCGGCAGCTGAGCTGTCCTTCCTCGTGGGGATGCCGATCCTCTACGGCGCGTGCGGCCTCAAGCTGCTGAAGGACTTCGATGCCGTGCGGGGACCGCTGCTGGAGCCGTTCCTCGTGGCCACGGGCGTGTCCTTCCTTGCTGCGCTCCTCGTGGTGAAGCCGTTCGTGGCCTTCGTGCGCAGCCACACCTTCGTGCCCTTCGCGATCTACCGCATCCTGCTCGGGATCGCTCTCGCCGTGCTCTGCGTCAACGGCACGGTCTGAGCCGCGTGCAGTGCGGACTCAGGCCTTGGTGGCAGGTTCGGCCTTGCGGTAGCCGAGCGACCGCAGCACGTGCAGCACCTCGCTCCAGCTCGGGAACGGGCGGCCCATTGCCTTGCGGTAGTCGTCCAGCGCGCGGATGAACTCCAGCACCTCGTGGTCGACCTCCTGCTCGTTGGGCTGGCTGCGCGAAGGGCCCTCGGCCGCGCGCTTTGCCTTCATGGGCGTCACCGCGGGCTTGCCCTGTTGCCTTGCCGGCGGCTGCGGCTTTGCAGGAGCAGGAGCCGCAGGTGCCTTGGGCTTTGCAGGAACCTGCTTCGTGAGCTTGCCTGCAGCAGGAGACTTGGCCGACTTGGTGACGCTTGCCATGGGCAGTTCATCGACTGCCGGCGAGCACCTTCTTGATGGTCGCGGCATCCACCGGCTGCACGATGCCTGCATCCGTCACGATCGAACGGACCAGCGCGGCCGGGGTGACGTCGAAGGCCGGGTTGCGGGCGCGGATGCCTGCTGCGGCGATCCTCGTCCCGTGCAGCTCCAGGACCTCGTTGCCATCGCGCTCTTCGATCGGGATCGAGCGACCATCGGGGAGGGTCAGGTCGAAGGTGGAGGACGGTGCCACGACGTGGAAGGGGGTGCCGCGCGCGGCGCAGGCGAGGGCAAGCCCGTAGGTGCCGACCTTGTTGGCCACGTCGCCGTTGGCGGCGATGCGGTCGGCACCGGTGAACACCATGTCGACCTCGCCGCGGGCGATGAGCCCGGGTGCAGCGCTGTCGCACAACACCTCGACGGGGATGCCCTCGGCAGCGAGTTCGAGCGCCGTGAGGCGCGAGCCCTGCAGCAGCGGGCGGGTCTCGTCGGCCAGCACCGTGAACCGGGTCCCTGCCCGCCAGGCCGCGAACAGCACCGCGAGTGCGGTGCCGTCGCCGGCGGTGGCGAGTCTGCCTGCGTTGCAGTGCGTGAGGACCCGTGCCCCCTCGTGCACGAGGGGCGCGCCGTGCAGGCCCATCCGCCGACAGTGCTCCGCGTCCTCGGCGTGGATCGCACGTGCCTCTGCGAGCAGGGCCTCGAGGGAAGCCTCGGCGCGGGCTCGTCTGCGGATGCGAGCCATGGCCCAGGCGAGGTTGACGGCGGTGGGGCGGCTCGCCTCGAGCTGTGCGGTGACGTCCTCTACCGCGGCGTCCCAGGTGGTGGGGCAGACCGGAGCGCGCTCACGCACGCCGGTCACCGCAGCATAGGCAGCAGCAACCCCGATGGCAGGAGCACCGCGCACGACGAGCCTGCGGATCGCGTCGACGGCGCTCGCGAGGTCGCGCACCGCGACCACGTCGACCACGTGGGGGAGCCGTGTCTGGTCGAGGAGCAGCAGTGTGCCGTCGACGGAACCCTCCCACGCGAGGGTCGGCGGCAACGGGCCGGGTCGGTTCGTCTCCATGGCGGCCACCCCTCTTGCCTCACTGCGTGAGGAGGCGACGGATCTCGGCGTACGTCGATGCGGTCTTCGCCACCACCTCGGGCGGCAGCGTGGGTGGCGGAGGCGTCTTGTTCCAGCCGGTCGAGAGCAGCCAGTTGCGCAGGTACTGCTTGTCGAACGAGGTCGGCTGGGCACCGGGACGCACCTCGGCCGCGGGCCAGAAGCGTGAGCTGTCGGGCGTGAGGCACTCGTCGATGAGGACCACCTTCCCGTCGAGCAGGCCGAACTCGAACTTGGTGTCCGCGATGACGATGCCGCGGCGGCGGGCATAAGCCCGGCCGGCGTTGTAGAGGGCCAGCGCAGCGGAGCGCGCTTGGTTGGCGACCGGCTCGCCGACCATCTCCACGACGCGCGCGAAGCTGACCGGCTCGTCGTGACCGCTCGCGGCCTTGGTCGACGGGGTGAGGATCGGGGGCTCCAGCTCGCTCGCGTGCTGCAGACCCTTGGGCAGGACCACGCCGGAGACCGCTCCTTCGCGCTGGTAGTCGGACCATCCAGAGCCGGTGAGGAAGCCACGCACGACCCATTCGACCGGCAACGGCTGTGCCTTCCGACAGCGCATGGTGCGGCCGCGCAGCAGCGGCTTGAACTCGGCAGGCACGTCGGCCCAGGAGTCGACGTCCGTGGACAGCAGGTGGTTTGGGCAGATTCCCGCAAGCTGCTTGAACCAGAAGGCCGAGGTCTGCGTGAGCACCTCGCCCTTGCCGGGGATCGGCTCGTTCATGACCACGTCGAAGGCGCTCACGCGGTCGGACGCGACGAGGAGCAGGTCACCGTTCAGCTCGAAGAGTTCGCGCACCTTGCCGCGGCCGAGCCGCTTGGCGAAGGGCAGGTCCAGGGTCAGCACGGGCGCAGCGGTCATGAGCCGGATCATGGGGGAACGCATGGTCCCGGGAAAGGGCGCGGCGCCCTGCTGGCGTTGCAGGGCAGGCCGTTCCTAAGATCCGGACCATGCGCGCGAGCCTCGTCATACCCACCTGGAACGCAGGGCCCCTGCTGCACGAGGTGCTTGCCGGGGTCGAGAACCAGTCGGGCGCGAGCCTGTCCGAGAAGGTGGCATTCGACAGTGGCTCGCGGGACGAAACGGTGCAGGTCCTGCAGCAGCACGGCTTCCGCGTGACCTCGATCCCCCAGTCGGAGTACGACCACGGCGGCACGCGCGACCGGATGGTCGAGCAGACCACGGGCGATGTCATCGTGCTCCTCACGCAGGACGCGACCCCTGCCGACCCAGACTGGCTGCGCGCACTGCTCGCGTGCTTCGAGGACCCAAAGGTGGCCGCTGCCTACTGCAGGCAACTGCCGCGGCCGGACTGCAACCCGGTCATCGCACGTCGCCTCAGCGGCTGGATGGGGACCACGCGTCGCGTGCAGGAACTGGCGCCGGGGCAACGGCTCGAGGACCTGGAGCCGATGCAGCGGCTGCTGCTCTGCGCCCATGACCACGTTGCCGCTGCCGTGCGCCGTACGGCATGGGAACGGTTCCGGCTCGGTCCGCGTCGTTTCGGCGAGGACGTTGCCTTCGCGGAGAAGGCGGTCCGCGCCGGCTGGCGCATCGTCTACGAGCCTGCGAGTCGCGTCGTGCACAGCCACAGCCGCAGTGCCTGGTCCGAGGGCAAGCGGACGTTCTGCGACCACCGCAACCTCGCGGCCAGCTTCGGAATCCGGACCATTCCCGACCGTGCCACGCTGCGCGCGGCGCTGCGGGACGGCACTGCGGAGCACCTCCAGTTCGTCGAGGGGCTCGACCTGCCACCCGAACGCAAGGCTGCGTTGCGGCAGTGGACGCGCGACTACGTGAAGTGGTCGTGCTGGGGCCAGTACCTCGGCGCGCGCGCAGCTGCTGCGCCAAAGGGCCTCGGCGGTCTCTGGCTGCGTTGGCTCGGCCGCTGGCTGGAGCGTGGCATCTGAGCCAAGACGCGGCAACGACGGTGTGGGTGCGGCCGCGGGCAGGGGGCGTGCCGGCGGACCTCGGGTTCGCAACGGATGCCGACCTTCCGCAGCTGCCTGCAAGCAAGAGCCATGCGCAGCGCATGGTGCTGCTTGCCGGCATGCTGGACGGTGAGCGCGAGATCGTCGGTGTGGGCGACAGCCTTGACGTGCGACATGCGTTGCGCGCGGCTGCTGCCCTGGGAGCAGAGGTGTTGGGCCACGAGGACGCGGTGGTGGTGCGCGGTCTCCCCTGGCGCGAGCGTCCGCCGCGGGGCGTGGTGGCCTGTGGCGAGAACGCAACGTTGCTGCGGACGCTGGGCACTCTGGTGCCGGCGCTGGGCGGTGCCCTCGAGCTGCAAGCCGATGCAGGCCTGCAGCGGCGGCCACACCAGCCGTTGTTCGACACCTGGCGGGCCATGGGCATCGTCCACCGCAGCAGCTGGCCGCTCGCCACCGCCTCGCCGCGGGCCCTACCGGCGCTCCCGCGGAGCGTGGACGCGTCCCTGACCACGCAGGTGGCAACCGGTCTCGTGCTCGCGTTGGCGTTGCGGGGCGGTGGGGCGCTGGTGGTGGAGCGGGCTGGGTCTCGCGACTACCTGCAGGTCACGGCACGCGTGCTGCGCGACTTCGGGTTCGAGGTGACCCTGCGAGCCGTGGGTCAGGACCTCCACGTCGCGGTGGACGGGTCCGCCACCTCGAAGCGGAAGCTGGTCGTGCCGCGCGACCCGTCAGCCCGCGCCTTCGTGTGCAGCCTCGCTGCCCTGCATGCACTCCCCGTGCCGGCCGTTTTGCGTTCGCTGGGTGCGCTGGAACATCCCGACCACGGCATCGACGCCGACCTCGAACGCCTTC
>JBEGVB010000203.1:0-22104 GCA_041178545.1 Planctomycetota bacterium
GCCGCCGAGGCGCTGCGCATCGGCCTCGCCAACGCAGTGGTCCCGGATGCCGAGGTGGTGGCCCGCGCCATGGCCATCGCCAACGAGATCGCCCAGAACGGCAGGCTGGCCGTGCGCGGAGCCAAGCAGGCACTCAACTCCATCTCGCGCCCCGGGCAGGACCACGCCATCGCGACCGAGAGCCGCATCCAGGCCAAGCTGTTCGACAGCGAGGACAAGCGCAAGCGCATGGACGCGTTCCTCAACAAGCAGAAGAAGTCCACATGAGCACCCTCCAGTTCCCCACCGTTGCAGTCCTAGGCGCCGGCACCATGGGGGCCGGCATCGCCCAAGTGTGCGCCCAGGCCGGCAGCCGCGTCGTCCTGCAGGACGTCAAGGACGAGTTCGTCGCCCGCGGCAGGCAACGCATCGAGGAGTCGCTTGCCACCGGTGTCGCCAAGCAGAAGGTCACCGTCGAGTTGCGCGACGCCACGCTCTCGCGCCTCACCACCACTACGGACCGCGCTGCGGCTGCACGCGAGGCCGACCTGGTGATCGAGGCCGTGCCCGAGGTGCTGGAGCTCAAGAACGGCATCTTCCGCGAGCTCGCTGCCGTCTGCCGTGCCGACGCAGTGCTCGCCACCAACACCTCCTCGCTGTCGCTCGCCGGGGTCTTTGCCGGCGTGCCGCACCCCGGCCGCTGTCTCGGCATGCACTGGTTCAACCCGCCGCCCATCATGAAGCTGCTGGAGGTCGTCAAGCTCGCGGACACAGACCAGGCCGTGATCGGCCGGGTGCTCTCCTACGCCACGGCATGCGGAAAGGAGCCCATCCTGGTGAAGGACAGCCCGGGATTCGCGAGTTCGCGCCTCGGCGTCTGCCTCGGGCTGGAGGCCATCCGCATGGTGGAGTCCGGCGTCGCCTCACCGGAGGACATCGACAAGGCCATGGTGCTCGGCTACGGCCACCCGATGGGCCCGCTCAAACTCACCGACCTCGTCGGGCTGGACGTGCGCATGGCCATTGCCGACTACCTGCGCAAGGAGCTCGACCACCCCGGCTTCGAGGTGCCCGAGCTCATGCGGCGCATGGTCGCGGAAGGCAAGCTGGGCAAGAAGTCCGGCAAGGGCTTCTACCAGTGGTGAGACCGTTCCCGGCCCAGGGCCGGGAAAGTTGCTGAACCGATCCGACACGGTGCCGTTGGTTGCCCGCGACCCCCGCGCACCCCAACTCCCCCGCACGATGACGACGCAGAGCGCTCCCGTCGCGTTCCTCCTCTCCCTCGCCGTCAGTTCCGTGGTCGCCGCCCAGCAGGCTACCCCCAGCACCGCCGGCAACCCCGCGCAGCAGCCGCCCGAGTCCAGGCAGTCGAGCGCCCAGGACCCGAAGGTCCAGGCGGCCGGGGACCAGCGGCTCGATCCAGTGATCATCACGGCCACTCGGTCCGCTGCGAGTGCCATGGAGGCGCCGTACGCCACGGCCACGGTGGGGGCGGCAGAGATCGAGGAACGCTCGATGCGCTCGACGCCGCAGGCACTCCGCTACGTGCCCGGTGTGATGGTGCAGGAGACCTCGCCGGGCCAGGGCTCGCCCTTCATCCGCGGCTTCACCGGCTACGGCAACGTGCTCCTGATCGACGGCGTGCGGCTCAACAACAGCACGTTCCGGTCGGGCCCCAACCAGTACTGGTCGACGGTGGACTCGCTGTCCATCGACAGGCTGGAGGTGCTCAAGGGACCGGCTGGTGCGCTCTACGGCAGTGATGCCGTGGGTGGCACGGTGCAGGCCATCACGGTCAGCCCGTGGACCTATGCCGACAAGGGAATCTCCCACGGTGGCAGCGTCTACACGCGCGCCGCATCGGCCGAGAACTCCATCGCCGGCCGCGCCGAGGTGAGTGTCGGGCAGACCTGGGACGATGGATCGCGCACCGGCTTCCTCGTCGGCGGCGACAGCAGGTACCTCGACGACATCGAGGCAGGCGAGGGAACCGGGCTGCAGGAGAACACCGGCTACGACGAACAGGCCCTCGACGTGAAGGTGGAGCACCACGTCGACAGCAAGTCGAAGTTCGTGTTCCTGCAGCAGGCCGTCAACCAGAACGACGTCCCGCGCACGCATGCGACCGTCGACGGCATCTCGTGGCGCGGCACCACGGTCGGCACCGACCTGCAGCGCGACCTCGACCAGCGGCGCAGGCTCACCTACCTGCAGTACCACGTGGACGACCTGGACGGCGCGTTCTCGTCGATGCGTTTCAATGCCTCGTGGCAGGAGCAGAGCGAGGACCAGGACCGCACCACGGGCGCCGGAGCGTTCCAGCAGCAGGGCTTCGAGGTGGGCACGCTCGGACTCTGGGCCCAGTTCGAGTCGGAGACCGACCTCGGCACCCTCACCTACGGTGTCGATTGGTACAACGACTCGGTCGACTCGTACTCTTCCACCAACCCGATCCAGGGGCCGGTGGCCGACGACGCGAGCTATGACCTGCTCGGCGTTTTCGTGCAGGACCAGACGCCGCTCTGGGAGGGTTCCGAGCTGATCGTCGGTGGCCGCTGGACGTATGCGGCTGCCGATGCCGACAGCGTGCGGGACCCGGCCACCGGGACGCAGATCGCGCTCGACGACTCGTGGACCCAGCTGACCGGCAACGCACGGTTGCGGCAGGACCTCGTCGAGAAGCAGTGGAACGTCTTCGGCGGCGTGTCGCAGGGCTTTCGTGCGCCGTCGCTCGCCGACCTGACGCTCCTCGACCTCGCGCGCAGCGGCGAGATCGAGGTCCCTAGTACCGGCCTCGACCCCGAGGAGTACCTCACCTACGAGGTGGGCACCAAGGTGCAGCAGGGGACCGTGACCGCACAGTGCGCGTGGTTCTGGACCGACATCGAGGACCAGATCCAGCGCTTCCCCACGGGCACGACGATCGGCACGTCGCAGGTCATCACCAAGGAGAACGTCGGCAACGGGTACATCCAAGGCGTGGAGCTCGAGTCTGCCTGGCGCTTCGTCGAGTCGACCACCCTGTTCGGCAACGTCACGTGGCAGCAGGGTCGCGTCGAGAACTACAACAGCGGCGGCACGGAGCTGCAGGAAGAGCACGTGAGCCGGTTGATGCCGCTTACCGGGCTCGTCGGCGTGCGCTGGCAGCCCGAGGGCAGCAGGTTCCGCGTCGAGACGCTGGTGATGCACGCGGAGGAGCAGGACAAGCTCAGTGCAGGCGACGTGCGCGACACGCAGCGCATCCCGCCCGGCGGCACGCCGAGCTGGACCATCTGGAACGCATGGCTCGTCTGGGACATGACTGAGCGGGCCAAGCTGGTGCTGGGCTGTGAGAACCTCACGGATGACGACTACCGCGTGCACGGTTCGGGCTCGAACTCGCCCGGGCGGAACTTCCTGGTGTCGATGCGCGTGACGTTCTGATCCCGTGCACGCCTTGATCCGCGCGGTGCGGTGGGCGTTTCGGCGCAGCCATACTCTCCGCAGCTCATGACGTGGGCTGCAGCGCACGGAGATTGCGTCGCTGCAGCATGTGTCAGACCGGGAGACAGGGGCGAGACAGCCCGGCGACCCGCGCTAGACTCCTCAGCCCCACGCGGAGCCCCTCCTCTCCGTGCCGGGACCGTTCCATGTTCGTTGACTGCAGTGCGCAGCGCTTGCTGCTGCGCACTGGTTCGTAGTTTGTGGACCGGTTTGCGGGCCTTGCCCACCCCTATGCGCGTCCTCACCTACAGCCACGACTCCTTCGGACTCGGACACTTGCGCCGCAGCCTGACCCTCGCGCATGCGTTCGTGAGCCGCGACCGCACGGCACAGGCTCTGTGCATCACGGGCTCCCCGGTTCCCGAACTCTTCGGCCTCCCCGAGCGCTGTGACCTGCTCAAGTTGCCAGCCATCACCAAGGACGAGGCCGGCAACTACGTGCCTCGGTCCCTGCGGATGCCGTTTGCCGAACTCGTGCAGCTGCGCAGCGACCTCATCACGGCAGCGGTCCGCTCCTTCCGACCGCACCTGGTGTTGGTGGACCACACGGCCCAGGGCGCCGGCGGGGAACTGCTCCCGGTGCTGCGCCGGATCCGCAGCGAACTCGTCCAGACCCGCGTCGTGCTCGGGATGCGCGACATCTACGACGACCCCGCACGCGCTCATGCCGAGTTCTCCCGCAGGGGGACCAGTGAGGCGATTGCAAACCTCTACGACCACGTGCTGGTGTACGGGCAGCGGGGCATCGCCATCGAGCCCGCGAGCTACGGGCTGCCTGAGTCGGTCGCCTCGCGGACGAGCCATGTCGGTGCCGTGGTTGCGCCGGAGGCCCACCGCTTGCGGCTGCAACGTGGCCCGGGGCCGCTGCACATCCTCGGCACCGCGGGTGGCGGCGAGGACGGCTACGACCTGTTGCGATCGGTGGTTGCCGCGGTACGCGGTCCCATGGCAGGCAGGGATCTTCGTGCAACGGTCGTGGCAGGTCCCTTGCTGCCACCGCCGCAGTGGGAGTCGCTGCAGCGCGCGGCTGCGGGCGACGACCGCATCCAGCTCGTCCGCACGACCCGTGCGATGCACGAGTTGATGGACCATGCCGACCTCGTGATCGGCATGGGTGGCTACAACACCGTGTACGAGACGCTTGCCCGCGGACTGCCCATGCTGGTGTGGCCCCGCGTGAAGCCTCGGCGCGAGCAGATCGAGCGCTGCACGCGACTGGCAGCACTCGGCGCACTCGTCGTCATGCCGCACGAGGCGGTGCAGGACCCGCACGCGGTCTCTGCGCTCGTGGAGCAAGCTGCCGAGTTCCGTCCCAACCTGGACACCCTGCGCTTCGATGGTGCCGCCCAAGCGGCATCGGAGTGCCTGGCCGTCCACCGTCCCATGTCCACGGCGGGCAAGTGAGATGACCCTTCGCGTCGGCTACGTGCTGAAGAAGTTCCCCCGCAACTCGGAGACCTTCGTGCTCAACGAGATCCTCGAGCTGGAGCGCCAGGGGGTCGAGGTCACCGTGTTCAGCCTCAACCGGCCCGACGACGGGGTGTTCCACCGTGCGCTCAGCGAACTGCGGCGACCGGTGGTGTACCTGCCCTCGCGCAAGACCGATGCGACACTGGGTCACCTGCGTGCCCAGCTACCCATGCTGCGCAGTGCGGTTGCAGGGCTGTGGCGCGAGTTCGAGGACCTCGTCGGCTCGGGACGCCCCGACGTGTGGCAGGTGCTGGGCTGGGGCATCGACGTCGCCGCAATGGCACGCGAGCGCGGCATCCACCGACTCCATGCCCACTTCGCCACCGTCGCGGCCCACGTTGCGCGAGTGGCCCACAACCTGACCGCGATCCCGTTCAGCGTGACTTGCCACGCGAAGGACATCTACCGCGAGGGCGTCACCGCCTCCCGGTTCACCTCGTTGCTCGGTCGCTCCGACTTCGTCGTCACCGTGTGCGAGGCCAACAAGCGCCACATCGTCGAACAACTCGGCGGTGACGCCCTCGACGTGAGGGTGCTCTACAACGGCGTCGACACCAGCGCCTTCCACCCGCGCAACCGCGCGCCGGACCGCACTCCGCACGTCCTGGGCGTCGGTCGCCTCGTCGAGAAGAAGGGCTTCCACCTGCTGCTGGAGGCGCTTGCCCGCATGGCTGCGCACGGCACCAAGCCGCGCTGCTCGATCGTGGGCGATGGCGAAGAACGGCAGGTGCTGGAGAAGCAGGCGCGCCATCTCGGCCTCGAACACGTGACGTTCCTCGGCATGCGTACGCAGGACGAGGTTCGGGCGCTGATGCAGCAGGCATCGCTGATGGTGCTGCCATGCATCATCGGCGCCGACGGCAACCGCGACGCGCTGCCCACGGTGCTCCTCGAGGCCATGGCAGCCGGGCTGCCGGTGATGAGTTCGCCCGTCGGCGGCGTCGAGGAGATCGTCGACCACGGTCGTGCAGGCGTGCTCGTCGCGCCCGGCGACGTGGATGCGCTCGCGCGCGGCATGACGGCGTTGCTGGCGGATCCGTCCAAGCTCGACAGCCTCGCGGCCGCCGGGCGCGCGCGGGCCGTCAGCCACTTCGACCTCTCGACCAACGTGGGCAGGCTGCGTTCGTGGTACGAGGCGCCTGCGCGGAGGAATGCAGCTCAGTGACCGCCAAGGTCGCATACCTGTGCGCTGACCCGGGCATCGGCCCCGACGGCACCAAGGGTGCCTCCGTGCACTTCCGTTCGCTTGCTGCTGCATTCGCCAGGATCGGGACCGCTCTCGACGTGACCATGGTCCGCCCTGGCGACACGTCCGTGTTCGCACCACATGAGTGCAGGGTCGTGCCGGTTCGCCGTGCGCGGGGGCTGGAGGGCGAACTGCACCAGCTTGGCCACGGCAGCGTGTTGCTCGACACGCTGGCGGCTGCTGGGCCACATGCTGCGGTGTACGAACGACTCTCCCTGTTCAGCTGTGCAGGTCTTGCCCACGCACGCCGCAGCGGGATCCCGTTCGTCCTCGAGGTCAACGCGCCGTTGTGGCAGGAGGCCGCAGAGTTCCGCACCCTGCACCTGCACGAGACCGCCAAGGCCCTGTGCATGGACGTCGTGCGCGGGGCGGATGCCGTGTTCGCGGTGTCGGCTCCACTGGCCCGGCAGCTCACCGTCCTCGGTGCCGACCCCAAGCGTGTCCACGTGATGGGCAATGGCGCAGACCTGGAGGCCTTCCGGTCGGCGGTTCCCGCTACCCGTCCTGCGGCGCTTGCAGGCAAGCCGCTGCTGCTGTTTGCCGGGTCGCTCAAGCCGTGGCACGGGATCGAGTTCCTCGTCCGTGCCTTCGGTGCCCTGCGCAAGAAGGTGGATTGCGGGCTGTGGGTGGTGGGCGACGGGCCTGGACGCGAGACCCTGGAACGCGCTTCAGCCGGACTGGACGGTGCCATCGTTTGCGAGGGCGCGGTCTCGCACGAACGGATGCCATCCCTCCTTGCCGCTGCCGACGCGGTGCTGGCGCCCTATCCTGCTGCTGCCCCCGAGTTCTTCTCGCCGCTCAAGGTCGTCGAGGCGCTTGCCGCACGGCGCCCGCTCGTTGCGTCCCGCGTTCCCTGCGTGCTCGGGGAGCTGGACGGGTGCGAGTTGCCGGGGCTCCATGCCCCTGATGACGTGGACGACTTCGTGGGTGCCGTCCAGCGCGTGCTCGCCCGTCCGGACAAGGCGCTGCCTCCTGATGTACTCGTGGCCCGGCTCGACTGGGTGAACAAGGCGAGGCGCATCCTCGCCAGCCTGCTGCCCGGCAAGGCACCTGCGGAGGTGTCCGTTGGGTGACAAGGCACGAGAACGAGAGCCCAAGGGCGGTGCGCTCCACGTCTGGCGGCGCCTCGGCTCCCAGCTCTTGCCCTGGTGGCCGCGCCTGCTGGGCGCATTCGGGCTCACGGTCGTCGTGGTCGGCGCCGAGTTGCTGAAGCCATGGCCGCTCAAGGTGGTGGTCGACCAGGTGCTGCTCGGCAACGACTGGCCCGTGCTGCCCGACTCGTTGCGTGGCGCAGCCAACTCGTCCACCCTCCTTGCGGTTGCATGTGCAGCCGTGCTCGTGCTCGCCCTGGTGAGCGGCATGGGTGCCTACTTCCGTGACCTTTGGCTCGCGGACACCGGCCAGCGCGTGATCCACCGCATCCGCAAGTCGGTGCTGGAGCGGTTGCTGGACATGTCCGCAGCGTGGCACGGCAAGTGGAAGCGAGGGGACCTCCTGTTGCGTCTCTGTGGCGATGCCCAGAGCCTTCGACTGCTGCTGGTGGAAGGCGTCTTCAGCCTCACCAAGGAGTCGCTGCTCGTGGTCGGCACGCTCGTCGTGATGGCGGTGCTCGACTGGAAGCTCGCACTCGTCGCAGTGGCCGTGCTGCCGCTCATCGGCCTGATGAGCGCGCTCATGGGCATCCGGCTCCGCCGCGCTGCACGCAAGCAGCGGCAGAAGGAAGGCGAGCTGGCATCGTCGGTGCACGAGACGCTTTCCGCAGTCCCGCTGATCCAGGCATACGGCCTCGAGGAGCAGGCCGAACGCGAGTTCGCGCGCCAGAACCGGCGCAGCGGCAAGGCAGGGCTCCAGGCGACGCGCATCGAGGGTCGGTTGGGCATCGGCACCGAGATGGCGATGGCCGTGGGCACCGGTTTCACCCTCCTCCTCGGCGTCGACCGTGTGCGTGCCGGGGCGCTCACGCCGGGTGAACTCCTCGTCGTGCTCAGCTACGTGCGCGCCTTCTACCGTCCGATCCGCAAGGGCCTCAACCGCAGTGCCGCGATGGTGAAGGCTGCTGCCGCAGGCGAGCGCGTGCTCGAGCTGCTCGACGTGAAACGCGACCTCCCGCTCCCCGCCGACCCGGTGCGTCCATCGGTCATCCGTGGCGAGGTGGAGCTGGTGGACGTGACCTTCTCGCACGACGGCAAGCGCATGGTGCTGGAGGGCGCCGACCTCCACATCCGTGCCGGTGAGCACGTTGCCCTGGTGGGTGAGAACGGTGCCGGCAAGACATCGCTCGCGATGCTCGTGCCGAGGTTGCGCGACGTGCAGGCGGGCTCGGTCCGTGTCGACGGTCACGACGTGCGCGACCTCGACCTGGCGCTGCTGCGTCAGTCGACCGCCATCGTGTTCCAGGAGACGCTGCTGTTCGACGCCTCCTTGCGGGAGAACCTCCTGGCGAGCGCCCCAGAGGCATCCGAGGAGCAGTTGCTGCGGGCGGCACGGCTCGCGGGCGTGATCGACGTGGCTGCTCGTCTGCCCGACGGTCTCGACACCCAGGTCGGCGAACGCGGGGCCCAGCTCTCCGGCGGCGAGCGCCAGCGGGTTGCGATCGCGCGTGCCCTGTTGCGCGATGCTGCCATCGTGATCCTCGACGAGCCGAGCGGCGGGCTCGACGTGGGCGCGGAGAAGCAGTTGTGCGACTCGGTGATGGCTGCCTTGCGCGGGCGAACCGTGCTGCTCATCACCCACGACCCGGCCCTGGCGGCCTCCGCGGACCGCGTGGTCACGCTGCGCTCCGGCAGGATCGTGGGCGAACCCAGCCTGGTGACGGAGGCGGTGCGATGAGGCTCGTCTGCCCGCCACCGCAGTCCTCGCGCGAGGTTGGTTTCCTGCGCTCGCTCGACTCCGACTTCGTGCACCAGATCGTGCAGGAACGCCTGCGGACCGACGGTGCCAGGGTCGCGCTGGTGCCCGACTACGTGCGCTGGAAGGAGCAGGACGGCTCGATCGTCGGCTGGCGTGCCGCCGACGACGGTTCGGACGGGTGCTACGTGACCCTGCGGACCGCGCGACCGGACCGGCTCGCGGACGAGGCGGCGAAGATCGCTCACCGGATGGACGAGGAGCAGGACGGGACGCGGCTGTGTGCGGTGGTGCCCGAGTGCGACCTCATGCTGGTGGCCTTCCCGCTCGACCGGCACCTCAGCGACCTGCGCAGGATGGTGCGCCTCGGCAAGGTCCGGTCCCTCCTGGAGGAGTGCTGCACCGACCTGCTCCCGCCAGGCCATCGGGTCTCGCGCAGCAAGAGCTCGATGCGCCTGGTCCGCTACAAGCCCGAGCGCCGTGCCGTCATCCGCTGGGACCTTGGCGTGGTCGACCCGACGGGGGCAGCTGCTGGCGTGCGCACGGTGTGGGTCCGCCTGGTGGCCGAGCCCCTGCCCCACCGTGCGCGAGTCTCTGCTGCCGCGCTCGAGGGTTGCGTGGCGGTCCCGACGCCCCTTGCAGCACCGCATGAACGTCTGCTGGTCGAGGGGCACCTGGACGGTGCACCCTGGGAACTCGGAGACGTGGATCCCGTCCGTGCGGTCGCCGAGACGTTGCACAGGCTGCACCATTGCAGCATCCCTGCAGGGCAGCAGGTGCACGGCCCGATCGCAGAACTCGACCTCGTGCTCGCGGCCGTCGACGTCCACCGCAGGTTGGATGCGGAACAAGGTGCCCTTGCAGCCGCCGTTGCAGACCGTCTTGCGCTCTCCATGCCCCCGAGTGGGGTCCCGGTGCTGGCGCACGGGGACTTCCACTGTGGCCAGGTGCTCGTGAACGGGTCCGTTGCCCTCTGCGACCTCGACCGTTCGGGGCCTGCTGGTGCCGTCGTCGACCTCGCCTCCATGCACGCGCACGCCTACCTGGCTGCGGGTGACGCAGGCAGCCAGTTCGCCTCCGGGTTCACCAAGGCTGCCCTTGCCGCAGGCGCGCAGGTCGGTGCGCGCGAACTCGAGTGGTGGGTTGCTGCAGCGCTCGTTCGCGCGGCACTTGCACCGTTCCGGCGATTGAGCGGCGAGTGGCGCGAGCATGCCGCGCGCGTGCTTGCCGAGGCCCGCCGCATCGCGGAAGGAGGCTCCCTGTGACCGAGTCCCTGCGCGAACTGTCCCTGGAGCAGGCGTTCGTCGAGCTGGCCGCGACCCATCCCGGTGCCGAGGTGATCCTGCGCCCGGGCCGCAAGGAACACGTGGCCATCGTGCGTCCGCCCAACGCGCCCCCGCGGGCCTACTCGCTGCGAGCCGGCCGCCTGCGGGAGCTGTGCGCCAGCGAGGACGGCAAGCTCCCGGGTGCTGCGTTGGTCGCGGACGAAGCCGGTCTGCACGCATTCCTGCAACCCCACCTCGGCGCCGTGCACCGGGTGGAGCTGGTTGCCTGGCGCCCCGGCAGGCGCGCTGTCCTGCGCGTCCACGCAGCCGACAGGGTCGCATACCTCAAGCTGCTTGACCGCGGTTCGTTCACCGAGGCTGAGCGCGTGTTCGCCTCACTGCACAACCGACCCGGATCCTTGCAGTTGGCACTGCCCCGGCTGGTGGACCCCGAGCACTGCATGCACCTCGTGGACGCCGTCGAAGGGATCGCGCTGCGTGAACTGGTCGCTCGTGGGAAGGCACCCTGGGAGCGCGTGGTGTCCGCTGTGCGCGAACTCGCCACCGTGGACGCCTCGGGCAGTCCCGTGGTCCATGGCTTCGACACGGCACGCGATGCTGCCGTGCGGATGCTCGAGAAGGGCCTGGCGATGGACCCGTCCCTGGCCGACCTGGCGGCAGCCGTGGCGACGACCACGTGCGCGCCACCCGAGCAGGTTGGTTGCGTGCACGGGGACCTCCACGACAAGCAGTTGTTCCTGGGGCCTGTTGCGGCCGTGCTGATCGACCTTGAGTCGACGGGGCGCGGTGACGTGCGGTTCGACCAAGCCAACCTTGCCGAGCACCTCAGGCTCCGCTCCCTCCAGCAGTCAGGTTCGGACGACGGTCGCGGAGCGAGGTTGCTGGACCAGCTCGGCTTCGGTCCAGGGCCGTCCCGCAGCGCGTTCCTCGCCGTCGTTCGTGCGCGGTTGTGTGGCGTCTACGCACTCCGCCCGCGGTGGAAGTCGCTGGTGCACCGGCTGCGCGACGAGACCCTCTCCCTGATCGAGTCCTCCCGATGAAACCCATTCCCTGTCTCTTGTTGCTCACGTGTGCCGCCTGCGTGGCAACGGACAAGTCCACGCTCGAACCCGGTGCCTGGGTGGAGGCCAAGGGCAAGCTGGTGGATGGCCGGCATGTCGTCACCGAGGTCGACGAGCTGGAGCGCACCGAGGAAGACAAGCCGGAGAAGGTTGAACTGCTCGGTGAGGTCAGTGCCGCCAGCGACAGCACCGTCGAGGTGCTCGGCGGCAAGTACCCCGTCGACTCCGAGACCGAGTTCGAGGACCGGGACAAGAAGGCCATCGACCCGTTCGTCCCCGCCAAGGGCGACTGGGTGCGCCTCAAGCTGCGCAGCAAGGCAACTGGCATCCGTACCCGCACCCTCCGTCAGTCCGAGACGAGGGACGAGTTCAAGGTGACGGGCGAACTGCGTCGGATGGACAAGGTGCTCGGGGAGGTCGACGTCGGTGGCGTCCGCCTGTCGATGGCCCCCGACACCGACGTTGGGTTCCAGGGTGAGGTGGACTCCGAGGACCCGCTCGCGCTGTTCCTTGCCGACGACCAGAAGTCGGTTCCCTTCTCCATCCGGCTGGGCGAGGACTGGCGCTTCGGCGGACAGGTTTCCGTCACCGCGGAGTGGAAGGACGAGTACGACCTCGACACCTCCGAGGACGGCGACCGGTTCGAGCCGGAAGTGCGCGCGAAGGTCGACGCACTGTGGCTCATCGACGACGTGGGTTCCTACGCGCTCTTCGAGGTGAGTGGCGGACGCGACGACACCTTCCGGGAGGAGTCGGACAAGGAGGACACGCACGAGGACTCGCTGGAGGTGACCCGTGCCTACACCTCGCTTGCCGTCGGCGACGGGATCCGGTTGCTCGCGGGTCGACAGGACTTCGACGAGGAGCGTGAATGGCTCTACGACGAGATCCTCGACGGGGCCAGGCTCGCGTGGCGCAAGGGTGGACTCGAGCTCGAGACCGCGGCTGCTGCCGGCCGTGAGTTCCTCGCGGAGGACAACGACACCGAGGACACGGGCCTGTTCACTGCGATTGCACGCGTCCAGGCTGGCGAGAACTGGCTGCTCACGGCCTACGGGCTGAAGCGCACCGATGACCGCGATGTCGCCACGGACGAGACCTACGAGCCGATGCTCTACGGTGTCCGCTCCTACTCGCGACCGAGGTTCGGTCTCGGCCACTGGGTCGAGCTCGGCGGCGCGACCGGCGAGGTCTACGGCAAGGACGTCAATGGTTGGGCCGTGGACGTTGGCGGCCTCTACACGTTCGAGGCGGACGTGCGCCCGGCCTTCGGGCTCGGGGTCGCACAGGGCAGTGGTCGCTCGAACAGCGATGCCGACACCGGCTACCGCCAGAGTGGCCTGCAGGACAACAACGCCCGCATGGGCGGCGTGACCAGCGTGCGCTACTACGGCGAGGTGCTGGACCCCGAGCTCGCAAACCTCACCGTGCTGACTGCGGTGGCTGCGGTTCGACCCATCCCCAACGGCTCCGTTTCCCTCCTGCTGCACAATTACCGGCAGGACGTGGCGGCTGCCGGGGACCTCGACTACCGCACGCTGGACCTCCGCACGGTCCCCAACGGAACCTCGCGTGACATCGGCAACGAGTTCGACCTCGTGTTCGGCTACCGGCTCCAGAGCCGGCTCACCCTCGAGGTGGTCGCCGGCTGGTTCGTGCCAGGCGATGCCTTCGACGACCAGGATGATGCCCACAAGATCGAGTTCACCGGACGCTTCAGCTTCTGACCCAAACATGCACCCCATCCACCCCATGCGATCCCTTCTCCTGTTCTCTGCCCTCGGTCTCCTCGCTGCCTGTGGTGGCGGCGGTGGCGGCGGCGGCGGCGGTGGCGGCGGCCCGATCCAGCCACCGTCATCGACCCTGGACCCCTCGCCCGCCAACGCAGGCATCATCGCCATGGCAGCAGGTGACGGCATCCTCCGCATCGACTGCGTCCTGCCGGGCACCGGCTACGAGGCGGCACTGTTCACCGGGGCCAGCCGTAGCACGCTCTACCAGGGCACGCCAACGACCGTGACGACTGCCTCGTTCACCCTGACCGGTCTCACGAACGGGGTCGAGCTGTTTGCCGGTCTCGCCATCCGGGCACAGGGGGCGAGTGCGTGGACGCCGGCAGGCGTCCCGGTGCGGTTCCGGCCCGGTGCACCGATCCTCGTGGACGGCGCCAACACGGCCAGCATCCAGGACGGGCAGACGCCTGCCACCGCCTTCAGCAACCTCTACCTCGCCCTGCTTGCGGCGGGTTCGAATCCCAACGGCCGCAACGTGTGGATCCGCAATGGGAACTACCGGTTCGGCGACTACCCAGTTGGCCCTGCGACGGCCGTCTACGGCGGTTTCCCAGGTGCCGTCGGGTCGCCTTACGACCTCGCGACTCGCGACGCGACGGCAGGTCTCACGGTGCTCAGCGGCATCGGCGGCCTGCGCGTCCTCGACGTGATCTGCGGTGGCTCTGACGCAGTCCTCGACGGCATCAAGGTCGACTGCCGCAGCGTGGTCACGGAGGGCATCGACATCACGGACAGTGACGTGGAGATGCGCAGCGTACAGGTGCAGGATGCGACGGACCGCGGCCTGCGCATGCGTACGCTTGTCTTCACCAACACCCGCGACCTGGTGATGGTGAACTGCTCCTCCACGGACAATGCCAGCGACGGCATCAGCATCGACGGTGTCGTGGAGACGGTGCTCGACCGTTGTCGGTTCGACGCCAACGGCCAAGAGGGCCTCGATGCAGAGGTTTTCGCCCTTGCAGGCGACCTGCGCGGGTTCACTGCAAGCGGCTGCAGGTTCTACGGCAACGTGGCCGACGGGCTCGACCTCGAACTGGCTTCGGCACCGACCGCGACCCTCGGGTACCGCGTCGAAGTCGAGGGATGCCTCTTCGAGCGCAATGGCATCGACGGCGTGATCATCGACCAGGACCATGAACTGGATGCCGCGCTCGCCACCGAGATCCTCCTCCGCGGCAGCACGGCCCGCGCCAACCGAGGTGCCGGCTTCCACATCGATGCCGACGCGCGCGGCACCTACCTGCTCCACCGGCTCGCGGGAACGGCAAATGCCGGCGACGGCCTGCTCATCACCTCAGAGTCCGATGCAGGCGAGGTGGTCGTCGGTTCCTCTTGGTTCATGGGCAACCAGGGCCATGGCATCCGCAGCATCGGCACCGGTGGCGGCGGAACGGTGGGCAACAAGGCCGTCCACCTGAGCCACTGTGCAGTTGCCGGCAATCTTGCAGGCGGATTCCTCGCAGCGAGCGCCCGCGGTTCCTCTGCGTCGGGCGCGCTCTGGCGCCAGCTCACGGCATTCAGCGGTGTGCTGCAGCAGTCCAACTGGAGTGGCACCACCAACCTCGAGATGCCCTTCGTGCGTGCACCCTTCGGCTTCATGCGTGCCACTGCCAACCGTTCCGGTGCCGTCACAGTGAGCTCGCTCAACGGCGTTGCCGTCGGTGATGCCGCGGAGGTCGGGGACGACGGTGCGGCACTCACGGTGACCAGCGCTGGCGGTACCACCGTGGTGGTCACTCCGGCGCCTTCCGTGTTCGTGTCGCCCGACCTGCTCGCGAGCTACGGCGTCTCCACCTCGGTGACGGACGACCTCTCCGCGCGAGCCGGTTCCGGGTTGCTTGGAGCGGGCATGAGCGCGCAGGGCGACCCTGCACTCGACGCAGGCCCGTTCGGTGCGCCTGCCGGTGGTGCGCCGGGGGTGGCGTCGCCCTTCGACCCTGCGTTCGGTTTGCGCCTGCTGCGCACGGTCCCGGCCACGGCCACTGCGGTCACCAGCTCCGGCTCGGTCCAGTTCGTCTTCGATCGAGCCGTGAGTGCTGGCTCGGTGACGCAGCAACGCATCGTTGCCATCGACGAGTCCACTCAGAATCCCGTCACTGCATCCATTTCGGTGAGTGGCAACACCATCACCCTCAACCCCACGGGGAGCGGGTGGCCGGTATCCTTCTTCGTCCGCGTACACGCCGGCATCCTCGCCACCGACGGAGCGCGCCTCGGACTGCCGCTGGCCCTCCCCTTCCGCACCAACTGACCCGCACCATGAGTCCGTCCACCCGCAACCTCCTGACGGCGCTGCTCCTCACGCAGGCGGCCTTCCCGTTGCTGTCCCAGTCGCTCACGGGACGCATCGTCGACCCCGCTGGCGTGGGCATCCCCGGCGTCAACATCTCGATGAGCAACGGCGCGCCGACGGGCGTCACGGATGCCCTCGGGAACTTCACGATCACGGGGCTGAGCAACCGCGTGTACTCGTCCCTCGAACTGCTGCCCGCGACGGACAACTACGTCGCGAGGCTCTACGAGAACTACACGATCAGTGGTGCAACCAACCTTGGGACGGTGACTCTCCTTGCCGGCGCGCGCATCGGTGGCACCGTCACGACGCCAACGGGCGCGCCGGTGAATGCATGCAACATGAGCGTCTACACGCTCGCCGGGACCAAGGTCTACACGCCCAACGACTCGACCGACCCTGCGGGTGTCTGGTCGATCGTGGCGCCACTCGGAACCAGTCGGTTGCGCACGACGCCTCCGGCCACCACCTCGCTGGTCACGGAAGAGGTCGAGATCACCGTGACTGGCCCTGCCAACCTCGGCACCAACGCGCTGGAGACCGGCTACCTCGTCACCGGCAACGTCGTGGACAGCGCCACGTTGGTCCCGGTTGCGAGCGCGCGGTTCACGGCTCGCAACGCACTCACTGGAACGGCGATCTACCTCCCTGCCACCACGACCACGAACGCGTTCGGGGCGTTCTCCTTGCTGTTGCCACGCGCCATCGTGGACCTCGAGGTCGTGTCGCCGGTCACCAATCCGCATGCAGCCAAGGAGGTGCTCGGCATCCCCGTGGCTTCGGCCACGGCACTGGGGCAGGTGAAGGTGGACCGTGGCGTCGTGGTCACCGGGCTGGTCACTGGTCCGGCTGGCAACGTGCTGGGTGCCGACATCGACGTGTTCACGACCGATGGCTACAAGCTCTTCACCCCCAACGACAACACCAGCGCGAGCGGCGTGTTCTCGGTGGTGGTCCCGCCGGGGACCTACACGTTCACGGTGGAGCCGCTCGGCTCCAGCGGGCTGGTGGGTGCGCGGACGGCACCGACCACGGTCTCTCTCAATGGATCGATCGGCACGATCCCGCTTGCCGCTGGCGTGCCCCTGACCCTCTCCGTCACCACGCCCAACGGCCCCGAGGCCGGCATCAACCTGGACGTGGCGGACCCCGTCACGGGCAACAAACTGGTGCTCGCGAGCGACGAGTCCGATGCCGCAGGGACGATCGCGACCTTCGTGCCTGCAGGCACCTGGAACCTCTCCTTGGTCGCTCCCGAAGGCAGCCAGGGCGCACCGGTCCAGCTCACCGCGCAGGCGATCGCCTCCGCCACGTCGTTGACCGTCTCCATGCCCTCCAAGCAACTCGTCACGACGGTCACGAGTTACGGCGTGCAGACCATCCCGCAGGGCGGATTCCTCCCCGTGAACCTGTCGCTGTTCAACCCGACGGCTGCATCGGTCCCGGCCCTGCTGGACGTGATCGTGAAGTACCCGTCGGGTGCGGAAACCCCGGTGTTCCCCGTGGTCCCGCTGGACGTGATCCAGGGCTTCCCGCTGTCGCTGCAGGGTGTCTGGGTGCAACTGCCCCCGGTCCCCGCCACCGAGGTCGGCCGTCGCCTGCGGTTCGGCCTGCGCTTCCGCGACCCGGTCACCAACCTCGCGCTCGACACGGCCTACACCGACTTCGTGGTGCAGTGACGGGACGAGGCCACCGGCCAAACCGGTGGCCTCGCGGTGCAGGGCAGACGTAGCATGGCTGCGCCATGCCCATCCCGTCCCGTCCGTCGCCCGTGGCGCTCGCGCTCGTCGCCGCACTCGCAACCGGGTTCCACGCCAACGCCCAGCAGGTCCCGTCGCCCAAGGAGTTCCTGGGCAAGGAGGTGGGGGCCGACCACTACCTCTGCAACTACTCGGACATGCTGCGGTACTTCCGTGCCGTCGAGGAGGCCACGCCCCGCGTGCGCATCCGCGGGATCGGGACCAGTGGCTACGGCATGGACATGCACCTTGCCGTCATCACCTCGCCGCGCAACCAGCAGCGGATCGAGCAACTGCGGGCGAACAGCCAGCGGCTGATGTCCGCCCGAGACACCGACGAGTCCGTGGTGCGCAAGCTTGCTGCCGAGGGGACTGCCGTCGTGTGGATCGACGCAGGCATGCACTCCACCGAGGCGATTGCCGCGCAGAACATCATCGAACTGGTGTGGCAGATGGCCTCGCGCACCGACGCGGAGGTGATGCGCATCCTCGACAACGTCGTGCTGCTCGCATGCCCGGCAAACCCTGACGGGCAGGAGATGGTGGCCAACGCCTATTCCGTGTCACGCACCATGAACATCCCGGTGCTGTACCAGCGCTACTCGGGCCACGACAACAACCGCGACTACTACGCGAACAACTGCGCCGAGACGCGCAACATCAGCAAGCAGCTGTACGTCGAGTGGTGCCCGCAGATCCTCTACAACCACCACCAGACCTCGCCGCCCGGGACGATCCTGTTCACCCCGCCGTTCCGCGACCCGCACAACCACAACCTCGACCCAATGGTCGTGCGCGGCATCGAGATCGTCTCTGCCCACATGAACCACCGGTTCGCCCGCGAGGGCAAGCCCGGCGTGATCTCGCGCGGCGGTGCCTCCTACTCGGCCTGGTGGAACGGTGGCCTGCGCACCACCACCTACTACCACAACATGATCGGGATCCTCACCGAGGCCTTTGGCCGGCCGGAGCCGACGCCGATCCAGCCCGCCCTCGAGCGGCGGTTGTCCACCGGCGAGTACCCCGACTACCTGCCTGCGCAGGTGTGGCACGCCCGTCAGACGGTCGAGTACCTGCAGACGGCCAACTTCGCGATCCTGGACTACGCCTCGCGCTACAAGGACGAGTTGCTGCACGGGGTCTGGCGCATGGGTCGCAACTCGATCGAGCGCGGCAGTCGCGACCACTGGACGGCAACGCCGTGGATGATCGAGGCTGCAAGGATGCGGGGGGACGAGACGGCGGTCTTCTCGGACCCGCTGCTCCGCGACCCGCGCGCATGGCTGCTCCGGCCCGACCAGCGGGACCGTGGCGCCATGGTGCGATTCCTCCACGCCTTGCAGCAAAGCGGGATCGAGTTGCACCGCGCCACGGCATCGTTCGAGCACGAGGGAGTCACGTTTCCTGCCGGCACGGTCGTCGTGCGCGCGGACCAGGCGTTCCGTCCGCACGTGATGGACATGTTCGAGCCCCAATGGCACCCGGACGACTTCCGCGACGGCAAGCCCGTGCCGCCCTACGACGCAGCCGGCTGGACCTATGCCATGCAGTGCGACGTCGAGTACGTCCGCGTCCTGGACGGCATCGAGGGTCCGTTCGCGCGGGTGGAGGGCATGCTGCCCTTCGACGGCGGTGAGGCGCAGCCCGCCGCACGTTGGCGTCTCGACCCTGCGGACACCAATGCGTTCGTTGCCGTCAACCGCCTGCTGGCAGCCGGCGTGGCCGTCGAGTGGTCTCCTCGGGGCCACTGGGTCGTCCTCGGCGGTGACGGTGTGCAGGAGAACGTGGCCCGTCTTGCGGCGGAGCTGGGTGTCCGGTTCGACGTCAACTTCGCGGAGACGCGCGAGGCGCGCAGGCGCGTGGGCCAGCCGCGCGTCGGCATCTTCGACGTCTACGGCGGGCACATGCCCACTGCATGGGACCAGTTGCTCCTCGATCGCTTCGGCTTCGCTTGGAAGCGCGTTTGGGGGAGCCGTATCGCAAAGGGGAGCCTGCGCGACGACTACGACGTGCTGGTGTTCCACACCGGGCTCCCCGGAGGGCGGCAGGGCGGCAGGCAGGGCCAGCGTCCCGACGCAGAGACCCTGCAGGCGATTGCCGCAGTGATGCCCAAGTTCGCCGACGAGGACTGGTCCGACGTGGTGGACCGTTCGATCCCGCTGGATGCAGCGACCTGCTGGCCTGCGCTGGAGGAGTTCGTCGCTGCCGGCGGCACGCTCGTGGCCCTCGGCAACGAGTCCGAGAAGGTGGTCGCGCGCATGGGACTGCCGGTCCAAGTGGGCATGCAGGTGCCGGACGGGAACGGCGGGATGCGACGCGCCGAGCGCGAGGACTTCTACGTCCCCGGTTCCGTCATGGGTCTCGAGGTGGACGTGTCCCACCCGCTTGCAGCCGGTGTGACCCCGAGTCCTGCCGCCATGTTCACGAACGGCTCACCGGTGTTCTGGCTCGACGGCGAGGCACCAGGGGTCGAGGTGGTGGCGCGGTGGCACAGGATCGACACCCTCCGGTCCGGTTGGGCCCTTGGCGAGGAGCACCTCGCGGGCAAGCCAGCCGTGGTCCGTGTCCCGCGGGGCAAGGGTTCGGTGCTGCTGTGCAGCGCAGACGTGACCTACCGGGCCCAGCCGATGGGCACGATCAAGTTCTTCCTGCAGGCGCTGCTGCAGTCCGCGCTGCGCTGAGGACCTGCGGGCCGCGTAGGGCGGCCCGCGGTCCAACACGGGCATGCGTCAGCCGCGTGCCATCAGCGCGGCCACGCGCTTCGCGAAGGCGGCCGGGTCGTCGGGCAGCACGCCTTCTGCCAGCAGGGACTGGTCGTAGAGCAGTTGCGCGTAGTCGGCGAGCTGGGTGTCGTCGAGGTCGGACATGCGCTTCACCACCGGGTGGTCGGGGTGGATCTCCAGCACGCGCTTGTGCTCGGGGACCTGGTGTCCGGCTTCGCGCAGGATGCGCTCCTGGCGCGCGCTCATTCCCTGTTCGTCGCTCACCAGGCACGCGGGGGAGTCGGTGAGGCGGTCGGTGACCCGCACCTCCTTCACCTTCTGCTCCAGTGCCTTGTGCAGCCGTGCCGTGACCGGGGCCATGGCCTTGGCCTTCTCCGCCTTGGCCTGCTTGCGTGCGTCGTCCTCCGGCAGGTCGAGCCCTCCCTTGGCGGCGCTGACCAACGGCTTGCCCTCGTACTCGCGCAGTGCGTCGACGAGCCACTCGTCGATGGTGTCGGTGAAGAACAGAACCTCGTAGCCGCGGCTCTTCAGCGACTCGATGTGCGGGCTGGCCTTTGCCGTCGCGAGGTTCTCGGCGGCCACGTAGTAGATCGCCTTCTGGTCCGCAGGCATGCGGCTCACGTAGTCGGCAAAGCCGGTCCAGTTCTCGTCGCGTGTCGAGCGGTAACGCATCAGCCCCGCGAGGCGGCTGCGCCACTCGGCATCGTGGTAAACGCCTTCCTTCAGCACGCGGCCGAACTGCGTCCACACCGTCTCGTAGCGGTTGCGCTTCTCCTTCTTGCCGTCCTTCTCGACCTCGGTCTCGCCCTCCTTGGCGATGTCCTCGAGCAGCGAGAGCGTCTTGCCGACCACCTGCTTGCGGATGAAGCGCGTGGTCGCGTCCTTCTGCAAGATCTCGCGCGAGACGTTGAGGGGGAGGTCCTCGCTGTCGACCACGCCGCGGATGAAGCGCAGCCACTCGGGCAGGATCTCCTGCGCGTCGTCCATGATGAACACGCGCTTCACGAACAGCCTCACGCCGCGCGCCTTGCGCTCACCGAGGTCGAAGGGAGCCTCTGCTGGGACGAACAGGAGGCCCGTCAGCTCGTGCGTGCCCTCGACCTTGAAGTGCGTCCATGCGAGCGGGTCGTGCCAGTCGTGGCCGAGGCCCTTGTAGAACTCGTGGTACTGCTCCTCCGTGACCTCGCTCTTCGAGCGGGTCCAGAGGGCGCGCGCCGAGTTGATCGTCTCCCACTCGGTCTTCTTCTCCTCCTCCGTGCCGCGTTCGACCTCCATGCGGATCGGCCAGCGCACGTAGTCGCTGTACTTGCGGATCACGGAGCGGATCGACCACTCCTCCAGGTACTCCTTCGCATCCTCCTTCAGGTGCAGGACGACGTCCGTACCGCGGCCCTCGCGCACCGCAGGGCTCACGTCGAAGTCGCCCTTGGCCGCGCTCTCCCAGCTCCAGGCCTCCGATGCACCGGCCTTGCGCGAGACCACCGTCACCTTGTCGGCAACGAGGAACGCGGAGTAGAAGCCCACGCCGAACTGGCCGATCAGCGCCACGTCCTTGCGCTGCTCGGCATCCAGCGACTGCATCAGCTTGCGCGTGCCCGAGCGCGCGATCGTGCCCAGGTTGCCGATCAGCTCCTCGCGGGTCATGCCGGCGCCGTTGTCGCGGATCGTCAGCGTGCCGGCTTTCTCGTCGGCCACCAGTTCGATGCGCAGCTCCTTGTCGTCACCGAGGACCGTCGGGTCCTTGAGGGCGGTCAGGTTGAGCTGGTCGATCGCGTCGGACGCGTTGCTCACCAGCTCGCGCAGGAAGACTTCCCGATGGCTGTAGAGCGAGTTGACGACGAGGGACAGGACGTCGTTGACCTCGGCCTGGAACGGGTGCTTTTCGACTGTGGTGGACATGGTTCTCTCCGGATGTGAGGGGCGAGGATTTTGCGCCGCGAAGGGAGTCCTTCAAGGGGGCACTGGGGCGCAGGTGGTGGCGCGGGGGAGGGAAGAGAGGCCGGGGCAGGGGAGCGGTGGTTGAGGCGGAGGGAGCAGTGGAAGGGGAACGGCATCGCGTCCCCCCTGCTGTGGAGGTGGCCGTGCCTGTGGCCCTGTCCTTTCCCCGGCCCTTCAGACGACCTTGGGCCGCTCGTGGACGCTCAGCAGGCCGTGGCGCTTCCAGCCCGCGCGCAGCAGCCA
>JBEGVB010000204.1:0-2830 GCA_041178545.1 Planctomycetota bacterium
GTGCCCAAGGCGCGCAACTTCTACGGCTGGCTGTCGTCCCAGCCGTTCTCGTGGGTGATCACGATGGTGGTGGCGTGGAACCTGATGAAGGTCGTGTTCCCGCCCGTGATGAGCCTGATGAGCGACCTCTACCGCGCGCTGCGCTGAGGCAGGCTGGCAACGCTCAGCTGCCGGCTTGCGGCGCGGGCGCCGAGGGTCGCGGGCCGCGCGCCTTCGGCAGCCTGGCGGCTTCCTTGAGGATCGACAAGCTCTTCCGCGGGTTGAAGAGCGTGTTGGTCATCGCATAGCACTCGTGGGTGCAGAAGCAGCCGTTGTCGATGCGCTTCAGCACCTGCTTGGCGCGGTCGCCCTGCAGGTGCTTCTCGATGTCGAAGTGGCCTTCCTTGCGCATGTCGGCGATGAGGAAGTCCTCGCTCAGTTCCTCGCACGGGTAGAGCTTGCCGTCGTGCGTGACGGTGACGTTGACGCGGCCCGCGTAGCACGGCGTCTGCCAGCGTCCCTCGACCGCGGTCTTGTAGATCATCTGGCGCTGGATGATGTCCTGCGCCGCCTTGATGCGTCCGCCCCAGAACCGGTAGATCGGGTGCTCGCCCGCCTTCATCTCGCGCTCGAGGCGGTCGACGTGGCTGCGGTACAGCTGCATGTCGACGTTCTTCCACTCGGGGTTCTTGAGGTCGCCGCGCGCCAGCGACAGCGTGTGCGTGGTGACGCGCCACTTGCGGACGAAGTCGATGACCTCGCCCACCTTGTGCTGGTTCTGGGCGGCAAACACCGTGTTGATGCCGAGGTCGAAGTTGGGGTACTTGTCGAGCAGCGGGTTGAGCGCCTCGTAGGTGCGCACGCAGTTCTCGAAGGTGTTCTTCACGCCGCGCATCTGGCTGTGCAGGTCGCCCACCGCGTCGATCGAGATCTTGACCGTGCAGGCCGTCTTGGGGCACGTCTTCAGGATCTCCTCGGTCGCCGCCACGATGCGATCCGGCTGGATGCCGTTCGTGGGGAAGAACATGATCGACGGCTTGTTGTTGCGGTAGAAGGTCTGCGCGATCTGCGGCAGGTCCTTGCGCAAGAACACCTCGCCGCCCGAGAACGCGACCCACAGCATGTTGCCGAGCGACTTCGAGACCGCCGTGATCTCGTCCATCGTCAGGTCGCCCTGCTCGAGCGAGAAGTTGGCGTCCTCGAGGTAGAAGCAGAACGGGCAACGGGCGTTGCACACCTTGGTGACGAACATCACCAGGTGGATGGGCCTGCTCTTGTGGAGCAGGTGCGGCAGGAATCGCAGGGGCGAGTAGGTCATGTGCGCGAGGCTTCGGGTGGCCGGGGCCACCGCCTCGGGTTCGAGTGACGTGGAATGGTATCGCGGCCCGAGGGGGACAGGGTCCGGACGGGACGCACACACCATGGATCGGCACTCCTGCCCGATGGCATGGAGTCCACCGCACGGGTTGCCGGGGCGGCTCCCCCGCATGCGGTGCCCGGGGCCGGTCGCGCGGCGCGACTCAGAGTCGCAATGCGTTCACACAGCCCTTGGGAAGGGCCCCAAGGCACATCTCCTGCAGCTTGCGGCGCACGCCTACGTCCTCCTCGGACGTGAAGACGTAGAGCTTCCACATGCGGGGGTAGCTGTCCTTGAGGTCGCGCAGCCGCGGGATGTCGGCGGCAAAGGAGTCGAGCGGCAGGGTCCGGTCGCCGCTGCCCGGGAAGCGCACGAGGGTGCGGGCCTCCTTGAGCTGCATGGTGCGCGCCGGGCAGTAGAGGATCACGTCGAGGCTGCGGCCGAAGGTGCGCTGGCACTCAGCCTCGATGCGTGCCTCCCACTCGAAGCGAGGCTCCGGCCGGCCCGGCTGGAACCAGGTGTCCACCAGCTGGTCCTGCACCGCGGCATTGAGGTAGGCAGGCAGCACGAGCACGCGCTTGGGCAGCCGGCGGCGGCGGTAGGCGTCGACGAACCGGTGCAACCGCGCGGTCTCCGCACCGGTGGCGAGCTGCGCGTTGCCTAGCTGGAGCACCAGCGACTCGTCGGTGGCGCGCTGCAGGTCTGCCGGGGTGAGCGCACCGCCGCGCAGCGCCAGCTCGACCATGCGCGACAGCAGCGCGCCGGCGGCGATCTTGGCGTGGTGGTAGTACACGCGCTCGCTGAAGTGGTAGCGGATCTCCAGCATGCGCACGAGCTCGCTGACGATGTCCTCGCGCAGCATGCCGTTCTTCTCGCAGTCGACGAACATGCGCTGGCTCGCACGGTCGACGCGGAAGTAGTCGACGACGCGGCGGTCGTAGCGCAGCTCCAGCCCGGTGTAGTGGGCGTCGCGGCGCAGGTAGTCGCACAAGTCGGCATCGATGGTGTCGCTCACCACCTGCTTCCAGAAGTGCGGCACCGGACGCGTGCCGCCGCCGAGCACGGACAGCACGGTGTCGCGCAGCCCCATGCGGTCGAGCTCGGTGCCCAGCTCGGTGTCGCCCAGCACGGCGGCAAACCGCTCGGGCCGGTCGTGGCGCGGGAGCAACCCGGTCTGGTCCTCGATGTTGTGGCCGTACGGGATGTGCGTGATGTCGTGCAGCAGGGCGCTGACGCGCAGCACACGGCGCTCGTCCTCGGTCACGCTGTGGCAACCGGCAGGGTCGCGCGCGGCATTGCGGTTGACGGCGTCCAGCAGCTGGCCGGTCATGTGGGCCGTGCCGATCGAGTGCTCGAAGCGCGTGTGCGTGGCGCCGAAGTAGACGAGGCTCGCGCTGCCCAGCTGCTTCACACCGCGCAGGCGCTGGAACTCCGCCGTGTCGACCAGCCGGATCTCCTCCGGGGTCAGTTCGATGTCGCCGTGGACCGGGTCGC
>JBEGVB010000205.1:0-2652 GCA_041178545.1 Planctomycetota bacterium
CGACCTCGTACTGGTCGTCGTCGCGCCGCATGCGCTCGGCGGAGACCGCGGGCTTGCCGGTCACCCAGCGGTTGTAGGAAGGGGAGGTTGGCTCGTCGACCCAGTGGTCCACGGCGGTGGCCTGGCGGTAGGCAAGGCCGGTGGTGAGCACGGGCTCGTAGCCGAAGGCGAGGCGCACCGCGTGCACGCCAGCTGGCGTGCCGCCGTCGCCCTCGCGCTTGTCTGCCGCGGCGACGATGCCGCTGCGGCCGGTGACGGCGGGCCACGGGCCCAGCACGAGCGTCCAGCCTTGGTCAGTGCGCTCGTGCAGCGAGAGGCTCGCAGCGTGGCGCGGCCCAGGGAGCGCGGTCACCACGACGGCTTGCTGGCAGTCAGGTGGCAGTGCGCGCAGCACCGCCGCGTCCGCTGCGTCGACGCCGGAGGGCGCAGACGCGCAGGCGGCAAGGCCGCAGCACCACAGCGCGAAGGTGCGCAGGGACACGGCGCGGCTCAGCGCCTGCCGCCGCCACCGCCGCCCGAACGGCCGCCGCTGCTGCGCGAGCTGCCGGAGCTGCTGCGGTTGCCGGCGCTGCCGGCCCACGAGTTGCCCGAGCGGTTGGTGGTGGAGCGTTGGCCCGAGAAGCCCTCGCCGCCGGACTGCCAGCGCTCGCCCTGCTTGACGCGTGCGTCGCCGCTGCCGCGGGTGGCTGCCTGCGAGTCGAGCTGGCGGCGGGTGGACTCGTCGTCGACCTTGTTCCACTTGCCGTTGCCCGAGTAGCGGTTCCAGCTGCCCGAGTTGGAGTCGTAGTGGTAGGCGTTGCCGTCGTGCATGCCGTAGACCTCGCCGTCGTGGGCGACCGCGCCGCCCTGCTCGGTGTTCACGGCGCCCCAGGTGCCGTTCTCGGTCTCGACGCCTGCAACGCGCGCACTGTTGCCGGTCTTGACGTTGCCCACGGTTGCGGTGCCCGCGGCCACTTCCTGGCCATTGGCGGTGCCGGCCTCGACGCCGCGACCTGCTGCATACGTGCCCGTGGTCGGGTTGTAGCCCGCGCCGCGTGCACCCTCGGCCCAGTTGCCGGTGTAGGCGTTCTCGACGTAGCCGCGCTGGCCCGCCTGGCGTGCTCCGGTCACGGAGTTGTAGGCGACGCCGGTCTGGGTGGCCCACGCGTTGCCCGACCACGCGTTGTAGCCCGCGCTGCTGCGCGTCATGGTCGAGACGTTGCCCCAGTGGCCGTAGACGTTGCCGGTGGTGGCGGCCCAGCCGCCGGGACCCCATGCGTACGCGCCGTGTGCGCCGTAGTTGCCCCAGTAGGGACCCCAGCACGGGTAGGCGCCGCAGCGCCAGGTGCTGGCGCCGAGGTTCCAGCCGGTGGCGAGGCCCATGCCGAAGCCGTAGCTCCAGCCGGCCCACGGGCTGTAGCACAACGCGGCGCCGCAGCCGTAGGTCCAGGGTGCAGGCACCCAGACCGTCTCGCAGTAGGGCCTGTACCAGTAGCCGGTGCCGTAGACGACGGTGCCGCCGTCCACGTACGAGCCGAAGTAGCCGGGCGTGTAGCCAACCAACACGACGTCGTCGGTGGTCTGGTAGACGCGCACGTAGGTGACGTAGTGGTAGGGGCTCGACGGCGGGATGCGGTAGATCTCGGGCGAGACCCAGGTCGCCACCTGCCACGGGCCCTCGAGCGCGGGGGCGGTGAACCACACGCCGTTGACCACGGCAAAGCACGTGCTCTCGCTGGTGCGGAACACCGGGACCACGCAGTTCACGAGCGCCTCGACGGTGGTGCCCGGGACCTGGCTCCACTTGGGCGTGCCGCCGGCGACCTCGAGCTTGGGCATCTGCTGTGTGCGTGGCACGCGCGCCATCTGCGGCACCGAGTTGGCGATCAACGCTTCCTGTGCCTGCGGCGTGCCGGGCACGGACGCGAGCACGTTCTCCTTGGTGCTGTCTTCGGGGATCTGGTGGAAGGCTGCCGGCAGGTCACCCTGCGGCACGAAGCTCCACGGGCCCTTGGTCGAGGCGGCGGTGAACCACCTGCCGCTCAGCAGCACGTACACGGCCTTGGTCTCGACGAGCTGGAACACGTGACCGCTCGTGTTGCTCACGTGCAGCAGGCCACTGGTGCCGAGTGGTTCCCACACGGGCGCGCCGTCGGTGACCACGACCTCGGTGGGCTTGGTGGCGACCACGACGGCAGGTGCCGACTTCGCCAGCGAGGCGGACTGCGCATCCTTGTCGTCTGCGGGTGCGAGGAGGTTGAGGGTGGGCTGGGTCTTCGCCCATGCCGTTGCTGCCGCGAGATCCGCACTCGTGGCCGCACCGACCTGCCACGGGCCCGACAGCGAGCTGGCGGTCATCCAGCCGTCGGCGACCTTGAGCCAGTGGGCGCCCGCGCCGTCGCGTACGAGCAGCATCGGCGTGTTGACGACGCGCACGAGCTTGGTGCCCGGCAGCGGCTGCCACACCGGATCGCCCTGCACCGGCACCAGCACCGTGGGCACGTCGACGATCCAGATCACGGGCGGCTCGTTGCGCATCGGCGCCACCGTGGCAGCAGGCGCCTCGTTCATCGAGGGAACCGCGGCCTCCAGCCGGTCGAGCGACACGCGCAGCACGCGCGTCTTGGACTTGGACTCGATCTCGCGCTCGAGCGCGTCCTGGCCCGCGGGGTT
>JBEGVB010000206.1:0-5837 GCA_041178545.1 Planctomycetota bacterium
TCACGCCGCCCTCGACGCGCGGGAGGCCGTCGGGGCCGTGGCAGTTGGCACACGCGTACCGCAGGGCCGACTGCCGGCTCTCTGCCTCGCCGAGGAGCTTCATGGACACGGTGAGCTCGTCACCGCTCGGGCTGCGCCCCTCGGTGTAGACGAGACGGCCCCGCTCGGGGGAGCCCGTCATGGTGTTCCCCCCGCCACAGGCCACGAGTGCAAGTGCCACCATGGCCAGGCTTGCTGCGCGCAGGAGGAGATGCACGGGGGTCACTGCTCCTTGCCGATCAACTCGACCTGCTTCACCACCACGGAGGGCTCCACGAGTCCCGACTGGTACATCCAGCGACCGGCAGGCTCGTTGCCGATCACGAAGAGCGCCGTGTGCTCCTCCTTCTTCGCCGTGTAGACGTTGAAGGCGAGCAGCACGTCGCGGATGTCCTCCACGGAGCCGGTCAGGAAGTACCAGCCCGGCTTCGCATGGTGGTCCTCGGCGAACGCACGCATCCGTTCGGGAGTGTCATTGGCCGGGTCCACGGTGATGGACAGCATGACCACGTCCTTGCCCAGCCGGTCGCCGAGGCGCTTCTGCACCCCCTCGAACACGGTCTGCAGCGTCGGGCACACGGTGGCACATGTGGTGAAGACGAAGTTCGCCACCACCTTCCTGCCCTTGATCAGGTCGCTGTAGAGGCGCACCTGCTTGCCGTTCTGGTCGGTCAGCAGGGCGTCCGGGATGCCGCCCACGGACTGGCCCTGCAACTGGGCCGCGGCAGCAACAGCCTGCTCGCCAGCCTTCTCCTCGTCGCAGCAGGCCTCAGCCTCCGCCGGGGTCTGGCTGCCCTCGGTGCGGTTGCAGGCAACGGCAAGGGCCAGCAGCAGGGCGAGGCCGAGCCAGGTCGGGATCGAGCGGATGGGTTGCGGTTCTGGGGACATGGCGGGGTCACTGGCCCTTTCCGGGGGTGCTGGGCTGGGTGGTCGGAGCCGGCTGCACGGTGCCCTCGACGTCGTCGGTCACCTTGAGCTCCAGCGCGCGGTGCGTGTTGTGGGCGAGGTTGTGCTCCGGGCACTGCACGGTCATGAGCCACGTGCCGGTGCGGGGCAAGGTCAGCTTGACCCGGTACCCACCGTCGCCGAGTGCCTCGGCAGGCAGGCGGAACTGGTCGTTGCCGAAGCGTGCGGTGACGAGGACGCGCACCGTCCCTGGTTCCGCAACCCGCTGCTTGGACTCGGGGTCCACCAGGTGCAGGTCGACCGTGGCCGCCTGGCCGACGGGCAGTGTGGCATCGGGGTTGTCCAGCACCGGGATGGCGCGGGGCTTCGACTCCTCCCGCTGCTTCCTCGTGGCCGGGTCCGGCTCGATGCGCACGTCGAAGCGGCCGAACATGCGCACCGGCTGCTCCAGGTAGACGTACAGGTCCACGTCGCCGTAGGTCTCCACCGGGACGACGGTGCTGTAGACACCTTCGGCGATGGGCTGCAGGCTGCGGTCGAGGATGCCGATGGCAACCGGGGTCCTGCTGTAGGTCTGGTAGTTGCCCATCGGGGCGTTCATGCCCTCCGAGTAGTGGTAGAGCAGTTGCTCGGACTGCACGGCCACCATCGAGGAGATGCGGTCGGGGTTGAGCACGATGAGGTCGCCGGGGCCGCGCGAGGCCGGCTCGGACGGCGCCTTCTGCAGGATCGGCACCTGCACGCTCGGGATCGAGCCGGGGTCGGAGAGCGCGGTGACCTGCAGCAGGGTGAGGTCGCGGCTGCCGGCGCAGTAGATGTAGGCGAAGCCGTTGGAGAACGCGGCTTGCGAGGGCAGTGAGCCGGTGGCAAACGCGCGCGGCGGCTGGTTGCTCGAGGTGTCCACGGCGTGCACCCGGTTGCCGAAGCCGTCGGCAGCCAGGACCCAGCGACCCTCCTGCAACGGCCACATGGGGCCGCTGCCGGCAGGCAGTGCCGGTCCCGGTCGCGTCGTCCCGTTCTCGCCGCGGACGTAGGTGGTGTCGCCGGTCTCGCTCGCGCACACGAACAGTTCGGAGGCCGCATCCGACCACGCTGCCGAGGACAACGGCGACTTCAGGTCGGCGATCTCGCGCACCGACTGGTCCGCGAGGTCGACGCGGTGGATGCGGCCGCTCTCGAGGTGGGCCACGAAGGCAAAGCGACCTGCTGCGTCGAACACGACCTGCTTCGGGCCGGCGGCCACCTGCACGGAGTGGGCCAGCTTGCCCTCGGCCCCGTCCAGCACGTAGACGCGGTCGCCCACGGCATCGAGGGCCCAGACGGTCCCGCCGCGAGGACTGACCACGACCTGCTCCGGGCGCTTGCCGCAGCCGATGGCGTCCAGCAGCTGCATGTTGCGCGTGTCCACGACCGCAACCTGCCCGCGCTCGGGCATCGTCACGAACACCTTGTCGCCGTTGGGGCCGACCGCGAGGTCGGTACCCTCTGCGGGCAGCACCAGGATGTTGCGCATGCGGGTGCGGGTGAAGTCGATCGTGGGGTCGAGGACCGTGATCGTCTTGTCCGAGTTCAGGGCGACGATCAGGTGGGCGTTGAGGTTGGTGGCCGCGGTGGTGCCGGCATTGGCAGCGAGCAGCTTGCGGATCACCTCCTTGCTGGTCTGGTCGTCGGGGCTCTTCGAGGCCTCTGCAGGGCGCGCCATCAACCAGGCAGAAGGACGAGTGCCGCCGAGTGGCGCACCCGAGGCCGTGTCCGTCACCGAGAAAGTCACGCGCGCAAGGTCACCGCGCCGCAACGGCCGGTCCTTTGCCTTCGGGTCCACGTTCTCGATCGCGTAGCTGAGCCGCACGCCGTCGCGCACGATCTCGCGGGTGCCCACGGAGGCACTCGAGGCCGGAGTGTCCGGTGCCATGGTCCCGTTCGCGTCGGGCTCCTTCCGGCAGGAGCCGAGGACGGCGACGAGGGAGAGCGTGATGGCGAGTCCGGTGCGGGACAGGGTCATGGGGTGAGCTTCTGACGGGACGGGAGGATACCTCACTCCCCGCACGGCCCTTCGCCGGTGCAGGTGCTGCCGAGGCGGCATTCCAGCCGCGGGACCCGGGAGGAAGGGGACCCGGGTCGGTCTGCCGGCAGGACTCCCGTGGCACCGGTCCCACCGCCGCCGGCGGGGCCGGGCGACGGTGGGGTGCGCGGGTCACTGCACGCGCAGGATGCCCCAGAGACCTTGCGAGAACTGGAAGGAGCTGACCTCGCGGAAGAGGAAGTCGCCGCGGACCCCGTTGGGGCCGCCTGCGCCGTCGAGCAGCACGAAGTTCCAGTTGGAGCCCACGGTGTTGGTGGTCTGCTGGCCCATGGTGGCCGACAGGCTGTTCTGGGGCATGTCGAGCCAGCGGTGGCCGTGGATGGCGAAGGTGCCGGCGCGTGCGCGGCCGACGGCCTTGGTCATGCGGAACACCACCCGCTCTCCCACCGGGACCGTGAACACCGGTGTCTCGACCGCGCCGCTCAGCACGTTGCTGAGGTCCATGTTGTTCATCTCGTCGGGCTCGATGAACGTGTTGCCCAGGCGGGCCCAGAAGGGTTCCGTGCGGTAGTTGTAGGCCTTCTCGCCCACGTCCTCGGGGTCGTCGGCGACCTCGGGCACGGCGTTCCCCACCGTGTCGTTCTGGAGGTTGATGCCGCTCTGCTGCATCAGCACGAACTCGCGGAACCGCGTGGGCAGCGAGGTGTCGGTGCTCTGCGTGATGATGGCACGGGTGCCGGTGGGTGCCGGTGCGCCGGTCACAGGGTGCGTCCACGTCGAGCCCTGGGGCTGGACGACGAGTGCACCGAACAGGCCCTGCGGGCCCTGCTTGATGGCATCGCCCCACGACCGGATCGAGCAGGTGCCGTAGGCCTTGGGGGTGGCCACCATGCGGTTGGTGGAACGGTTGTGGGTGATCTCACCACAGTAGTAGGTGAACACGCGCGAGGCGCCCGGGGCCACCAGCGAGCTGGCGTTGCGGCCGATGAGGGAGCCGTCTGCGTTCGCGTCCGTGTACACGAGGTCGACGGTGAAGCCGACCAGGTTGTCCGTGATCAGGTTGTACACGTTGAGGCGCGTGAGATCGGTCATCTTGGCGTCCGTGCTCGGGTTGTCGGGCACGGCCGTGCGGGTGCTGGGCAGCCGGTTGGTCAGGTTGACCTTGAGGCAGTCACCCGCGTTGGCGCGGAGCACCAGCGGCTCGACCGGGACACCGGGGAGCAGGCGACCGGAGGCATCGAGGTCCTCCGTGCGCACGTACATCAGGCCCGTGTTGTCGAACAGGTTCTCCGACTGGTTGTAGACGATGCCGTTCGGGCCGATCGCCTGCTGGGCGGTGACCGCGCTCACGTTGTAGGTGCGCACGGGTGCCGTCTTGGGGCAAGGCCAGCTGAAGTCGGCCGCGTTGGAGGCGCTGATGCCCTGCGGGTTGTTGGGCAGCGGGCGCAGCGTGGTGCGCTGGCTGGTCACGGGATCGATGGCGTTGGTGCCGCCGAACACGCGCAGCAGGCCCCACACGCCGTTCCAGATGCCGTCTTCCGAGGCATCGGACCAGAGCATGTCGACCGCAGTGGTCGGGTTGGGGTAGTTGACGCGGCCCACCTTGACGGGGAACGGTGCCTGTGCGAGGCCCTCGCTCGCGAACTCGAAGTGCTCCGAGATGCCGGTGTGCTGGCCGTTGATGTAGCCCGAGTTGGGCACGGCAGGGTCGCGCAGCCACTTGCTGCGGTTGATCTTGAAGGCGTGGCTGTCCTCGTGGGAGCCCTGGACGATGCGGATCTGGAACTTGTCGCCCTGGTACATCCTCATGATCGGGGTCAGCGGGTCGCCGTGGATGGCCGAGCTGAAGAGGTAGGGGATGCGTCCCGCGTCACCGCTCTTGAGGGAGCGGATGTTGTGGGAGCCATTCGACACCGGCTGGCCGATGCGCAACGGCACCGGCTCGTTGCGGTAGTTCATCACCATGGTGCCCGGGTCCACCGAGGACACCGCTTCCGGGGTGATCTCCCCGGTTTCGTCGCGGGGCGGGTTGACCGGGTTGCCGGCCTCGTCGTACAGGATGGCGTAGTCCGCGATGGCGATGCAGAACTCGCGGAAGCTGTCGATGCCGTTGGTGCCGGCACGGATGTCGGCACGCCAGCTGGTCGGGCCGCCGTCGGCGCGGGTGCCGAACTGGACGCCGGACTCGGGGTCCCACCAGGTCGAGCCCGCGGGCTCGATCACGAGCGCGGAGTAGCAGCCGTGCTGCTGGATCGAGCTGGGGCCGAAGTGGTCGTGCAGGAACACCGTGCGGATGGTGCGGTCCTCGCCCGAGCCGTTGAGCAGGGGGTCGGCCCACCAGCGCTGGGTCGTGGTCTGCACGGTGCCGGTGCCGGTGCGGTTGGGGTGGCCGTTGGGGAAGCCCATCGCCAGCAGGCGGTCGTGGATCTCCTCGTGGCTGTAGGTGCCGTCCTCGTAGTTCCACCCGTTGCCGGCGCCGTCGGCAGCCATCACGTCGAACTTGACGAGGTGGATGTGCATGCCGAGCGTGTCCGTCGGGGTCTGCACCTGGAACGCGTCCTCGTGCAACTCACGGGCCGTCTTGTTGGAGTGGTAGAGGACGATGCAGTCGCCCGAGTTGCCGCGGATGAACAGCGGTTCGGCGGGACGCTGGCCCGAGAGGGTCGCCTCCAGGTCTTGGTCGAGGACCGTGATGCGGCCCTGCGGGTCGTGCCAACCCGACTTGTTGACCACGAGCCGCATGTCGAACGTCGTGGCGCGGTAGGTCCGGAGGGGCGACCCCGTGGGGCACGGGTTGGCGAAGGGTGCACCCGGGACCGGGGGCATGCCGTTCACGGCAAAGGGCATGGAGGGGCGGCTGTTGCTCGTG
>JBEGVB010000207.1:0-3164 GCA_041178545.1 Planctomycetota bacterium
ACGACGACGTCTCGTGCAGGCCGCGCTTTGCCGAGTGGCGCACTGCCGACGCATTCCTGTCGCTGCACACCAATGCCGGCGGCGGTGCCGGCACCGAGACCTTCGTCCACGACACGGCCGCCACGGCGGGTTCCACGAACCTGCAGCAGCGCGTCCAGTCCCAGCTCATCACCGACATCCGTGCCGAGTACAGCTCCACGTGGGTTGACCGCGGACTCAAGTCCGCCAACTTCGGCGAGCTGCGGCTGCTCTCGACGATGCCCGGCTGCCTCGTCGAGCTCGCCTTCCACGACACCGTGGGATCCGCCGACATGCGGGCCCTGCACGACCCGCGGTTCCGCCAGGTCGCAGGACGCGCGATGGCGCGGGGCGTGATGCGCCACTTCGCCCCCACCGCGCCGTTCCCACCCGAGCCACCCACCGCACTGCGCGTGGTCCAGGACGGGAGCCGCGGCCTCCGCGTTGCCTGGGACCCGGTCGCGGGAGCCACCCACTACACCGTCGAACAGTCTGCGGACGGAAAGGGTTTCGTCACGGTGGCGCAGGTGACTGCAGCCAACTGGTCGACCGGACCGCTGCCCATGCTCACGGTGCGCTCGTTCCGCGTGCGGGCGTGGAACGCGTCCGGCCGCAGCTTCCCCACCGAGGTGCTGACTGCCGGCACCGACCACACGCGCGGGGCGCAGGTCCTGCTGGTGCAGGGATTCGACCGCTTCGACCGGTCGGTGCAGCACAACGCGAACACACGCGACCACCTTGCGCTGCTCGGTGACGCGCTGCTCCGCGACGCCACCTACTCGGTCGCCTTCAACGCTGCGTCCAACGAGGCCGTGCGGCTCGGCCGCGTGACCCTGGCTGGCCACCGGGCCGTCGTGTGGTCGCTCGGGGAGGAGAGCACGGCCGACGAGACCTTCGACGCGCTGGAGCAGCAGCTGGTGCAGCTCTACCTGGCAGCGGGCGGCCGCCTGCTGGTGAGCGGCGCCGAACTCGCATGGGACCTCGACGCACAAGGCAGTGCCGCAGACCGCGCCTTCCTGCAGGGCACCCTCGGCGTCCGCTACGTGTCGGACGACGCGGCCACCTACCAGCTGCAGGCCGGCATCGCCGGAACCGCCAGCGCCGAGGTTCCCGCCTCGCGCTTCGACGACGGGACCTTTGGCACCTACGACGTGGACTGGCCCGACGTGCTCGCGCCTGCAGACGGCCTCGGCACGGCCTGCCTCCGCTACGGCAACGGGCAGACCGCGGGGGTCCAACGCGTCAATGGCAATGCACGCACGGTGGTGCTCGGGTTCCCCGTCGAGACAATCACCTCGCCGACCGCGCGCGGGCAGTTGCTCCAACGGCTGCTCGGTTTCCTGCTGGCACCCATGCAGCTGCAGGCACCTGCCCATGCGTCGATCGGCACGCGGCTGCCGCTGCAGGTCGACGTTCCCGGAGAGGCAGGCATGCCGTACCTCCTCACGCTGAGCGACGGCACCACCCCGCCCCTCCCACTGCCTGCCGGAGGCATCCTGCCGCTGCGCGACAGCTTCCTCGTGAGTGCACCGCTCGACCCCACGAACCCGTTCTTCGGCGGGTTCCTGGGCTCGCTCTCCCCCGCCGCAACGGCCTCGGCCCACGTGGACCTGCCACCCCTCGTGCTGCTCGTGGGCATGGAGTTCCACTTCTGCGGCTTCACCATGCAGCCCTCGGGCCCGCCTGCCGAACGCGTGGTGTGGAACTGGGTCCGCACGCGCATCGGTTCCTGACCTTCCACCGCGGGAACTGGCGGTGGAAATGCGAACGGCGTCGACATCCCCAACGGGATCCCGACGCCGTGCGGCTTGGCGTTCTGCAGACTACTCGCCGATGGCGGCTGCAACCAGGCAGCCCTTTGCCACCGCCGTCAGTGCCTCTTCCGCACGGAAGATGCGACCGATCGGGATCGGGAAGTCGATCTTGGCGAACTCGTCGCGGAATACTTCGATGAACCCGCCGATGAGCGAGGTTCCGCCCGCGCAGGCGATGTCGATCGGCTGCTGGAACGAGGGCATGTTCTGGCCGTTCTCGAACCGTGCCTTGATGTTCTGGAGCACGTAGTTGATCAGGCTGCGGTAGTAGATGGCGACGGCCTCCTCCTCGCGGCTCTTGGGGTCGCGGATGTCGATGCCGCGTTCCTTGAGGAAGGTCGCCTTGCTGCGCGGGACGCCAAGGACGTTCGCGACGTTCTTGTCGATCCAGTCGCCGCCGCGGGCCACCGAGAACGAGAGGCAGGGGATCGACTTGTAGGCGACGCAGGCATTGACCATGCCGCCGCCGAAGGACAACCCGATGCCGGTGAAGTCGTTGTCCGCGAGCTCCGAGAAGATGACGGCGTGCGCCTCGTTGATGGCGTGGGCCTTGTAGCCCATCTTGCCGAGCATGCTCTCGAACAGGCCCTGGTGGTAGACGACGTTGTTGTCGACGTCGATCGAGGGCGCAGGCACGCAGAAGTAGCAGTTCTCACCCGCCTTGCGGGGTTCGCCCAGCACCTTGCTGATGATCAGGCGGATCATCTGCATCGCGTCGGTCTCGCTGGGGCTGATGAGGCCGTCCGACATGGGGCGGCGCGTCTCGCGACCAAAGACGTTGGCCAGCTCGAACGCAGCCTCGCCGAGCACGACGAGCTTGCCGTTGTGCACCACGTACGGGACCTTCAGCTTCGTCAGCATGTTCTTGCTGTAGACGTCGCTGGGGATGTCGAGGAACGCGTTGCGTTCCAGGGTCACCGTGATCCCGCCCTCGCTGTTCTGGACAGCGGCAGCCAGGTTGGCGGTGCCGATGTCGAGTCCCTTGCCGAGGGCAACCGTCGTGTCGGCGGCTGCAGAAGCGTGGTTTTCCTGCTTGTTCTTGTTCTGGCTCATCGTGTGGTCTCGCTGGTGTTGGTTCTTCGGCGGTTTCTCAGCCGCCCTTGAGCTTCTTCAGGCGCTCGAGGTTCGCGCCGATGCCGCCGCCGGTCTTCTGCTTGGCGTCGACTGCGTCGATGTTCGACTCGACCTGCTTGCCTTCGTCGCGGAACAGGCCGTCGAGGTTGACGGTGTCGGCCTCGACCGCGGAACTGATGCCCATCTTGCGGCCGATCTGCTCGAGCCGGTCGTTGAGCGTCCCTGCAAGCTTCTCCAGCGCGGCAGAGAAGTCGGTCT
>JBEGVB010000208.1:0-7190 GCA_041178545.1 Planctomycetota bacterium
GCGACGCGCTGAACAGCTACAACGACGGGCCCACGGTCCCGGGTGGCGCACCGTTCGGCCCGTTCTACGAGCTGGAGAGCTCGTCCCCGGCGGCTGAGCTGGCCCCCGGGGAGAGCCTGCGCCACGTGCACCGCACGGTGCACCTGACCGGCTCGCGCGAGGCACTGGATGCCGTGGCGCGCACGGTGCTGGGCGTGTCGCTGGAGGAGATCGAGGAACCGACCGCGCTCTGAGGCAGCGTGCGCGTCAGCGCGTCTTGCGCGCGGCCTTGAGCTTCTCCACCACCTCGGGCGGCACCTTCAACGCCACCTTGGGCTGCGCGGCGCGCACGTCCACCTGCCACTCGTGCAGCGACTCGCCGGCGTTGTAGCCATCGCCGGCCTCGAGGAGTCGCACCGCGTGGGGCACCTCGACGAGGAACATCCCCTTGGCCCGCGGCCCCTGCAGCACTTCCATCATGTCGTCGTGCATCCAGTAGCTCTCGTCGAGGCCCAGCTGCAGGAACCGCGGCGGCGTCGTGGGCAGGTCGCTCGCGAGCCACAGACCCTCGCACAGCTTGGGGTCGTCGACGCCCTCGAGCACGAACTCCACCGGGAAGGGCGGCTCCAGCCGCAGGTCCACCGTGCCCACGGGGCCTGCCCAGTGGATCGGCCGCAGTTCGTGGCTGAACAGCCCAAACTCGGCCTGGGTCGACGGGACGAGGGTGCGGAACACGCCGTGCTCGAGCCAGTTCGACTCCTCCCACTGCTGCGCCGGCGGCACGCGCAGACTCATGGTCCCGGACACGTCCGCCACGTTGCCGGCCGCGTCCAGCACGCGCACGCGCAACGCATGCACCTTGCCGCGCAGGTCGATGGGGTCGATGCGCGGGTCCTTGCTGCCGCCCGCGGTGACGGCCACGTGCTCGACGCGGCCGAGCTCGCGCTCGCCGAGCAGCACGCGCACGGTGACCGTGCCGGTGCGGAACCCACGGAGGCTGGCGCTGTGCACACCGTCGCGGAACTCGAGTTCCCGCTCCACGCTCACCACGGCGTCGTCCGACGGCACGGAATGGGGGATGCCGCGCAGGTAACGCAGGGGACCGCTTTCCTCCGGCTGCCTTCCCACCTCCGCAGCGCCTCCCGTGGCCTCGACCGAGATCCCGGCGACGGTCTCGAGCCCCGGGTCGAGCAGCACCTTCACCTCGAGGCGCGCCGACTTGGTGAGTTCGATGCGCAGGTTGTCGTCCCCAGGACGGAACTCGAGCGGAGCAACAGGCTCGAACTCCCTGGACCACACGCGCAGGCGTCGGCGCGGGGACTTCTCCCCGCGCACGGCATGGACCTCGAAACTGCCGTCCTCCGCCAACGTCACGCGGTGGTCGCTGTTCTGGTTCCACTCGCCCACGCTGCCCACGCTCACCATGTTCCCGGTGTTGGGTGTCTCCACCGAGAGCCGGGCGCGCGGCAACTGGCCCTCCTGCACGACAAGCCTGCCGCGGGCCAACGGCTCGAGCGTCAGGACGGGAACGTCTCCCAGCTCGACCTGCTTCATGGCCGGCGGGACCACCAGCACGTCCGTGGTGGCGAGCACGGTGAACCCGTCACTGAGCAGGAACCTCACCTTGCCGCTCGCGTCCAGCTCGTGCGCGAAGAAGGCCCAGCGGAACCGGCCGTCAGGTTCGACGCGGAACCAACCGATTTGCTCGTCGTCTGCGGCTCGCCGCACCAGCACCCAATCGACCCGCACAAGCAGGTCTGCGTCGGCGATCAGCCGCCCTGATACATGGGCCGAGTCGTCCTTTGCGGTCAGAAGATCGACCGTGCGCACCTCGCGGTGGGCAACGGGTCCCGCGAGGGACTGCTCGACCCGCACGTTGCGGCCCCAGAAGTTCGCCTCCAGGGCGCGGCCGAGGCCGATGTAGGCGAACTCTGCGACGCCTCCCACCACCAGGGCGCGCATCTGCACGTCGGACTCCGACTCGGGCAGGTTCTCGCCTTGCGCGAGCAGCACGAGGGTCTCGCCGTCGACGGTGCCGGGGTCCAGCAGCTTGCCGTTCGCGTCCTTGAACACCAGCCGCAGCGAACCCCATGCCGCGAGCTGCAACACCACCGGCTCACCCCCCGGCGCGTCGAGCATCGCGGGCGCGGACACGTGGCCCAGTCCGTAGGCCCCCACGTGCACGCGCAGGTTGCGGTAGACCTCCGGCGCGTCCAGGAACCCCAGCTCACCGATCCGCAGCCGGCCGTCGCCGTCGGTGTACCCCTTGAGGTCGGAATGGGCCGTACCCACAGCCGCTCCCGGCTCCACGGACTCGAACGCGAGGTGGACTGGGACCCCTTCGAGTGGGTTGCCCGCTGCGTCCACCACCTGCACGAGGATGCTGGGGTTGGCCGCCAGCCGGACCACCACCAGTTCACCATCACTGGCATCCTGCAGGTAGGCAGAGCCGTAGCGCTCGCCAAGGGTCGCGTGCACCTGCACGTAGTTCTCGCCGCGCAGCACCGCGTACCCGTTGGCATCGCTCACGGTCCGCTGCCCGAGGTGGAACGCGCACGCAAACTCGCCCACGAGACGACGGGCGAGCTGCTGCTGCTCCTGCGTGCTGCGGTTGAAGCGGTACGCAGGGTCGTCTGCGCACACCTCTGCGCCGGCCACCGGCGCATTGCTCTCGTCGTCGAGCACGCGGACAAGGAACTCGCCAGGCTTCGGCACGGGCACCGGCAGCTGGAAGTCGGCCTCGATGCGGCCCCCACCGTCGTTCTCACGGTCCTTCGTTTCGCGAGGATCGCCATCCCGCGTGTCGCCCGCCGCCGACGTCCCTGCACCGTCCCGCGCACCGCCTGCGAACACCGTGTCGTCGACGACGACCTCTGTTCCCCACCATATGGCGAGCGCCAGGGCGGCAAGCAGCGCTCCAGCGAGCACGGCAAGCAGCCTGCGGGGGGAGCTGGCGGCACCATCGGCACTGGGTCTCATGCGGGGCACTGGGGCACGATCCCCGCACCCAACGCGCCATGCAAGCCGCGGTTCAGTGCGTGGGCCCCGAACCGCCAACCCCCGGTGCCGCCGCGCCCCTGCCGCACAGCCTCGCAGCCTCCTTGCGGCACATGGCCCAGAACAAGGCCGGTGTGACCAGGAAGTCGAGCAGCGTGGAGGAGACGAGGCCACCCACGATGACCGTGGCCACCGGGTAGAGCAGTTCGCGGCCGGGCGCCCCGGGCGAGAGGGCGAGCGGCAGCAGGCCGATGCCGGAGGCGAGTGCCGTCATGAGCACGGGCACCATGCGCTCGCGGCCGGCGCGGACCAGGGTCGCGGGCACGAACGGCAACCCCTCGTCGCGCATCAGGTGGATGTAGCTGTCGATCAGCAGGATCGCATTGCGTGCTGCCATGCCGAGCAGTGCGATGAGGCCGACGAGCGCGGCGATGGAGAGGTCCTGCCCGGTGACCACGAGCGCCGCGACGGCACCGAGGAAGGCCATCGGCAGGCTCGCCATCACCAGACCCGCGACCAGCACCGACCCGAACTGCAGGTACAGGATCAGCACCATCAATCCGAGGGCGAGCCCGCCGAACAGCACGATCATGCGGCTGGCCTCGGCCTGTGCCTCGTACTGGCCGCCGATGCGGATGCTGTAGCCGGGGAACTGCGCGAGCTCCGCGCGCACGGGCTCGATCGCCCGGTCGACGTCGGCAACGACCTCACCCAGCGACCGGTCGGCGATGTTGTGCTGGACCATGATGCGGCGCTGGCCGGCCGTGCGCTGGATGGAGTTGGGGGCCTTCTCCACCACCACGTCGGCCACGTCTCCGACGCGCCAGAGCGATCCGTCGGCACCGTGCAGCACCAGGGCCGCAAGCTGCTCGACGGAGTCTCGGTCCTCGGGGCGGAGCCGCACGGCAATGCCCTGCTGCAGCTGTCCGATGCGCATGCGGGCCACGGGCTCGCTGCCGAGGGCAAGTTCGACGGTGTCGGCCAGCTGCTGCACCTCGATCCCCGCGCGTGCGAGCACGTCGCGACGCGGCTTGACCGCGATCTGGTCGACCAGGGTGATCTGCTCGGTGAAGAGGTCGCGCACGCCCGGTACCGGCCGGATCGCGTCCTCGACGCGTGCTGCGAATCGCCGCAGCACCGCAAGGTCGGGACCGCTCACCTGCACCGACACCTGCGAGGTGACACCCGACAGCATGTGGCTGATGAGGTGAGCGAGCGGTTGCTCGGTCTCGGTGGGGATGCCCGGGAAGGCCTCGCCGACGCGATCGCGGATGTCCTCGAGGATCTCCTCGCGGGAGCGGTCGGTGTCGGGGTCGAACGTGACGATCGCCTCGCTCACGTTCACGGGCATGATGTGGTCGTCACCTGCTGCACGGCCGGTGCGACGACCGACGGTGCGCACGCCCTCGACGTTCGCCAGCACGGCCTCGAGACGCTGCCCGTACTGGGAGGAAGTGGAGATGCCGGTGTCCGGCGGCAGGAAGAGGTTGACCTGCGCAGACCCCTCCTGGAACGCAGGCAGGAACGAACTGCCCCGGTTGAGCAGCACCACGCCGGAGCAGATGGTGAGGGCGACGAGGACGGCAAGCACCTGCATCGGCTTCTCGATGCCGAGCCGGATCGGGAACTCGATGCGGTCCTGCAGCCAGCGCACGAAGCGACTGCCGTACTCCTGGTGGCGCACCTCGCCGCGGCCGAGCATGAGGGAGCACAGCACGGGCGTGACGGTCATGGCCACCAGCAACGAGGCGAAGACCGAGGTGAGGAAGGCGATCGCGACCGGCAGGAACAACCGGCCCTCGATGCCGGTGAGGAAGAACAGCGGCAGGTAGACCACGGTCACCAGCAGGGTGCCGTAGACCACCGGCTTGCGGATCTCGCAGGATGCCTCGTAGACCACCTGCAGCACCGGCTTGCGGTCCGCAACCGCGCGCAGGGAGTTCTGGTGCAGCCGCCGGAACACGTTCTCCACGTCCACGATCGCATCGTCCACCAGCGTGCCGATGGCCACCGCGAGACCGCCCAGGGTCATGGTGTTGATCGTGAGTCCTGCCACGTCGAACACGATGGCCGTGATGGCCACCGAGAGCGGGATTGCCGTGAGCGTGATGATCGTCGTGCGGACGTTCGCGAGGAACAGCATCAGCACGAGGATCACGAGGATGGCACCGTCGCGCACGGCGACCATCACGTTGTCGACCGCACGGTGGATGAAGGCCGCCTGCTGGAACACGTCGTCCTTGACCTCGATGTCGGCAGGCAGCTCCGCACGGATGCGCTGCAGCTCGGCGTTGACCGTGCGGGTGAGTTCCACCGTGTCGGTGCCAGGCTGCTTGCTGAGGATCATCAGCACGCCGGGCTGGCCGTCCACACCGGCGTCGCCCACGCGGTAGCCTGCCGGCCCCAGCGTTACGTCGGCCACGTCGCGCACGCGCAGGACCTTCGACCCCTCGCTGCGCACGATGGCGTCCGCGAGCTCCTCGGGCTTCTTCAGCAGTGCCGGCACGACCACGTTGGGCCCCTTCGCACCGACCTCGAGCACGCCTGGCGACGCCATCGCGTTCGACCGGGTCACCGCATCGCGCAGCTCGTGCAGTGCGACCCGGTGCGCCTGCATCCTGCCGGCGTCCGCCAGCACCTGCAGCTCGGTGGGCTGCCCGCCCACCACCGTGACCTGTGCCACCCCGGGGATGGAGCGGATGCGCGGCCGCACGTCGCGGTCGACGAGCAACCTCAGTTCGACCGGGTCCATCGGTGCATTGCGCCCACGGAACCCGACCACCTGCACCTGCCCCATGATCGAGCTCAGCGGGGCGAGCACCGGCTCGGCGTGCGCAGGCAGCGTCGTGCGTGCGAGCGCGAGCTTCTCTGCCACGATCTGGCGTGCGCGCCAGGGGTCCTGCCCGAAGGCGAACTCCGCATGCACGACGGACAAGCCGGCGTCGCTGGAACTGCGCACGCGCTGCACGCCGGTCACGCCGTTCAACACCTGCTCGATGGGCCAGGTGACGAGTTGCTCCACGTCCTCCGGGGCCATGCCGTGCGGCTCGGTGATGACCGTGACGACGGGGCGGTCGAGGTCGGGCAACACGTCGATGGGCGTGCGGATGGCCTCGTAGAGGCCGGCGATGGCGATGGCCAGCGAGAGGGCCACCACCAGCAGCCGGTTGCGCAGTGCGAGGTCGATGATGCGGTCGAGCATGGCTGCCTCAGTGGTGGTGGTGGTGACCGCCGGCCTCGCCACCGCCCTGCATGGCAGCTGCGATGGCAAACGCGCCGCTGAGTGCGACTACGTCGCCGGGGAACAACGCGCCGCCCGGCTGCACCAGCGCGACCTCGTTGTCGCGGTGGAGCACCTCGACCTCCACCGGGTGGAAGGAGGCGCCATCCTGGAGGAACACGACCAGCTCCGGCCCCTGCTCGGCAATCGCCGCGGCAGGCAGAACGAACACACCCCTGAAGGTGCGCACCGGGACCTGCAACCGGTACCGCATGCCCGACTGCAGGCGCCAGCTGCGGGGCGGACCCTCGCTGAGCAACGAGTTCGCCACCCTCGCGTGGGCCACCACCGACCCATGGTCCCCGCTGCGGAGCATCTGGGGCACGAGGCCCTCGAGCTCGGCACCCGTGCCGGGGAGCAGCGGCACCGCACGGCAGGACTCTGCACCCTCCACCGCGGAGACGAGCAGGGCGCCATCGCCACCCACCGGCTCGACCCGCAGCCACAGGTGCGATGCGTCGTGGAGGACCACGACCGGCGCACCAGCGGCCACCTGGGCACCGGGCGCGACGCTCAGCTCGGCCACGTCCCAGGCATCGAGCCCCTCGCGCGCGGGGGCACGCAGTTCGACCACGGGCTGCAGCGCGCCGAGCGCATGCAGTGCGCGCACGTCCGCGAGGCTGCGGCCCTGCGTGAGGATGCCGGCCACCGCGACGAAGTTGTCGGCTGCAGACTTGTCCCCCGCGACCCACTCCACCAGTGCCGGGTCCAGCATCCCGCGGCCCGTGAGCTCGCCCACGGCTGCCGTGGCCACGGCACTGCTGCGCAGGCCCTGGGGCAGCGCCTCGTGGAGGCGGGCCGTGAGATCGTTCCACAGCCCGTTGCGCTGCAGGGCACGCTGCCAGTGCTCCGCGGTGGGGACTGGTGCCGGTGCACCGTCGCACATGGCCTCGATCTCCGCATCGGCATAGCCGTGCTTGCGCAGTTCCATGCG
>JBEGVB010000209.1:0-26937 GCA_041178545.1 Planctomycetota bacterium
GCAAGGTCCTTGCGCACTGCATCGGTGGCGTGGTGCGGCCACCCACATCGCTCGGCGAGCTCTGCCGCAAGCGTGCTCTTGCCGCTCGCAGGTGGCCCGCACAACACGACCCACTGGTGACCACCGCCCTCGACAGCCGCCGCCGCCGCAAGGTGGAGGTGGCGCAGCGCGGAACGGCGCGCCGAAGCGCGGTCCTGGGCACCGATGCCGACGTCGGCGGCAGCCAGTGCCGCGACCTTGGCACGCACCATGGCGCGGTAGGCAACCAGCACCGTCATCAGGCCGAACTGCCCGTGGTCGCCGCTCACCGCTGCATGCGCATCGAGGAACGGTTGCACCAGGTGGGGGGCCCCGCGGTACCGCAGGTCCATGGCGAGGAAGGCGGTCTCCGCTGCCGTGTCCATGGCGCGCAGGTCGAGGGAGAACTCGATGCAGTCGTAGACGGCGACTGGGTCGGTCATGCACACGTTGCGCGCATGCACGTCGCCATGGCACTCGCGCACGCGACCCTGTGCCATGCGTTGCACCATGGTGGGCAGCATCGCCACGAAGTCGCACCCGGTGCGTTCCTGCAGCGCATCGAGCAGGATGCCCGGCATGCCGTGGTCTCCCATTGCAGCGAGCTCGCGGAAGTTGGCCGCAGCCAGCGCGGCAAGCCGGCTCGGCGCGCCTGCGCGACGCACCTGTTCGTCGGCACGGCACTCGTCATGGAAACGGGCCAGGCGGGTGCCCACGGCAGCCATGTCGGCTGCCGTGACCGCGCCGTGCTCCAGCAGCACGTCCAGCATGCGGTCGGCAGGCAGCACGTGCATGACCACGGCATGGTCGACGACGTGCTCGGTGCCGTCAGCAAAGGTCGCATCGGAGCTGGCGGCCCAGCCGAGCCAGTCGAAGACGACCTTGCCGTCTGCGTTGGCAAGCACCGCACACGTGCCTTGGTAGACGTCGGGACACAGCCTGCGGTTGAGACGCACCTCCTCCATGCAGTGGTGCAGGCGGATGCCCACCGTGGAGTAGTCGAGCACCGGCAGCCGCACGGGCTTCTTGAGCTTGAACGCGTGGGTGGGCGTGATCACCACGACCGAGATGTGGGTCTGCACCACCCGCCACGATGCCGGCGCACCCGGCAGGCTCGCCGGCACCAGCGCATGGAGCCAGTCGAGGATCGTCGCGCCGCGCTCCCTCACGCGAGCATCCCTGCCGCGAGGTGTGCTGCGTAGAGCACGATGCCGAGGGCGAGGCCCATCAACAGGATGCGCAGCCAGTGGCGGAGGGGAGAGGGCGTGCTCATCTCACTTGCCCAGCAGCGCGACGAACTGCTCCTCCGTGTGGATGGTGAGCCCCAGCTCGCGTGCCTTCTCGAGCTTGCTGCCTGCTGCCTCGCCGGCGACGACGTCCGTCACCTTCTTGCTGATGGACCCTGCCGTACGGGCGCCGAGCTGCTCGACGCGGTGCTTTGCCTCGTCGCGGCTCATCGTCTGCAGCCCGCCGGTGAAGACGAAGATCCGTCCGCCCAGCGGTCCCTGCCCTGCAGGCTGTTCGGAGACCGGCTCGACACCGGCGTCGGTCATGGCCTGCAGGAACTGGCGATTCCGTGGCTGCGCAAAGAAGCGCACGACGGAGCCAGCGACTTCCTCGCCCACGCCGTCCACCTCCATCAGCTGTTCCTCGCCGGCCTCGCGCACCCTGTCGAGGGAGCCGAAGTGGGAGGCGAGGTCCTTGGCGGTCTGCTCGCCCACGTGGCGGATGCCGAGGGCATGGAGGAAGCGTGCCAACGGAGGGCGCTTGGCCTTCTCCACCTGCTGCTCGATCTTTGCGATGCTGCGCTCGCCCCACCGCTCCAGCTGGAGCACGCGGTCGCGCCGCGTCGGGAGCACGAACACGTCCTCGACCTTCTCCAGGATGCCTGCATCGATGAGCTGGGCCACCTGCTTGGGGCCAAGGCCCTCGATGTCGAGCGCACGGCGGCTGCACAGGTGCACGACGCGACCCCGCAGCTGGTCAGGGCACTCCAGGTTGACGCAGTAACGGAACGCACCCTCTGCCTCCAGCTCGGTGCCGCAGGTGGGGCACTCGCGCGGCGGCCGCTTGGGTTCCGAGTCCGCGGGCCGCTTCTCGAGGATCACCCGCACCACCTCGGGGATCACGTCGCCGGCGCGCTGGATCTCCACCCAGTCGCCCTCGCGCACGTCGCGCTCCGCCAGCAGGTCCCAGTTGTGCAGGGTGGCGTTGCTCACGGTGACGCCAGCGAGCGGCACTGGCTCCAGCCGGGCGACGGGGGTCACGGCGCCCGTGCGGCCGACCTGCGCGCCAATCGACTCCACGCGCGTCATGGCGATGCGGGGGGCGAACTTGTACGCGAGCGCCCAGCGCGGTGTGCGTGCCGTGCGGCCCGCGCGGTTCTGGAGCTCGACGCGGTTGAGCTTGGCGACCACGCCGTCCAGCTCGTAGGGCAGGTCGTCGCGCCTGCGCTCCAGGTCGTCGCGGAAGTCGAGCAGGCCCTGCACGTGGTCGACCACGGCAAACGGTTCGGCCGGGTGGAATCCCCATGCGCGCACCTGCTCGCGGAATGCCTCGTGCGTGTCCCAGCGCATGCCCTCCACGAGACCGACGGCAAAGCAGAGGAAGTCCATCGGCCTGCTGGCGACGACACGCGGGTCCTGCAGCTTGAGCGTGCCTGCCACGGTGTTGCGGGCGTTGCGGAACGGCGTCTCGCTCGTCTCCTCGCTGGCTTCCTGCAGCTTGGCGAACTCGGTGCGCTGCATGATGACCTCGCCGCGCAGCTCGATGCGGCTCGGGAACGGGCCGTCACCCAGCAGGCGCAACGGCAGGTTGCGGATGGTGCGCAGGTTGACGGTGATGTCCTCGCCCTGCTCGCCGTCGCCGCGACTCAGGCCGCGCACCAAGACCCCGTTCTCGTACAGCAGGCTCGCGCTGACTCCGTCGAGCTTGGGCTCGACCGCCCACTCCAGCCTCGCATCGTCCGCCAGCTCCAGCTGCCTGCGCACGCGCTTGTCGAACTCGACCACGTCCTCCGCGGTCATGATCGACTCGATGCTGATCATCGGGGCGAGGTGGCGGTGGGTGCCGAAGGTCACCCCCTTCGCGAGCGGGGCGCCCACCCGCTGGGTGGGCGAGTCGGGCGTCACCAGTCCTGGATGCTCGGCCTCCAGACTGCGGAGCTCCGCGAACAGCTGGTCGTAGCTCGCGTCGCTGATGGTCGGCCTGCCCAGGTTGTAGTACTGGTGGTCGTGGCGGCGGATCTCCTCGCGGAGCTCCTCGATGCGCTGCTTGGCCTTCACGGGCCGGATCGTAGGGTCTTGCACTCGTGGTTCCACGGTCGGCGGGGCTGGGGCGAGCAGGACGACGGCAAGGGTGCAGCTGCGGGTCGCTGCACCTGCGCAGAGGATGCCGGTGCGGTACAGGGCACTCATGCCGCAGGTCCTCAGAAGGGGATCGGGTCCGTCGGCACTGCGTGCGCGTCGTCGGCGGCTGCCAGCCTTGGCGGTGCAGTACCCTCGACCGCTCGGTAGCCTGCGTAGGGAACCTCGTTGCGGCGGATCACCGGCCCTCCTGCCGCCGTGTACTCGGCCGGCCGGACCTCGACGAAGGCCGTGCAGCCCTCGAGGTCGGAGGGTTCGACCGCCACCTTGCCCGAGGACGGCAGCCCGAAGGCCTGGAAGACCAAGCGCACGCGTGCGAGGCCGCGCGGACTGAACACGAGGTTGTCCCACGCCGCTTGCTTGCCCGCGAACTGTCCCTCGGCGATGACGAGGCTGATCGACCAGCGTTCGTCGCCGTTGCGCGTGGTGCCGGGGCGCACCTGCCCGACCCTGCACAGGTAGGTCCCTGCAGGCACGCTGATGAAGTTGCTGACCGTCTTGGAAGATTCGAAGTCGAGGTTCATGGTGGTTACCTTTTGTCGTTTGCGAACACCCCAACCTGTGTTCTGGTTCCTCCCACGGTGACGCAGTCGCTCACGGAAAATCCGATCGCCACGGGCTCCCAGGCGTCCTGGGGCGCACTGGCCAGCAGCCACTACGAGAACTTCCCGGTCGGGTCGTTCCTGCTGCCGCGCGCCGCACGCCAGCACCTGCACCGCATCTACGCCTTTGCACGCACCGCCGACGACCTGGCCGACGAGATGCGCGACGCTGCAGCCTTGGCCTCGTTCCGCGCATCCTTCCTCGACCACGTGTCGGGTCGGGCCGATGACGTGGCGCTGTTCCGCGACCTCTGCACCTCGATGCGTGCTTGCGACCTCGACAGCAGGCTGTTCACGGACCTGTTGGACGCCTTCGCGCAGGACCTGACGGTGCGTCGCTACGACCTGCCGGGACTCCTCGACTACTGCAGACGCTCCGCCGACCCGGTTGGGCGGCTGGTGCTCCGCGTGTGCGGTCACCGCGATGCTGCGCTCGACGCTCTGTCCGACCGGATCTGCACGGCGTTGCAACTGCTCAACCACCTGCAGGACATGGCTTCCGACCTGCGGGAGCGCGACCGTGTCTACTTCCCGGCCGCGGACCTTGCCCGCTACGGGGTCGCGGAGCAGGACCTGCGGGCCCCGGTTGCGTCCCGCGGCCTGCGCGCCCTCGCCATGGAGTGGGTGCAGCGGCTGCGGACCGAGTTCGCAGCGGGGTGGGAACTCACCGAGCGCGTGCGCGGCAGGCTGCGGCTCGAGCTGCGCGCCATCCTGCGCGGTGCCTCTGCGGTGCTGGACCGCATCGAGGCAGCAGATGGCGACGTGCTCGCGGGCCGGGTGCGTCTTGGCCGCATGCAGCAGGTCGGGTGCCTGCTGGGTGCGCTGTGGCCGCAGGCGCCGCGTGGGCTGCGGAGGGCACTCGCGTGAACGTCCCTGCGTCGTCCCACCGTTCGTTCCCGCCCGGCGCACTGCTGACCCCGGAGGCGATCGCGCAAGCATCGCGCTCCAGCTTCCTCGTGTCGTTCCGCTTCCTCGACGAGTCGCGCCGCGCAGGAATGGTGGCCGTCTACGCGTTCTGCCGTGTCGTCGACGATGCTGCCGATGACGCACCGGATGCCGACACCGCACGGGAGCACCTCGACTTCTGGCGCGCCGAGCTCGATGCCGCCTTGGTCGACGCAACGCTGCCGCGCACCGAGGTGGGCCGTTCCGTTGCGCGTGTGGTCTCCGAGCACGGCGTCCGCCCCGAGCACCTACGGGAGATCCTCGACGGCGTGGGAGCGGACCTGCAGCCGCCGTGCCACGAGACCGAGGCATCGCTCGACCGGTACTGCTACCTCGTCGCCTCGGCGGTCGGTCTGGCCTGCCTGCCCGTGCTCGGTGCACAGGGTCCTGCAGCCGAGCGCTATGCCGTCTCCCTCGGCAAGGCGCTCCAGTGGACGAACATCCTGCGCGACCTGCATGCCGATGCACGTGCCGGCCGCGTGTACGTGCCGCGGACCTGGCTCCGCGAGCTGGGCATCGACGAGGGACTGCTGCGCGGTCAGGGTCCTGAGTCCGCCTACGAGGCCGGTGGCCCCGTGCACCGGCTGGTGGAGCGACTTGCTGCCGTCGCGCATGGTCACTTCGAGGCTGCACGGGCCGAGCTTGCCCTGCTCGACCGCGCGCAGCGCAGGCGGTTGTTGCCACCGCGCATCATGGGTGCCGTCTACGGCGAGCTGCTGCGCCGGCTCGTGCGCAGGGGCGGCGACATCCGCGGTGGCCGCATGCGGGTCGGGCGCTGGAGGAAGCTCTGGATCGCGATGCGGGTGGCAGGGCGCGGGAGATGAGGCGCCGCGCCCACGTGGTGGGGGCCGGTGTGGCGGGGCTGCATGCGGCCTTCCTGCTGGCGGACCGTGGCCTGGAGGTGCAGGTGTACGAGTCGCGTCCGCGGCTCGGTGGTCGCGCGTTCACGTTGCCGCGTGCCCGCGGCGGCATGGAGTGCGACAACGGACCGCACGTGATCCTTGGCTGCTACCGCGACTTCCGGCAGCTGCTGCGCCGGCTCGGCACCGAGTCGTGCTTCGAGTTCTCGCCGTCGTTGCGCGTGGCCCTGAGTCGCGTGGGCGGAAGCCTCGCACAGCTCTCGCTCTCGCGCCTCCCGGTCCCCCTCGCCATGCCGCTCGCCCTCGGCGGCACCGGGATGTCACTCTGCGCGCAGCTGCGGGCCCTCCGCGGCATGGTGGGCGTGTTGCTCGGCGCCCCTGCCGACCGCACCCTGCAGCAGTGGATCGACACAGCCGGTCAGCGCGGTGACCCTGCCGCATGCCTGTGGGTGCCCCTGTGCCGTGCGCTCATGAACGCCGAGCCCCACGAGGTGCAGGCGCGCATCTTCCTCTCGACCCTCCGCGAGGCGTTCCGCTTCGGCGCGGCGGCTGGTGCCATTGCCCTGCCGCGCGCGCCCTGGTCCACCATCCTCGACGATCCTGCACCGCGTGCCCTTGCTGCCGCTGGCATCGGGTTGCGCACCGGGGCGAGGCTCAGTGCTCTCGACACGACGGGCGGGACGGTCCGGTCCCTGCACTTTGCCGACGGCAGCCGGACCGCGGTGGGCCCGGAGGACCTGGTGGTCAGCGCGGTCCCGTGGCACGCACTCGGCAGCTTGCTCGGCATCGACGCACCGTTCGCAGGCCTGACCAGCTCTCCCATCGTCTCGGTGTGGTTCCGCATGCGTGAGTCTGCATGCGCACCGCTTGCGGGACACGACCTCGTGTCGCTGGTCGACGGGGACCCGTTCCACTTCCTCGTCCGGCGGCCAGGTGGGGACGCGCGCGACTTTGCCCTGCTTGCCGGCGGCTGCCGTGGGCTCGACGGCATGCCGGTTGCCGACATCCGCCTGGCTGCCGAGGGCCAACTGCAACGGCACGTGCCAGGTTTCGACGCAGGCGCGGTTGCCGAGGCACACGTGACCAAGGAGGCTCACGCCACCTTCGTTGCCGCGGTGGGGAGCGAACGATTGCGGCCGCAGCCAGGCCGCCTTGCAGGCGCTGCTGCAAACCTCGTCGTGTGCGGTGACTGGACCGACTGTGGCCTGCCGGCGACGCTCGAGGGCGCAGCCCGCTCCGCGCGGCTTGCTTTGGCTGCAATCGGTTTGCGGTGAGATCCGCGGCTCCCTAGAAGATCTGGCTCGAACCCTTGAACGAAACCGCTTCCGCAACGGCAACCGTTGGCAGTCCCACCCTGTGGGGCTTCTTCATCGCCTTCATCCTCGTGATGCTGGCCCTCGACCTCGGCATCTTCCACCGCAAGGCGCACGCGCCGAGCTTCAAGGAGGCACTGTCGTGGACCACGGTCTGGGCCACACTGGCGATCGCCTTCGGCGGCTGGGTCGGCTCCCAGTACGGCGCCACCAAGGCAATCGAGTTCTACACTGGGTGGGTGGTCGAGCAGTCGCTCTCCTTCGACAACGTCTTCGTGTTCGTGCTCGTCTTCCAGGCACTGCACATCCCGCGGCAACTGCAGCACCGGGTGCTCTTCTGGGGCGTCCTCACCGCCATCGTGCTCCGCGCAGCGATGATCCTTGCTGGCGCCGAGCTGGTGGAGCGCTACCACTGGATCCTCTACGTGTTCGGCGGCTTCCTGCTCCTCACGGGCGTCAAGCTGCTGCGCGAGAGCGGCCATGAGCAGACTCCCGAGGACTCGAGGATGCTTGGCTGGCTGCGCCGGAAACTCAACGTCACCGACCTCGTGGGCCAGTCGTTCTGGGTGCGCATCGACGGCAAGCTGCGTGCGACCCCGATGCTGCTGGCACTCGTGATGGTGGAGATCACGGACGTGGTCTTCGCCGTGGACTCGATCCCTGCGATCTTCGCGATCACGACGGACCCGTTCATCGTGTTCACGTCCAACATCTTCGCGATCATGGGCCTGCGCTCGCTCTTCTTCGTGCTCGCAGGCATGCTCGACAAGTTCCGCTACCTCAAGGTCGGGCTCGCGCTCGTGCTGGGTTTCATCGGGGCCAAGCTGCTGCTCATGGGCGTGCTCAAGATCCCGCCCCTGCTCTCGCTCGCCGTGATCCTCGCGGTGCTGGGCAGCTCGATCGGCTGGTCGCTGCACAAGGCCAAGAGGGGCTGAGCGGAGCCTGCTGGCAAGAGAGCCAGCGGGTGTCAGCCGGTCCTGCCGCGCTCCTGCTGCGCGCGTCCGGCCTCAGTCCTGCTCGAGGCCCTCGTAGAGCTGGGAGACCAGCCCTGCGATGTCCTGCAGCGCCTTGCGCATCGCATCGCGCTCGCGCGCAGCCTCGCGCAACTCGTCGCGTTCGCGCACCAGCTGGCGCAGTTGGTCGGCCATCTCCTCGACGCTCCCGAGTCCCGTCGTGCGCTTGACCAGCTCGCGCTGGACCTCGGCAACCGACTCGACCTGCCGCAGCTGCAGCGGACCGTTTCGCTTGGCCTGCTGGGCGGCACGCTCGCCACGAGGCTTGACCGGGACGAGACCCAGGTACGCCTTCGCGCGGCCGTAGAGGATGGGCGGGAGCTTGAAGCCGTTGGCCTCCGCCCGGAGGCGCAGGTCCCCGTACTCGAGGTTGGGCTCGTCGCGCAGCATGCGCACGGCGAACTCGAAGGCACCGGAGCCCTGTCGGCTCGGGGCGACCATGTCCTTGGGGGATGCAGTGGCCCCGTTGGTGTCCACGGCAGCCGAGGGTTCTTCCTCCACCGGCGGCGGCAGCTTCTTCTTGGGAGCCTGGGCAGGACGCTCAGCTGCCGGCTCCGTGCGTCGCTCGGGCCGCGGCAGCAACACCGTGGGCTCGGGAGAGACTGGGTGCTCCGCACCGGCCTCCGCACCTCGCTCTGCGGGAACGGGCGCGGCACGCTGGAGTCTCGGGGCCGTGGGCATGCCGAGGTGCAGCTTGGCGCGGCCGAACAGGATCGGCGGCAGCAGCAGGCCGCGGGCGGTCGCAAGTTCCTTGAGCTCGACGTAGGTGAGATTCGGGTTCCGCTTCAGCTCGTCGACGGCGAACTGCATTGCAGGAGTGAGCGGAGGATGCGAGGCGTCAGTCATTGGGGCGGTACGTGTGGGGCGGTGCCAGTGCACCAATGGCCCACGCGGGTCATGGATGTCTTGGTCCGAAGTCCCTCTTCGGGGGGTCGCCGGGGGACAACGAGGGCGAGGACCTTACTGCACGTGGATGTGCCTGCCACCATTTTCCTCGGCCATCGGCCGCAGGAAGTCGGTGTCGTTCTTGTCACCGAACGTGATGCAGTGGATGGTCAGTTTTCGCAGGCGGTTGGCTTCCCGCACTCTCCGCCGAATCTCCTCCTTGTCCGTCACCTCCCCTGCCGAGGGCGCGCCATCGGTGATGACGTACAGGGTGTCGAAGGCTGCCTCGTAGTACTTGTCGTGCAGTCCTCGTCCGGCGAAGTCGAGGGCCTTGTCCAATGCGCCGTACAGGTTGGTGGGGCCGACGGGGCGCAGCGAGTCGAGGAAGCTGCCGAGCAGGTCGTCGCGTCCGGCATCGTCGAGCTTCACCAGGGCAGGCTTGCCGCCGTCCTCGCGCCAGGCCCGTACGTCGTCGCTGAACACGACCAGGTTCACGAGGGCACCGTCGGGCAACGACATCACGAGCTTCTTGAGTTCGGCAACCACGAGTTGGGCCTTGGTGGTGGGTGCCGAGGGACGGGCTCCCGTGCCCTCTCCCTGCAACTGCATGGGCTCGGCCATCGAGCCCGAGAAGTCGATCACGAAGAGCACGCGGTCCGACTCGATCGTGAGGTCGAAGAACTTCTCGTACTTCGATGCCTTGGGCGGCGCGGCACCGGCAGCGACCTTCGGCTTGACCGTGAACGAGGGGCCCTCGGCCTTCCAGAACTCCTTCCAGGGCCGGATGTCACCCTGCACCACGGTCTGGCCGGTGAGTCCCTCGAGGATCTTGTGCAGTCGCACGTCCATCGCCCACGGGTCCTTCTTGCGCGCCAGCTCGGCCTCGAGCCCGTCGATGAGGGCCGGGATCGCCGCCTTGCAGCGCAACCGTGCGAGTGCAAACGCTGCGGCGCTGCGCACCTGCCAGACGCGGTCGCGCACCACGAGTTCGCGCAGCTTGGCGATCGCGTTGTCCCGCACGGTGACGACCTCGGGCGCCGGGTCCTTGACCGTGGACTCGTCGGTGTGGGACTCGAGTGCCGTGGCAAGAGCGTCGCAGGCTGCAATCCGCACGTTGGGCTCGGCGTCCCGCAGCAGTTCGACGAGCACGGGTGCCGTGTCGAGGGCCGCATCGTCTGCCATCGCGCTCACTGCCTGCACGCGCAGCTCCGGCGGCATCGACTGGCTCGCGCGCACTAGCGCCAGCTTGGCCTCCAGGCTGGGGCTGCCGCCAAGGACTCGCAGGGCCACTGCCGCCTGGCGCTGCTCGGGTGACTTGGCCGCCGCGCGGAGGCCCTTCGCATCGAGCCGGGACATCAGGTAGTCGAGGATCCCCGCGCCCGTCATGGTCCGCAGGTGCTTCACTGCCAGCGACTGGATGCGCCAGGGCTGCAGCTCGCGCCGGAAGTCGACCAGCTCGGTGGAGGACTTGGCCCCGGGCGGCACGGGGTCCACGCTGGCTGCCTGCACGAGCTTCTTCGCGGCAGGGAGGGTGTTCCACTTGGCCATCCTGCCCATGCGGGCGTCCACGTCGGCAAGGGCGGCCTCGTCCACCTTGCCCTCCTTGCTGATGCGGAACTGGCCCTTCGTGTAGTCGGCCAGCCAGAGGTCGAATGCCTGCAGGTCCGCCAGCAGGACCGGGTCCTCTGCACCTGCAGCCGGCTTCGGCGGAGTCTGGCCCGGGGCTGCGAGGGGGAGGGCCAGGCAGGCCAGCGAGGCGAGGAACAGGGTGCGGAGGGGCATCGACCCATGATCGCGCTCAAGGCGGGCACCGCAAAGTCCCGATGGGAAGGGCTGCGCGAACGAGCGCACAGGAGCAAGACATGACCGAGAGCACGTGTGGGCGTTGGAGTGTGGGCAGCAAGGAGGACTGCGGTGCCGGCTTCTACCAGCACCTTGCGACGATCCTGTTGCAGGCAGGGGACCCGGAACTGGCCACGCAGTGCCTCGCACGCGCGTTGGCTTCCGAGTCGGACGACCCCGAGCTGCACTACCTGATGGGGGTCGCCCTCTCGCTGCAGGACCGCTGGGAGGCGGCTGCGGACTCGCTGCAGCGCGCCACGTCGCTGGCACCCGCCCACCCCGAGGCCCAGGACCTGCTGGCAGAGGTCAGGGACATGGTGGGGACGGCCGACGCACCCACGTTCGTGCCCGGCTGCTGAGTCGGTCCGGCAGGACTGCGGCCGGAGCGGTCACCGCACGCGCAACGCGGCCTCGAGTCCTTCGTGTGCGAAACGGAAGCCGGAGCCCTCGAGCGCCTTCGGCAGCACGCGCTGCCCCCCGAGCAGCAGGGCATCCGCCATCTCGCCGAGCACCAGGCGCAGTGCGAACGCTGGCGCCGGGAGGAAGGCGGGCCGGCGCAGGACGCGGCCGAGCGTCCGGGTGAACTCCCGGTTCGTGACCGGCTGCGGGGCCGTCAGGTTGACGGGTCCGCGGAGGCCAGGGTTGTCCACGCAATGGCGCAGTGCGCGCACTGCGTCCCCGAGCGAGATCCAGCTCATGTACTGCGCGCCGTTCCCCAGCGGTCCCCCGAGTCCCAGCAGGAACGGCAACCGCATCCTCGCCAACGCGCCGCCCTGCCAGCCCAGCACGATGCCGATGCGCGCGTGCACGACGCGGATCCCGGCCTGTGCAGCAGGTGCCGTGGTTGCCTCCCACTCCTTCCCCACGCGGGCGAGGAAGTCGTCGGCGAGGCTGCTCGACTCGTCGAGCGGCTGGTCCCCGCGGTTGCCGTAGATGCCGACAGCCGAGGCGCTCACCAGCACGGATGGCTTGCGCTGCATGGCTGCGAGCGTGCGGGCCAGCAGCGTCGTGCCCTGTACGCGGCTGTCGCGGATGGCTGCCTTGCGAGTGTCGTTCCAGCGGCCACCGGCCACGTTCTCGCCTGCGAGGTGGACCACGGCATCGACCCCTTCGAGGGCTGCAGCGTCGATCCTGCCGGATGCAGGGTCCCAGACGAGGTTGCGGAGCCTCGGGACCGGGCTCGCATGGCCGCTGCCACGGCCGATGCGGACCACGTGGTGGCCGTCCTGCATCAGGCTCGCGGTGAGGGCGCTGCCGACGAATCCCGTCGCACCGGTGATCGCGTAGGTGGTCATGGCGTCCGCTTCGAGGCGGACCTGCGCAAGGATGCCCGGTGCAGCTCGTCCGCACCACCTTTCCGCTCGTCGCGAGGCCCGGATAGCCTGCAGCGGTGTTGCTGCGGACCCTTGCAACCCTGTGCCTCGCCACTGCCCCCCTCGCGCTCGCACAGGCGCCGCTTGCCGAACGGGTGCGGTCCGCGCTCGACCGCGCACGTCCTGCGCTGCTGTCACACCTCGAGGCCGCCCAGCCTGCGGGCGAGTTGCTGCTCGTCACCTACGCGGCGCTGCACGACGGCGTGAAGCCAACCGACCCGGTGCTGGCGGCCGCACTCGATCGTGTCGCCAAGGCGCGCCTCGCGACCACCTACGAGTTGGCGCTGCGGCTCATGGTGCTCGCTGCGGACGCGGAGTTCCCGGAGCGCGACGACCTGTCGCGCAAGGACCTCGAAGAGCTCCTCGACCACCAGTCCGGCGGTGTGTTCGGCTACACCGCGAACGGTGGGGGTGGCGACCTGAGCAACACGCAGTACGGCGTGCTCGGCCTCCGTGCTGCCGCATCGATGGGCCGCACGGTGCCGGAACGGACGTGGCAGCGGATCGAGTCCGCGGTCGCCGGGTGGCAGAACAAGGACGGCGGCTGGGGTTACTCCGGTCGCGGGCAGGCAAGCTATGCATCCATGACCGCTGCGGGAATCGCCGTGCTGCAGGTGTGCCGCACCGCACTGGGCAAGCGTTCCGAGGGCGACGCACGGCGGAAGCAGCGCATCGAAGACGGCTGGGAGTGGTTTGCCACCAACCCCCGCGACATCGGCAACTGGAATGCCCACTGGTGCCTCTACTTCCACTACGGCCTCGAGCGCGCTGCCATCCTCTCCGACCTGCAGGTGGTGGGAACGGTCGACTGGTACGCGGTAGGCGCCGAGATGCTGCTGCGCCAGCAACTGGACGGCGGCGGCTGGGCCAGCGCGCAGGAAGGCCTGCACGCGCGGCCCGGCGAACCCGGGCGTGGCAATGCCGTCTCCACCGCATTCGCGGTGCTGTTCCTACGGCGCGCATTCCAGAAGGTGCCGGGTCCCCTGACGGGCGGACGGGCACCCTCGCTGCCGATGCTGGGGGAGTCCTCGACCCCACAGGAGGTGCGCGCCTGTGGCGAGGAACTTGCCGGTCGCGGCGTGCTGGGACTCGAAATCGTCCTCAAGGCGCTGCGCGACCCACTGCTGCAGCGTCGCCAGGCCGCGCACACCGCCCTCCTGGCCGTCTGCGGCGAGGACTTCGGATACGACCCCCAGCGCGATGCCGAGGCCAATGCAGTTGCCCTGCGCAAGGCCGACCTGTGGTATCTCCGCAACCGATGAGCTCCCTGCACCCAGCCTTCTCGCAGTTCGCCTCGCGACGGTCGCACCTGGAGAAGGGCAACCTGCTGCGTTCGCTCACGCAGGTCATCAACAAGGTCCCCGGCGGCATCAACCTCGGGCAGGGCGTTTGCGACATGGACACCCCTGCGCCGCTGCGCGAGGGTGCCATGGCCTCGATCGGTGGCGGCGACCGGCAGCTCTACACCCCGTACGCGGGACTCCCCGAGCTGCGCGCCGCCATCGCGGACAAGCTGCGTCGCCACAACGGCCTCGACTACGGGCCGCAGAACGTGGCGGTCACCTCGGGCAGCTCTGGTGCCTTCTTTGCAGCGTGCACCACGCTGGTGGAACCGGGCCAGGAGGTGGTGCTGTTCGAGCCGTTCTACAGCTACCACTGGACCACGCTGCCGTTGCTGGGCGCACGCCCCGTGGCCGTGGCGCTGGACCGGGAGACGCTGGCATTCGATGCCTCTGCGCTGCGCAAGGCGCTCAGCCCACGCACGCGCGCGATCGTGCTCAACACGCCGGGCAACCCCTGCGGCAAGGTGTGGACGCGAGCCGAGCTGACGGAGCTCGCAGGCGTGCTCGACGGCACCTCGGTCGTGGTCCTCACGGACGAGGTCTACGAGTACATGTGCTACGACGGCAGGAAGCACCTGAGCCCCGCTGCCGTGCCCGGGCTCGCCGAGCGGACCCTCACGCTCAACAGCTTCAGCAAGACCTACTCCGTCACGGGGTGGCGCATCGGCTTCCTCGCCGGCCCGGAGTCCGTCGTCGAACGGTGCGGCATCGTGTTCGACCAGATGGAGGTGTGTGCAGCACGCCCCATGCAGCGTGGCGTGCAGCGTGCCCTCGAGCAGCTGCCCGACAGCTACTACACCGACCTGCAGGCGACCTACCAGCGCAAGCGCGACCTGTTCTGCAGCGCACTCGAGGACGCAGGCTTCCGTCTGCGCAGGCCACAGGGAGCCTACTACGTGATGGCCGACTACCGCGACCTGCTGGGTGCCGTGACACCCTACGAGGCCACGATGAAGTTGATCGAGCGCATCGGCGTGAACGGCGTGCCCGGCGACCTGTTCCACGCGAGTCCCGACGGCATCCACACGATCCGGTACCAGTTCGCCGTCGAGCCGAAGGTGCTGGAGGACGCATGTGCACGGTTCCGGGGCCTGGCGCAGTGAGGTCCCTCTCCCTGTCGTTCGTGCTGGCGGTGGCGGGTCGCCTGCTCGCGCAGGAGCCCGAGCCCCTGGCCGGAGTCGTGGCCCTGCACCAGGCACTGCGCGACGCAGCGTCCACTGCGGTCGTGCTCAACGTGGCTGCGCACCCGGACGACGAGTCGAGCCGCACCAACACGGTCCTGCGGCGCAAGCACGGCATGCGCATCGTCACGCTCTACTCGACCCACGGCGACGGCGGCCAGAATGCCATCGGTCGCGAGATCGGGCGGGACCTCGCCGCGTTGCGTGTGCGCGAGACCCTGGATGCAGCTGCGATGAGCGACGTCGAGGTCCGGTGGCTCGGCATGCGCGACTTCGGCTTCAGCAAGACGCTGGAGGAGACGCTGGACGTGTGGGGGCGCGATGCGCTCCTCGACGCCATGCGGGCGGCCATGGACGCGGTCGAGCCGGACCTGGTGTTCACCAACCACACGATCGACAAGGGCCACGGGCACCACCGCGCTTCGTTCTGGGCCGTGGAGCAGGTGCTCCGCGAGCGCAAGGCGGCTGGCAGGCCGTGCCCTCCCCTCTACGTCCGCAGCACGCCGGAGGAGGCGCAGTGGACCGTGGACCCCGCCGAGTTGGACGAGGTGCGTGGCGAGACGTGGGCGCGCATGGCGTGGCGCTCGTGGACGCAGCACGAGACGCAGGGGCCGTGGGGGCCCCACAACCCGTTGCAGGTGGGCAAGGACCATTGGCGGGTGGCATGGCCGGAGGGAGTCACCGTCGAGCAGGCGCGGGTGCCCCACCTTTGGGCACACTGGGTGGTGCGTGGTCCGGAGGTGACCGGGGAGCCGACCGCCGCCAACTGCCGGCCCCTTGCGGCGCAGGCACTCCAGCAACTTGCCGTGTCCCCGCTGCTCGACCCCGCCACCCCGCCGGACCCGCAGTCCGAGCCGCTGGGGGTCCGCACCCGCAATGCCGTCGAGGCGTGGCAGCGCGTGTTGATGGCATCGGCCGGCGTGCGCATCGAGTCCTGGCTCGACCGCAGGGAAGTCGCGCACGGCACGCAGGGTCGTGCCTACGTGCTGGTGCACGGAGTGTCCAAGGTGAGCGACCTCAGGGTGCGCTGCAACGGCCGCGACGCAGAGCCCGCGCAAGTGGCGATGCGCAGCACGCCGTTCGACGGCATGCCGGCGCCGCCTGCAGGCGCGTCGCCCGCGGGGCCGGTGGTGCCTGCGCCCGTCCAGCCCGCTGCGAGCGGTGACCGGTTCCAGGTCGCATTCGATGCCGCAGGGCCCGAGCACGGGGACCCGGTGGTGCCGGCATGGGTCACCGTCGACGTGGAGTTCACTCTCGACGGCGTGAAGGTGCAGCGTCGGCTGCGCCACTGGTACACGCCCGTCCCCGCCCTCGAGATCGAGTGGGACCGTGCCGAGGTCATGGTGCCCGAGGGTGGCGCCGTGGAACGCATCCTCTCCGCCACGGTCCGCAAGCACGCGGAAGGCGAGCTCGCTCTGCCGATCCGGCTGGCGATGGGGCCGGGCATCCGTGCCGAGGCCATCCCGTCGCGCATCCAACTCTCCGCCGAGCACCGCGAGGCGCGCGTGCTGGTGCGTGCCACGATCGACCCTGCGGAACTCACCGAGGCACCGGAGTTCCGCATCGAGGCTGGTGGCGCAACCGCGAACGTGCGGATCCACCGCGTGCGCGTCGAGGTGCCGCCGGGCCTGAGTATTGGGCTGGTGCGCGGTCCCGACGACACGGTCGAGCGCGCGATGGCCGACCTCGGCATCCGGTACGTGGCACTCGACCGCGACGCGCTTGCCGTGGCCCGGCTCGAAGACTTCTCGACCCTGCTGCTGGACATGCGTGTCTACCACCACCGTCCGGAGCTTGCCGAGGTGCGGGACCGCATCCTCTCCTGGTGCCGCGCCGGCGGACGCGTGGTGGTGCTCTACCACAAGCCGGGGGAGTGGAACGAACGGCCGGGACACCCGCTGCTCGCGCCCTTCCCGCTCACCGTGGGCGACGAGCGTGCGTGCGAGGAGGCCCGCCCGGTGGTCTTCCTCGACGCGGCGCACCGCCTGCTGACGCACCCACACGCCATCGGCGCGGCGGACTTCGAGTCCTGGGTGCAGGAACGCGGGCTCAACTTCCCGTCCAAGTGGGATGCTGCGTGGACCCCGCTCCTCGAGTTGCAGGACGCGAGCGACAAGCAGGCGTCGCGCGGGGCGCTCCTGTACACGGGCTACGGGCGCGGCGACTTCGTCCACTGCTCGCTCACGCTCTACCGCCAGCTGCGCGTGGGCAACCGCGGCGCCGCCCGCATCCTCGTCAACCTGCTGGCGCGTTGACCCTCACGGTTGCCAGCGCGGCGCCAGCATCCTGCGCTTGCCGTCGGTGCTGCGCGGTGCCAAGGGGTCGTCCGAGAAGTCGCGGTCCCACAGCTGGCACGTGACCTCCTTGTGCTTCTGGTCGAGGCCCTCGCAGTAGTTGGTGAACTTGCACCGGCGCACCTCGGCACCGCGGCCCATGCGGACCTTGAGGAACCAGTCCGGGTCGGCAAGGGTCTGGCGCGCGGAGGCCACGGCATCGGCCTCGCCTGAGCGCAGCGCCTGTTCTGCCTGCTCGAACGTGCAGATGCCTCCTGCGGTCACCACCGGCGTGGTGTGGCCTGCGGCGCGGATCGCACGGCGGATCGCGGCTGCCAGCGGCACGTTGCGCGAGAAGGGGCCGCGTTCGTCACCGCGCACCGTGGGCATGCACTCGTGGCCGGAGTGTCCCGTGTACGGGTACGCGGCCTCGCCCACGTTGGGCTGCTTCGCGTCGTCGAACTTCCCGCCCTTGCTGACCGAGAGGTAGTCGAAGCCAGCGCGGGCGAAGGCGAGGCCGTGCGCCACTGCGTCCTCCAGCGGTGAGCCGCCCTCGATGGCCTCGTCGCCGAGGTAACGGGCCCCGACGCAGAAGCCGTGGCCCACGCGTGCACGCACGGCGCGGAACACCTCGATCGGCAACCGTTGCCGTCCTTCCAGGTTGTTCCCGTAGCCGTCGGTACGCCGGTTGGTGCGCGAGAGGAACGAGGCCATGGTGTAGGCGTGGGCGTAGTGCAGTTCCACACCGTCGAAGCCAGCCGACTCCGCACGAGCCGCAGCATCTGCAAACAGCCCGGGCAGGACCTGGGGCAGTTGTGCGATGTGTGGCACGTGCGTGTCGCTCACCTCCTCGCGCCAGCCATGGGTGAGGTCGCGTAGCTCGCGCGGCGTGAGCACCGTGGCGAGTGCCGCGTCGTCGAGGGCCAGCAGCGCGGCGCGGATCTCGGCCTCGGTGGCCGTCGGGGCAACGCCGTGGGCCAGGAGGAGTTCGCGGTGGCGTGCGGTGACGGCGAGGAACCTGCCGAGGTGCTTCTCGCGCTCGACGCGCCTGCGGATCGCGAGGAAGTCGATGAGCTGGATCATCAGCCTGGTCTCGCCGCCCGAGGCCTCGCGCACGGCCCCGGCCAGCTGCCTCAGACCGGGGACGAAGCGGTCGTGACCGGCCCTCAGCAGCGGGCCGCTGGGCACGTCGCGAATGCCCGTGGCCTCCACCACGAGGACGCCTGGACGACCTTCGGCAAACCGCGCGTACCAGTCGAGCACGGCAGGCGTCACGAAACCGTCGTCCGAGGCGCGCCAGGGCACCATGGCTGGGACCCAGGTGCGCGTCCGTGCCGTCACCGGGCCGAGCGCCAGGGGCGTGAACCACAGCCCCGCAGCTGCCTCCTCCGCCGTCGGCCAGTGGGCCTCGGGGAGGGAGTGACGTACCACGGGACGCGCAGGCTCGCTCATGCGCACAGGATACGCCGAGACGTGCAACTTCGGATCGACTGGGGGCGATGGGCCGTGCCCACGTTGCAGCGGAGTGGCACAATGCCGCCCCCCTCCACCCCAGCGCCATGCGAGTCGTGCGCCTGCTGATCCTAGGTACCCTCCTGCTGCAGACTGCGGTTGCCGTCTGTGCGCAGGTTCCGTCGCCTGCGCCAGCAGTGCCGGCCCAGGCTGCTGCGACGCAGGAGAGCCCGCTCGCGAAGGCGCTTGCTGCCTACGAGAAGGTGCGCAAGGCACAGGAACCGCAGCGGCTGGCTGCGATCCAGAAGCTGGGTGACTTCGTCGAGCCGGAATCGACGGCGATCCTCGTCGCCGAGCTGCGCACCGGTGAGGCATCGGCAGGGACGGCTGCAGCCTCCGCACTCGGCAAGAAGCCCCGCGCGGAGGCCGTGGACCCCCTGTTCGAGGTCCTGCAGTCCACCACCCACGACCAGGTGCGCAGGGCCTGTGCCACTGCGCTCGGTGCCCAGGGCAACCGTGGCATCGACCTGCTCGGCGAACTGCTGGCGAAGGCCGACCCGGGGAGCGCGGCACAACTGCGGGCCGCAGCGCTGTCCGGCCTCGGTGCCGCCAAGCAGGACCGTGCATGGCGCCTGCTCGCGGTGGCCTCGCTCCAGGGGCGCCCTGCCGAACGGCTCGAGGTGCTGCGCCAGCTGCGCGGTGTGAAGGACATGCCTGCCGTCGACCAGGCGCGCCTGCGGGCGGCACAGGACGACGACCTCTTGCTGGCTGGCACCGCCTGGCGACAGCTCGCCGAGGTCTCCCATCCCCGCGCCGCCGTGGTCGGCGACTCGCTCCTGCTGCGTGCTGGTGAGGACCCGCCACCGGCGGTCCGCGCCGAACTGGTCGCCGGGCTCGGTGCAGCGCTCGAGCCAGGCCGGTTCGAGGCCTTCGTCCAGCTCGCTTCCGGCGGCGGCAACCCGGTGCGCGAGGCATTGAACGGCGTTGCGGGCCGTGCGACCGAGACCCAGGGGTTCGTGCCGTGGCTGGTCAGCAAGGGACTCGGCAGTCCCGATGCCGGCCAGCGTGACCTCGCCATGCGGATCCTGCGCAAGGCCCCCGCCGAGAAGGTGGGGCCACTGCTGCAGGAGCTCAAGCCGAGGTTGCGCAAGGGCGACCAGAAGGCCCTGGAGATCGCCGTCGGGCTGCAGGAACTGCTGTCGAAGGACACTGCCTGGCGGGACGAGTGCGTGGTGCTCGCCCAGTCCAAGGACGAGGAGGTCCGCACCTGCGGCCTCACCATGCTGCGCGAGATGAAGGACGCGCGCGGCGTGAAGGAGGCGATTGCCGGCCTCGAGTCGAAGCACTGGCCGCTGCGTTCCGCTGCTTACCAGTACCTCACGGTGGTGCGCGACGTGTCCGCCATCGAGCCCTTGATCCGCCGTTCGGAGAAGGAGACCGGCAGGCTCGAGGTCGAGGCCAACCAGGCGCTGTTCGTGCACGCCGGGCGCCGCTTCTTCTCGAAGCAAGAGTGGGAGCGGTGGTGGAGCCAGAACAAGCAGGGCTTTGCGCTGCCGCACGTGGACTCGGTCCAGAACGCCAGCGCGGGCAAGGGCGGCGGCACCGCCAGCTACTTCGGCATCCCGCTGGTGAGCAAGCGCAGTGCGTTCGTGATCGACGTGTCTGGCAGCATGAGCGCCAAGATCGGCACGGACCAGAAGCGCACGCGTCTGGACGAGGCAAAGAACCAGCTCAAGCGCGCGATCGAGAGCTACCCGGCAGACTTCTCCTGCAACGTGGTCGTGTTCCACACCACCATCCACCCGGTCTGGGACCGCATGAAGCCGGCCAGCAAGGAGAACAAGGCGGAGCTCGCGGGCAGGGTGGACAAGTTGGCACCCACAGGTGGCACCAACATCCACGACGCGCTCGAGTCCGCGTTCCGCGACCCCGAGGTCGACACCATCTACCTGCTCACCGACGGCGCCCCTGGTGCCGGTGCCATCACCAACGTCGAGGAGCTCGCAGACGAGGTGCGGCGCTGGAACCGCACCCGCCAGGTCGTGATCCACGGCATCTCGATCGGCGAGAACTCGCGGCTCCTTCAGCGGCTGTCCAAGGAGTCGGGCGGGACCTACGTCTTCCACCGCTGAGCCGGGTCGCCCCGGCCTGCGTCAGGCGTGTTCCTTGCGGGCGAACCTGCTGATCGCACCCACCACGTCGAGCTGCTCGGCCTCGGTGAGACCCTGGAAGATCGGCAGCGCCAGCGTGTTCTGGGCTGCTTCTTCTGCAACCGGGAACTCCCCGGCCTTGTGGCCGAGGTGGGCGAAGCAAGGCTGCTGGTGGAAGGGGATCGGGTAGTAGACCGCGCAGCCGATGCCCTGTTGGCGCAGGTGCTGCATCAGCTTGTCGCGGTTGCCATGCGGGACCCGCACCACGAACTGGTGGTACGCGTGGCGGTCGGGCACGTCGGTGGGCAGTGTCACCCAGTCCAGCAGGTCGGCGTCCGCGAAGAACTGGCGGTAGCGCTCGGCATTGGTGCGGCGCAGTTCCGTCACATCCTCGATCGACCGCAGCTTGACGCGCAGTGCCGTCGCCTGGACCGCATCCATGCGGAAGTTGCCACCCACCGTGACGTGGCGGTACTGCTCTGCCTGTCCGTGGTTGCGCATCAACCGGATCCTCGCGGCGAAGGCATCGTCGTTCGTCGTCAGGAAGCCACCGTCACCGATGCCGCCGAGGTTCTTGGTCGGGAACGTCGACCAGCCGGCGCACAGCCCGTCACCCCCGGCCATCGTGCCATTGCAGCGCGTGCCGATCGCCTGTGCAGCGTCCTCGATGAGGGGCACGCTGAAGCGGCGGCAGACCGAGGTGATCGCCTTGACGTCGAACGGGGCGCCGTAGATGTGGACGGCCATCACGGCCTTCGGGCGCTTGCACTTCTTGAGTGCATCCTCCAGCCGCTGGGGATCCATGTTGAGGAACGTGGGCTCCACGTCCGTGAACACCGGCGTCGCGTGCATGCGCGCCACCACGCCCGCCGTCGCGAAGAAGGACCAGACCGGCAGCACCACCTCGTCGCCGGGACCGATGTCGAGTGCCATCAGCGGCGCCAGCAGGGCGTCGGTGCCCGAGGACATCGTCACCGTGTGCTTCACGCCGAGGTACTGGCACAGTTCCTTCTCGAGGTTCTCCACCTCCGGACCGAGGATGTACTGGCCGCTCAGGACGACGCGCGACACCGCAGCCGCGACTTCCGCGAGCTGCGCCTTGTCGCGCGTGAGATCGATCATGGGGACTGGCATCGGGCGAGGAACATACGGCAAGGCCGGGGGAACCGGATGGACTTCGTCGCGGGTGGGCGGGAAGGACCATCGTGGGGCGCGCGCGCGGGGACGCTCGCCAACTCCCTGCACGGGGCGCTTTCGTCGGGTCCCCGGCCCTCAGCCGCGCGCCATCGCGCGCCAACGGTCGGCGAGGACGTTCACCGGTTCGGTGAGCAGGTCGGCGACGCCGATGCGTCCCAGCACCGATTCGTCGAAGCTGGGCTCGGTCTCGGTCACCGCATCGGTGAGCGCCGACAGCCGGTTGCGGTAGGCACTCAGGACGCCGCGCATGGTCTTCGGGTCGAGGTGGTCGGCGAACCGGACATGGACGAGCGTGATGCCCGTGGTGCGCCCGTGCTCCACCTCGGGGACGAGGATGACGGTGCGGCCGTCACTGCGTCCGCGCGCCACGAAGCAGAGTCGCTCGACGGCCACCAGGTGCTTGGTGCCCTTGAGGACCGGGTTGGCACTGGTACGGGATGGCAGGGTCGCGGCGACCCCGCGCTGCTCGAGCACGGCGATCCGGGCATCCCCGGACTCGGGGTCCCCGGCGATGCGGTAGCGAGTGGAGCCGGTGACCTCGAGGACTGCGGCGTCGAGGGCGGCAAGGGCACGCAGGTCGCGGTAGCCGAGGTGGTCGCGTGCGGCACCGGCGGCGAACACGGCACGGACCAGAGGGGCTGACAGCAGTGCCTCGTCCGCGCGCGAGATGCCCACGGTCACGGTCTTGGCCTGGTGCTTGATGGCGTCGACCGGTCGCGTGAGCTGGTCGATGGCGCGCGTGAGTTCCTCGGCAAGCGCATCGACGACCGTGCCCGGAGCGCCCGGCTCGCCGAACTCGATCCCGTAGCTGTCGATGGGAACGATGCCCATCGCGTAGCTGAGCAGGGAAGAGAGGCGGACCCCCGTCGAAGGGGACAGGACGCCGTCGTAGCGGCCCTGGGCGAGGCCCCTGCGGAATGCCTCCCAGTGGGGCTGGATGCGCGGCTGCAGGCTCTGCAGCAGGCTGGTCCGGAGGATCGGGTCGTCGACGACCTGTTCGATCGCGCCGCGTGCGGCACGCAGGGGCAGCGCGAGGCTGTCGATGGCGAGCGCGGCACGGTAGCCGAACAGGTGGCCTGCCATCGTGCTGAGGACGAAGGCGAGCGCAGGGTGGGTCGCAGGCACGTGGATCGTTGCCGCAGCCGCGGTGAAACGGTCCTCGCCCTCGGTGGCGATGACGACAGGCAGTGCCTTGTGGGCGCGGAAGATGGCCACTTCCTTGGCCACGTCGTCGGCCGTCGACCCTGTGAGGCCTGCCGCGCATACCAGGATGAGCGGTTCACTCGAGAGGTCGATGTGCTTCTTGTCCTCGGTGGCGTCGCAGGCCATCGACTTGTAGCAGAGCTCGCTGAGCTTGATGCGGATCTCGGCTGCCGCGATGCGGTTTGCACCGTTGCCGGCGAGTGCCCAGTGCTTGCGTTGCGGGGCGACGCGCGCCGCGACTGCGCTGATGGACTCGTCCTGTGCCAGCACCTGACGCATGCGGTCGGGGAGTTGCTGGAGCGCGGTGATGAGCTCGTGCTCGGTGCGGTCGTCTGCAACTCCTGCAGCGCGGGCGATGGCGAGCGCCAGCAGCCATCCCGCGGCGCACTGTGAGTAGAAAGCCTTGGTGCTGGCCACGCTCATCTCGATGTCGCGGCCGTCGCTGGTGAAGAGCACGCCGTCTGCCTTGTCGCAGAGGTCGCTGCCGCGTCGGTTGACGATGGCGAGCACGGCTGCGCCGCGCTGGCGCAGCAGGTCGACGGTGCGGTTGGTGTCGGTGGTCGTCCCTGACTGGCTGATGGCGACGACGAGAGTGTCCGTCATGTCATCGCGCAGCCCGAAGCCGGAGAGCTCGGTTGCGGGGAGTGCACGCACCTCGATGGGAGCCCGGGCGAGGACCTGCTCCAGTGCGGCTGCCACTGCCTGTCCGGCGACGGCTGCCGTGCCCTGGCCAATGACTCGGATGCGACGGTAGCGGCCTGCGGCAAGTCCTTCGGTGACTGCCTCGGGCAGCGAGGAGGTGGGCAAGGCCACCTGGAGCCTGTTGCCGCGCGCGACGACCCTGCCGCGCAGCGTCTTGTGGAAGGAGCCCGGAGACTCGCTGATCTCCTTGTGCAGGAAGTGGCGGAAGCCGGCGCGGTCGATGTCGCGCGTCGTGACGGCAGCGCGGGTCAGCTGTCGCTCCGCAACCGGCAGTTCCGTGCCGTCGTAGGCGGTGCGTCGGATGCCGGCGACGGTGCCGGCGTGGGCACGGTCGAGCACCACGACCTGGCCGCGGCTCGCCGTGGGGTTCTGGGGGTTGCCTGGCGTCTCGCCGTCCATGCGCAGGTAGGTGGAGCACTCCTCCACGACGCCATAGGGCTCGCTCGCGACGACGAAGCCGTCCTCGCGCAGGCCCACGTACAGTGCCTGTCCGGACCCGCGCAGTGCGAGTGCGACCCGGTCCGGGTGGGCTGCCGCACCGACGGCAATGGCCACCGAACCCTCGAAGGTTGCAACCGTGCGGCGGAAGGCCTCCGCGAACTCGGTGCCCAGCGCCAGCTCACGGCTCACGAGCGCAGGGATCACCTTGGTGTCGGTCGTGATCTCGTCGGCGATCGCGAGCTGGTGCCGGCGCTTGAGTTCCTCGTGGTTGTCGACGTCACCGTTGAGCACGGCCAGCACAGCATGCTGGTGGGACGTGCCGACCTCCTGCTCGTTGAGCGGGTGCGCATTGGGCTCGCTGATGATGCCGATGCTGGCCCAGCGCGTGTGGGCGAGCACGAGTGGCTCCGCACCGGGCTGGCGCAGGGCCCACTGCAGCAGGTCGTCCGAGGCCATCGAGTTGCGCAGTGCGCGCACGTTGTCGCCCAGCTCCCCGATCTCTGCCGCGTGCTTGTAGACGAGTTGCAGCGTGCCGTTGCCGGTCCGCACGGAGCGGTTGGTGAACAGCTCGTGGTCGCGCTGCTGGAGCGCCGCCTTCACGGCAGGGTGTGAGAGGTCGACGCCCTTCACCACCACGCCCACGCCCGCGGAGTCGCGGCCACGCACCTCGAGGCGGTCGAGGGAGGCCAGTGCCACCTGCAACGCGGAGAACGCAGCTGCCGAGTGCTGCGTCAGTTCGTGCGTGCCGGCGAGGCCTGCAACGGCGCGCGCGTGGGGGACTCGGTCGCGCAACAGCGCCCAGCAGGCATCCTTGAGCGCGAGCATCGCCGCGTTGCGCTGCTCCAGCTCGGCGCCTGCCTCCGCCTGCCGGTCGAAGTCTGCCTCGATCCGTGCGATGCGCTGCTGCAGGTCCTCGAGCCCGGCTGCAGCGGCCTCCAGTGCGGCAGGGTCCGAGAGCATGCAGGACAGCCCTGCCGTGCCGCGCAACATCGCGTCGAGCCGACCCAGGTCAGCTGCTGCCGCCTGCAGTTGATGGGGACTCGTCCCTCCGCCAAGCGCGGTCCGCGCCGCCTCCAGCCCAGTCGCGAGGACCGATGCTGGGGGAACGGCCCGGGTCGAGGCGCGCAACAACACGGCAACGATGCCACACATGCATTGATCTCACGGTCTGGGTGGAGGTGGGCCCAGTGGCCAGAGAGCCACCCGTGCGCACCAAAGCGACAATGCCAACGGCCCTTCATCGAGCCGAAGCGACTGCGGCCTTGACCGCCACCTGTGAGATCGTGCGGAGCACGTCCGGCAGTGCCAGAGTCGGCTGCGTGCGCCCCTGCGTCACCTGCTCAGGGAGCCGCGAACTGCTGCAGCCGATCCCGCAGTGCCACCGCGAGTTCCCGTGCGCCGGCCTGTTCGAGTTGCCCCGCCAGGTCCAGCACCCACTGGGCCTCGGGTGCAGGCATGGAACCAGGTGCCACCGCGTGCTGGGTGCGGGTGGCGCTGTGCGCGAGGCGCATGCGATCGCACACGACCGTGCCGTTCTCGGCAGCGAGGGTCGTCTGCTGGAGCCTCGTCCGCAGCGCATCCCATGCTTCGGCAGGCAGTTGGACCCTCTTGTCGCCCTCGATCCCCGCTGCGACCGTGCCCGAGTCGGTCCACCTCAGGAACAGGTCCCCGTTGCGGCAGGAGAACACCTCGATGCCGCCGTCGAAGGCGGTCTCCGGGTCGCGCAACTCCACCGGCTCACGCAGGATCGCGCCGGTGCGGCGCCGTGCCGTGGCGAGCAGGGTGTCGATCGCGGCGCGGTTGCCCGCGAGCCCTGCGCCGGCACTCCAGGCAACAGTCTGCGGCGGGGTCGTGAGCGGCCGAGGCTCGAGGCTGGTGTCTGCCGCCCACTGCTTGAGTGCGGCAAGGGCCTCCGTGCAGCGACGGTTGCCCCATGGGTCGCCGAGGAAGGTGCGCGTGTCGCCGAGTGCGTCGAGCAGTTCCTGCAGCACGTCCTGCTCGGGCGCGAGGGGCAAGACCAGTGCGGCGACTCGGGAGGGCACCCGCGGGTCGGGGTCCGACAGCAGCGAGCGCCACGCCGGCTGGCCGCCCTCGTCGAATGCTCCCGTCCGCGCCAGGCCCAGTGCCGCATTGGCACGGGCGAGCCATGCAGGGTCCTGCTTCGCGGCCGTGAAGACCGCGACATCCTCGGTGCGTTTCGTGTCAGCGCGCAGCGCAAGGCCGCGCAGGCACTGTGCCCGCCAGTAGAAGTCGCGGTCCAGCGTCCACTCCCGCAGCAGGGCGGTGAGTCCGGGACCGTTGCCACCGTTCTCGACCAGTGCCTCGACCAGAGTCAGCGGGAGCGAGTTGGCGCCATTCTTGGCCACATGCGCGCGGAGTGCCGGGACTGCGGCATCGCCTGCACCCGCCACCTTGCGCGCCGCGGCAATCCGGATCGCCAGGCGCGGACTGCCGACGGACTTGGCCACGTCGGCAGCGACGGGGTCGACGGGCTGGCCCTGGGTGCCGGGGTCCTGGGCGATGCTGCCGGAGGCTGCTGCGAGCAGTGCAATCGAGACCAGGACGAGACGGTGGGTCCTCATGGTGCGGTTCGTTGGGACGTGCAGTGGCAGTGCACCAGTCCCCCGGTCACTGGATGCTGTCGACGTCCATGAAGTAGATGCCGATGACAACGCCATCCTCCTTCTGTTCGCCCACGTAGAGCGTGCCGGTCACCTTGACCACGCCGGCCTTGATCTCGGTCTTCTGCCCCTCCGGCAGGGCGCAGAAGACGATCTCG
>JBEGVB010000210.1:0-2887 GCA_041178545.1 Planctomycetota bacterium
GGGAGGAGACCGTGGGGCTGAAGTTGAGCCTGCACGTGGCCGACCTGGCCTTCGAGGTGATGGGTGTCGATGGCGTGTTGCGCGTGGCGATCGTGGTCGAGCACAAGAGTGCCGCGTCCTCCGGGACCCATGACCAGATGCTGCGCTACACCGTGCTGCGGAAGCACTGGTTTCGCAAGCGCGACAAACAGGTGCCGCCCGTGGTGCCGATCGTGCTGCAGCATGGCGCAAGCGGCGTGACCGAAGGTCAGACGGCATGCATGCCAGCAGAACTGGAGGCCCTTCAGCCACAACTCCGGCTGCTGGTTGACGACCTGCGTACGGTGACCGAGGAGCAGATCCGCGCGCGCGGTCTGCACCCACTTGCGACGCTGGTGTTGCTGGCGCTGCGCGCGTTGCCGCAGGTGGAGAGCGTGGATGCGGCGCTCGCTGCGTTCGCGCGCTGGCAGGATCTCATCGCAGAGGAGTTGCGGGACGAAGGCCCGCCCAACCCGACAGCGATGCTCGAAGCGCTCGGGTGGTATGTTCAGGAAGTCACCGACGTGACGGAGGAGCAACTGCCCATGGAACTGAGGCCAACCCAAGACGATCAAGGAGTCGTACGCATGACCACGGGACAGCGGATCCGGATGGAGGCAAGAGAGGCAGGACGGAGTGAAGGCAAGTCCGAGGGCAAAGCCGAGGGCAAGACCGAAGAGGCTCGTCTGATGCTCGGGCGCTTGCTGCAACGCCGCTTCGACATCGACGCGGCGGCAGTAGAGGCTCGCCTGCAGGGCGCAACGCTGGAGCAGCTGGAAGCCTGGGTCGACCGCATCCTCGATGCGGAGTCCATCGACGCGCTCTTCGCGGAGCGCTGACGACCCTTCCTGCGCGCTCGCGCAGACCTCAGGCGCTCCCGGCACCGTCGCGGCGCCGGGAGCCTTCCACACTCCAGGATCAGAGCGCGCCGACGACCAACCCGATGCCGTTCGAGCTGACGAGGGTCGTGATGTTGAGCTGCGCGTCGAACTCGAGACCCAGTGCCTGGGCCTTCACCGGCAGACCGGCGAGCGTGGTCGTGGTCGGCACCGCGATCTGCCACGAGGCGGTGCCAGCACTCGGGATCAGCACGATGGTGCTGAGCGGGTTCACGAGCAGGTCGCAGCCTGCGCCTGCGAGTGGGAACAGCGTGGACAGCGGAGTCGCAGCGGCCGAGAAGCCCACGGTCCCGAAGCCGAGCCCGGCGGGGCTGGTGGCAAAGCCCGATGCCGTGAGGGTCACGGTGCGGCCGGTCCACGGCTTGGTGTCCGCGGCGAGGGACATGGGCCCGGCGGACCCGCTGCAGCCGGTGCCGTAGGAGTCTGCGGCCGCCACGGGATTGGCCTGGTACTGGCAGAGGCCGGTGGTGGTGCCCGTTCCCGAGGGGTTCTGGCCGCTCACCTTGTAGACCTTGCCGGTGCTGCGGAGGTAGCACGCGAAGTAGCGGCTGATGCGCCCGATCACCGTGTCCGCGGTGCCGAACGCCGCGGGCCCGTAGAGGGTCCAGGTGTTGGTCCCGAAGTCGAACTCGCTCGACCAGCTGGACGGCGACCCACCGTAGAGGTCCCCGTACTGGCCGCCGCCCGCGGTGTTGGGGACGCTGATGCCCTGGCCGCCGGTGAGGACCAAGCGCTGGCGCAGTTCGTCGTAGACGGCCTGGTTGGCGGTCGTGCCGTGGGGGATCGTCCCGTTGGTCGGGATGCTGTTCCAGTTCTGGCCGTTCCAACGCCACACGTCGAGGTGGCGGACCTGGGGCGTCACCGAGGCATCGTCGCCCGCGACCATGATGATGTCGCCCGCGTCGCGGCGGGTCACGAGGCTGTGGAAGCGGCGACCGGGCGGCGTCGCGGTCGGGCTCAACGGGATCCAGACGCCGCTGAGGAACAGCCAGGTGTCGCTGCGGGGCGCGGGTGCAGGCGAGGCGATCGCATCCTCACCACCGAACAGGATCATGCCACCAGTGCTGGGGTCCCAGGCCATGGACGAGGAGCGGCGGGGCGAGGGCGAGCCGGCCACGGGCGTGACGTCGGTCCAGGTGTTGGTGGCGGGATCGAACTCCCACGTGTCGCCCAGCAGCGCCACTGGGATCGCCGTCGTGCCGACGAGGCCGGTGCCGGTGTCGCCGCCGAACACCACCAGTCGGTTGGTGCTGAAGTTCCACGCGACGCAGGCTCCACCGCGCGCCTGCGGGAACCCCGTAGCCGTGGTGTCGGGCGTGAGTGTGGTGAACGAGGTCCCGTCGTACTTGAGCAGCGCGTTGTGGGTGGTGGTGTTGGCGTTGCCGTCGCGGCCGCCGAACACGAAGAACGTGTTGTCGTTTGCTGCGCCCGGGTTGTCGCGGCGCTGGGTCGGGAGGCCGGTCGTGGTGAGGAGGGACCACGCCGCTCGCGGTGCGGTGCGTGGGGTGGGACTCGGGGTGGGAAGCTGGGCCACTGCCGGCACGGTCAGCAGCGGAAGCAGGGTCCAAGCGCGGAGACGGTTCATCGGGGCACGGTACCTCGATGCGCACCGGCCAAGAACTGGGAGAAGACGCACGCGTATCCGCTGGAGCGCATGAGTGTGCGGCCGCGGTGTCCTGTCCGAATCGCGCGGCGCCGTTCCCCTCGTCGTGGAGGTGCTGCATGGGAACACCACACGACGTGCTGTTTCGTGCTGCCTTCGCGGAGCCACGGGTTGCTCTGGAGTGGCTCCGGAGCGTGGTGCCCGCGGCGGTGGCGGAGATCCTGGACTGGTCGACGCTGGCGGTGGCGCGGGAGGAGACCGTGGGGCTGAAGTTGAGCCTGCACGTGGCCGACCTGGCCTTCGAGGTGATGGGTGTCGATGGCGTGTTGCGCGTGGCGATCGTGGTCGAGCACAAGAGTGCCGCGTC
>JBEGVB010000211.1:0-10057 GCA_041178545.1 Planctomycetota bacterium
CCCCTCGTGCTCGCCACCGGCTCCCTTGCGCTGGCTGCCCGCACCCTGCCCCAGAACCTTGCGGTCGGTGCAGGGCTCGCGCTTGCGCTCAGCTCTTTCCTCGGCGGCGTGCCGGATTGGCTGCTGGCGCGACCGCCCGACTCCCTCGCGACCGCCAACGGCAAGATCGTCGACGAGCGCGCGCACTACCACGACCAGCTGGCACTCCGCGGCCCGCGCACGGGTGTGCCGAGGTTCGGCATCGTCAGCGAGGCCCTCGCGGCCCAGGGCATCACGCGCCGCGTGTACGAGGTGCGCGGCGACATCGGGGTGCGCGGCTACCAGGCGGGCCCGCTCGTGCACGTCGTCGACCCTTGGCTCTGCGACCCGCTGCTGGTCCGGCTCCCGGCATGGGACCTCACCAACTGGCGCGTGGGCCACTACACGCGCAGGATCCCGGAGGGCTACCTCGAGTCGTTGGTGTCGGGTGAGAACCGCATCGTCGACCCCTACCTGCGGCAGCCGTATGCGACGTTGCGCGAGGTCACGCGCGGCACGCTGTGGTCGCGGGCCCGGCTCGACGCGTTGGTCGACCTGTGGTTCGCCGAGGCGCGCGAACACCTCGCCGTCTACGCCACGGGCGGCTACCGCAGCCCGCCGCTGCAGGAGGTCGCGGCAACCGAGCTCATGGCCGCGCTGCCGACACCTTCTGCATGGTGTTTCGGCGAGGGCCGCATCGTGAACGAGGGCGGACTCCTCGTCCGCCTGCCGGAGCCGGTCGCAGCAGGAGCCATCACCCTCTGGCTCGATGCCTGCGACGTGTACGACGTGCGCCTCCTCTGGGGCACTGGGGAAGTGAGTCGCACGACGGTCCGCACCAGCACCGTGCCGTTCGCGGGCCACCTGCCCCACGTCCTGCCGCCGCTGCCAACAGGAGCCCGCGTCGACGGCGTGCTGGTACGACAGGGCGCGGGCGACGAGGTGGGCCCGCCCAGCTCCGACCTCGTCTGGTCGGTGGGACGCATCGAGCTGCCGCGGTGACCGCGGCGCGCATAGGTCAGTCCGCCGGCTTCCGCAGGTACTGGTCGAGCCAGCGCACCATCTCGTGCAGGCAGTGCTGCACGGACTCCCGAGCAGCGTACCCGTGGCTCTCGTGCGGCAGCATCACCAGCCGCGCAGTGCCGCCATGGCCCTTGACCGCCGCGTAGAAGCGCTGGCTCTGCACCGGGAACGTGCCTGGGTTGTTGTCGTCCTCGCCGTGGACCAGCAGGATCGGCTCGTTGACCTTGTGGGCGTTGGCGAAGGGCGACATCGCCTGGTAGACCTCGGGTGCCTCCCAGTAGGTGCGCTCCTCGTTCTGGAAGCCGAAGGGCGTGAGCGTGCGGTTGTAGGCACCGCTGCGCGCGATGCCGGTGGCGAACAGGTCGGTGTGGCACAGCAGGTTGGCGGTCATGAACGCGCCATAGCTGTGGCCTGCGACCGCCATGTTGCCGCGCTCACCCACGCCATGGGCAACGAGCGCCTCGACGGCAGCCTCTGCGTTCCAGGTGAGCTGCTGCACGAACGTGTCGTTGGCGGTGCGGACCGGGCCGACGATGGGCATGGCCGCGTCGTCGAGCACGGCATACCCGGCAAGCAGCAGCCAGAGGTGCGACGTGCCGCCGAGGCGCACGTAGCGGTTCGGGGAACCGCGCACCTGGCCTGCGTCGGAGGCCTGGTTGAACTCCTGCGGGTAGGCCCACACCAGCACCGGCAGCTTCCTGCCCGGCTGCCAGTCGGGCGGCAGGTAGAGCGTGCCGCTGAGCGGCACGCCGTCGGCACGCTGGTAGCGCAGCAGGATCTTCTGCACCTTGGCGGTCAGTTCCGCGGCAGGGTCGACGAACGTGGTCAGCTGCTGCCACCGGGACCGGTCCGGGTTCGCGAGGTCCACGGCAAAGCTGTTGCGCGGCTCCTTGGGTGACTCGCTGCCCACGAGGATGCGACTGCCATCTGCATCGAGGAACGCGACGAACGTCTCGTACCGACCGTCCGCGCACTGGAACAAGCGCTGCTTCTCGTTGGTGGCGAGGTCCCAGCGGTCCAGGAACGGCAGGTCGCCGTCCTTCGTCGCACCCTGCCCTGCGAGGTAGACGGCAGTGCCGTCCTGACGCAGGAAGGTGCGTCCACGCGCGTCCGTGCGCACCACCGGCTGGCCTGGGTCCCCGTACGCGTCCTGCGTGGAACGTTCCAACAGGAGCTGCGGGGCCTTGGCCCGGTCGACTGCATCCAGCCGCCAGGTGCGCTGCCTGCGCGTGTTGCGGTCGAACTCGGTGAGCAACGCGAGCACCCCGTCCTCACCGAACTGCAGTCCTTGCGCGCGGTGCTCGGTCCGGAGCCAGTCCACGGGCTCGGCGCCGGCAACGCAGGTCCGCACGGCGTCCCGGAGCGCAACCTTGGCCTTGGGGTCGCCGCCGTCGAGGGCCTCGGTCCACACCAGGGTGCGGGGCTGGCTCGGCAGCCAGCGCACCCCACGCGGTCCCGTCGGCACACCGCCGATGGGCACCGTCTCCTGCAGCGGCTGCTCCGCGACCTGCTGCACCGTCCTGCCCTGCAGGTCCCACACCGCCGTGCGGCGCGGGAAGCTGCTGACCGGGACCAGGTAGGAGAACGGCTTATCGACGGTGGAGACCAGCAGCAGCGAGCCGTCCGGCGACGGAGCCGTGGACGCCACCCGCGCGGGAGCCCCGACCTTGGTGACCGCACCCGCGAGGTCCACCAGGGCGAGCTGCGAGGTCGCGTGGAAGTCGAACAACGCTGCGTCGTGGTCGTCCTGCAGCAGGTCCTGGAAGGTGCGGACCTGCGCCTTGGTGCCGCGGTTCTCCTGCACCACGGGGCCCGTGGGCGCCTTGGGCGCAGGAGGTTCGCTGCCGCCCAGCGAGAGCGTGCACAGCAAGGTGCGCTGGTCGGGCATCCACCGCACCGGGTCGCCCAGCACGGCGTTCAGTCGCACGCCGGGAACGAGCGTGGCAGCGCGCTTCTCCACGTCCACCAGCCAGAGCTCGATGCCCTTGTCCGTCGCGCGCGGCGCCGCGACCCACGCGCCGTCGGCCGACCACTCGGTCCCGAGCCAGTGTCCCTCGCCGAGCGGCAGCACCCACTCGGTGCCGTCTGCAACGGAACGAAGCACGATCCTCGTCGTGCGGGCCCCGAGCTGCGGCCCCTGCACCAACGGGTCGATGCGCAACCCTGCCAGCTTGCGGTGCACACGGGCCTGGACCTCGATCGAGGGCATGCCCTCGCGGTGGGCCATCACCAACCAGCGCCTGCAGGGACTCAGCCCGACCGTGGGCAGCGGCTCTGCGTCCACCAGGCGTGCGATGGGCTCCGGCGGCCGCTGCCAACCCGTGGCTTCCTGGCCGAGGGCATGGACGCACAGGACCAACGGGAAGAACACTCCGAACCGCAGCAGCTCGCGCATGGATGGGCTCCTTGCGCCCTTCTACGCGGCGGTGCCGGGTACTGCCAGCGCCTCAGCTGCGGTGCTCGCGGATCCGGGCGAGTTGCTCGCGGTGCTTGTCCGCGAACGCGCGGTCGAAGTCGACGCCGTCACTGAAGTCGAGGCGCGAGTCGCTCTCACGGCGGCTCAACAGTCCGGCATCGATCAGGTTGAAGACGATCTCGCCGAAGTCCTCCGAACCGTGGACACCCCAGCGGGCGAAGACCAGCGTGGCAAGCGGGCCGAACAGCTCGGCTGCGTGGTCGCGGAGACCCTCGAGCAGTTCGCGGGCACCCACGTGGCGGTCCTCGCCGGTGAGGGCGTCACGGCCGAGCCTCGCCATCGTGTGGTCGAGCCCGTCGAGGACGAAGAAGTAGGCGTTGCGGGCGAACCTGCGGTCGCGCTGCTGGACCTCGAGGATCTTCTCCTCGAGCAGGTCGTGTTCGGTGGCAGTGGCCATGGTCGTTGGGGAAGTGCCCGGGGACCCTTGGGTACCCGAGGGCCTTAGTGGACCTGAGCAACTCAGGCCCCCGTGCTATCGGCCCGGCAGGGGCCGCCCTTGAGCGGGTCCGGCACGGCCGGACCGGACAGCCTCAGCGGCGGTCGCCCAGCACCCGCAGCAGCATGCCCGAGAGGGCCTGGTCTGCCGGGATGTGCAGGTCCAGGTCCCGGCTTGCGTCCAGGGCGTGTTCCAGCAGGCGGGCCCAGGGCTCCGCCCCTGCCAGCCCTGCAGCAGCCACCCCCTGGCGCATCCGCTGCTGCACCAACGCACGGAACACCGCCAGGAAGCCCTGGGCAGCCGCAGCGGCGTCGCGCCCCGTCCCCGCACCCTCCAGCGCCCGGCGGGCCGTCTCCACCGGCTTCAGGCCGGCACCGGCATCCAGGACCAGCGCGACCAGTTCGTGGTGCAGCGCAGACTGCGGCGAGCAGAGGGCGAGCGCGAAACCAAGGCTTCCCTGTGCCAGTTCGACGGCACGCGCGTGCAGTGCCGCACGGTCAGGGAGTCGGCGCCGCAGCTCTGCGGCCAGCAGCGAGTCCTCCAGCGGACGCAGCCGCAGCCGCTGCACCCGGGACAGCACCGTCGGCGGCATGCCCTCGGGGTGCGAGGTGGCAAGCAGCAGCCAGGTGGCCTGCCCGGGCTCCTCCAGCGTCTTCAGCAACGCGTTGTGCCCCTCCTCGTTGAGCCGGTCGGCAGGGTCGATCTGCAGCACGCGCGCGCCGCCCTCCACCGGCCGGAGGTACAGCACCTCGATGCTCTCGCGCACCGCACGGATCGGGATGTCGTGCTTGTCCTCCGGGAGCGTCAGCAGGTGGACGTCGGGGTGCTGGCGCCGCGCGACACGGCGGCAGGTGCGGCAGAGCCCGCAGGGTCCGTCTGCGTCGATGTCCGAGGGGCACAGCAGCGCCGCTGTGAGCCAGCCCAGTGCCGTGCTCTTGCCTGCGCCCGGGGGCCCCTCCACCAGGACCGCGTGCGGCAGCTTCCCGGACCGCGCCAGCCGCAGCAGACGCTGCAGCTCGGCACCCTGGCCCATCGGCAGCACCGGCCCGGCCGAGGCCGTGGTCACCGGAGCAACCGCTCCACGCGGCGCCAGAGGTCCTGGTGCACCGCCTCCGCACCGTGGCTCGCGTCCACCACCTGGCAGCTGCCGTCCGTGCGTGCGTAGTCGAGGTAGGCATCGCGCACCGCGGCATGGAACATCATGCCGCGCTCCTCGAAGCGGTCGCCGCGGCGCCCGGTGCGGCGCGATGCGGCGACCTCGGCGGCAACGTCCAGCACCAGGATCGCGTCCGGCATCGTGCTGCCGTGCGCGCGTCGTGTGACCTCGAGCACGAACTCGCGGTCCACGCCCTGTGGGTGGCCGCCGCACTGGTAGGCGATCGTGCTCACGAAGCACCGCTCCACCACCACGTCCTCGTTGCGTTGCAGTGCGGGCGCGATGACCTGGCGCACCAACTCGGCGCGGGCCGCCGTGAACAGCAGGGCCTCCGAGAGCGGCTCGAGACGGACCTCCTGGTCGAGCAGCAGGGACCGCAGCAGCTCTCCCACTGGGGTCGAGCCAGGCTCGCGCAGGTGCAACACCGTGCGGCCGAGCGAGCGCAGCCGGGCCACCAGCAACCCGGCTTGCGTGCTCTTGCCGCAGCCGTCGGGCCCGTCCAGCACCACATAGGTGCCACGCGCCCCGCTCACAGCATGCCCTCCACCATGGCGCGCACCTCGGGAGAGTCCGCCATCTGCTGTTCCAGCGAGAGGGTCATGTAGCTCACCGAGGCGCGACTGCGGCTGTTCAGGTAGCGCCCCACCTCGGCCCGGCTCAGGCCCTCCTGCACACAGAGGTACGCGATCACCTTGCGCGCCAGCGACAGGTTGCGGCTCTGGCGCGGCCCGGCAAGGTCCGCTGCCGTCAGGCCCATCACCTGTGCTACACGGTCCCGCACCCGCTGGTACACCCGTGCAGGGTCGATCAGCTCCAGGTATTTCGCGGGACGACCGCCGCGCTGCGCCGCCCATGCGGCACGCAGCTCGGGGAACGAGCCCTGCACCGACTGAGCCAGCGACTCGATCGCGTCCGCACGACCGTTGCGCGACGGGGCGCCCTCCAGCGCACGCAGGAACCGGAGGCGACCCATCGGACCCGGCAGGTCGACTTTCGTCACGAACCCGCCGAGCAGGATGCTGCAGAGCCCGGGCTGCAGCTCGCGGACCTCCTTCGGGTGCCAGCGCGAGGCCAGCAACGTGAGCGAACCTGCGGCATCCCGCTGGCGCAGCACGTCGGCCAGGAACTGCTGCAGCCGCTCCTTGCCGGCCACGCGGTGCACCTCGTCGAGCACCAGGGTGCGGTCGCGGCACAGTTCCTCGCGCAGGTGCTCCACCCGGTCGTCGCGGTGCACCGCCTGGAACGCCTTCGTCAGCGACTGCAGGTCGAACACCATCGGCTTGCCAGGGAGCTGGTGGATCCACCACTGCAACAGGAAGGTCTTGCCGCAACCTGCTGCCCCGTGGAAGAGGAACAGGTTCCCCGGCAGGCTCGCGCGGCTCGTCAGCAGGTTGCGCAGCACCAGCCAGGCCGTCTTGTTGCTCTCGTCCACCACCGGGTTCTGCGGGCCCACCTCGGACAGGTCCGGTGCACTGGGCTCCGGGGCAGGCTGCAGCTCCACTGCCACCTGCGTACCGATCTCCGCCGAGAGCAGCTCTGCCAGCAGCGGCCTGAAGAGACGGCGCACCCGGTCGCACTGCAGGCGCGTCCCTGCCTCCAGGAAGACGACCCCGCGTTCCATCAGCACCGGACGCAGGCCCGAAAGCCAGGCGTCGTAGGCTGCCTGGCCGGAACGGCGGCACAGCTCGCTCTGGATGGCGTTCCAGCTCTGTCGGACCAAGGGCAGCATGGGGCGGACCGGGCAAGGTAGCGACGGGGCCCGGTCCAAGGAAGCGCGAGGTCGGCCCGCGGGCCGACTCGCCTCAACGCCCCAGCCGCTCCCTTGCCTGCGCGGCGGACGGACTGTCGGCGGCGTCCCGCAGCACCCGTTCCCAGAGCTCCCGCGCCGGGTCCCTCGCACCGAGCTCCTCGTGCAGAACCGCTGCCTTGGCCCAGAGTTCGGCGCGTGCAGCAGCCTCCACCGCGGGGTCCACAGGCTCCGCCGGCCCGCGCCGCAACACCCGGGCACGGTCCAGCTCCGGCAGCACCGCAGCGGCCACCACGTACTCACGTGCTGCCTCGCCCTTCCGGCCGAGGGCCAGGTGCGCCTCGGCCGTGAGCACGTGCAACTCCCGGCTGAACGGGTCGATCCGGTTGCACTCCACCAGCCAGCGCAGTTCCTCCTCCCGGTTGCCCTCGCGGCGAGCGGCAGCCGCAAGCTCCATGCGCGGTGCGTAGGCGCGGCCCGTGCGCGAGCAGTACGAGCGCAGCAGTTCCAGGGCCTCGGCCTCGCGACCGTCCGCTCGCAGCAATGCTCCCAGCAGCAGCTCAGGGGCGACCTCCTGCTCGGTGCAGCTCGGCCAGCAACGCATGGCGGCGCGGTACATCGCCTCTGCCCCGCCAGCGTCGCCCTGCCGCTCCAACACCTTGCCGCAGGCAATCCGGCTGTCGAAGTCGTCGGCGCCCGCCGCGAAACCCTCGCGCCAGGCTGCGAGCGCAGGCTCCAGCTCACCGCGGCGCGCGAGCATCGCAGCACGCGCCAGCAGCGCACTGCCGTTGCGAGGGTCCTCCTGCAGCACCACGGCCAGTTGGCGTCCGGCGTCCACCGGGTTGTTCGCCTGCAGGAATCCCCATGCCAAGTTCGTGCGGGCCACCATGTCCTTGGGTTCCCGTGCCACCTGCAGTTGCAGCCGCTCCATCGCAGACTCGTTCCAGCGCGGCACGAGCAGCAGGCCACGCAGCTTCTCCTCGGCCACGTAGCGGAGGAACCGGCGGTCGAACTCGGCCGTTCCGATCCCCAACGACTCTCGGAACGCATCCTCGGTCTCGAGGTCCTTCCCGAATGCCGCCAGCAACGCCACTGCCTTGTCGAAGCCGAAGTCCCTTGCCACCAGGTCCACAATCAGACCGCCCTGGTAGTAGCCGAACAGGATCCGCGGCCCGCGGAACAACCGGTTGAGCAGGCGGACCGGTGGGATGTCGCGGTTGTGGAAGGCGTCGAACAGTTCGCGGTCCATGCCGCGTTCCCAGGCGGGGTCGCGCACCTTCTCCTCGTGCACGGAGAAGCCCTCCGTCAGCCAGCGAGGCACGCGGTGCCGACTGACCCCGAGCGTCAGCACGTGCGTGAACTCGTGCCAGACCGTGGCCTCCCACATGAACTCCTGCGAGCGCACGTCCGAGTCGCCGGGCGACACCAACGTGATGAACGGCCCGAAGCAGGCACCGAGCGCCGTGAAGCCACGGAAGCCGATCGTGCGCACCGAGAAGTCGTCCCAGGTGTGGAACGTCTCCACCTGCACGCGCTTCTGGGGGCGGTGGTCGTACTTCGCCCCAAGTACCTCCAGTGCGCGCAGGTGCACGGGCATCAGGTAGTCCGCCAGCACTTCCACGTCGTCGCGGTGCAGCAACAGTCGGAAGCTCTCGTTCTCCACCGCCGTGTACTGCTCGTCGAGCAGTTCCTGCACGGCAATCATGTTGTTGCGCCACGGGTTCACGAGACCGGCCTCCAGCGACTTGGCGCGCTGCAGCAGTTCCTTGGCGCGGGATCCCTCGCCGCAGTAGACGAGCGACTTGGCGAGCCCGTGCAACGCGGAAATCATGTTGGGGTCCGCGTCCAGCGCAGCCTGCAGGAAGGGTTGTGCGTCTGCGAAGCGGTAGAGGGCGATGAGGTGGTCGCCCACGATGCGGTCGACCTCACCCCAGGGGGCGTCCCCCTCCAGGGCACGCGTCCGGTACGACTCGTAGCCCTTCACGTCGTTGAGGACCAGCGCGGCAGCGGCGCGGTGCGCCAGGGCGACACGGTGGTTCGGGTTGACTGCAAGTGCCTGGTCCAGCACCTCCGCGGCCTCGACGAAGCGACGGTCGTCCAGAACGCCCTCGCCTTGGAGCACCAGGGCGGGCACCGAGCGCGGGTTCTGCGCCAGCGCCCGCTCGAGCAGTTGTTCCGTCTTCGCGGGATCCAACGTGAAGTTGTTGCGTCGGATCCGGTAGAGGGTCAGCAAGGCCTCCTCCACGTCCCCGTTCTCCTCCAGCACCTTGCGGAGGTCCCGCTCACCGCTGGGGAAACCCATGGCCTCGCCATAGGCCTCGAACTTGAGTGCGCCCAGCGTCGCACGGGCTTCTGCCTGGTCGGGCTGCTGCTGCAGCGCCTCGGCGAGACACTGGCTGCTCGTCTCGAGGTTGGCGCGCCCGCCCAGACGCCAGTGGCAGCGTCCGAGGAACGCCAGACCCGTGGGAGTCGTCGGGCGCGGCAGCGCGATCGCCGCCTCCCACTCCGCGCGCGCAGCCTTGCGCCGTCCGGCATCGTGCAACGTGGCTCCCAGCAGGTAGCGGGTCTCCATGTCGTCGGGAAGTGCGTCCCGCTGCTGCACGAGCAACCGGACCGACTCCTCGTAGCGACCCAGTGCGCTGCAGGCGGCTGCTGCCAGCAGCAGGTGTTCGCGCTGCGCCCGGCGTTCTGCCTGCAGGCCCTCCAGTGCCGTCAGCACGGCCTCGTAGCGACCGCGGCGCAAGTCGATCTGCCAGAGCCCGGACTGTGCAGCCTCCACGACACGTGCGCTGGGGGCCGAGGCCTCCGGTTCTTCTTCCGCAGCGGCAAGCAGGTCGTCGAACAAGGACTGGGCCGCACTCAGCTTGCCGGCGCGGAGTCGCTGCTGTGCCTCCTGCAGTTGTTGGGCCCATTCGTCCTCCGGGTCCTGTGCAAGGGACAAGGCGCAGGTCAGGAGGCTCGCGACGAGGGTGAGGAGGAGGCGGGTGGCGGGCACGGGGGGGACCATAAACGAATCCAGATGTCCGAACTGGGTTCGTCTGCGACCTGAGGCGGTTCCTGCGCACAGGGTCCTGACCGAGCGGCGACTCCCGCCGCGGTCAGGAGCCCTTGCATGGATCTTCGCAGTTTCGTTCCGCCTCGTTGCCCGCGGTCCTCGTGCCGCAACCACCTCTCGCCCCGGCCAGACTTCTACGCCCGCCA
>JBEGVB010000212.1:0-10453 GCA_041178545.1 Planctomycetota bacterium
GCGGTAGCCGCACCTCGCCCTCCCGCGGCGGGGCAAGCAGCTCGGGCGCGTCGGGCGCGCTGCGGTCGAGCCCGTGGTAGGCCCTGACGTGGTCGCGCGAGCACTCGATGGTCCCGTGCGTGCCCTCGAAGGTGCAGTCGGTCGGGCCGCCGTGCACCATCTCGGTGCCGTTCGCGTACACGAGCCGCAAGCCCTTCCTCGCCCCGTCCGCCGGGGGTAGCACGTGGCGCGGACCGCTCGCATCCATCCCGAGCGCCCACTGCGCGATGTCGAAGTGGTGCGCACCCATGTCGGCAAGCCCGCCGTTGCAGTACTCGCGGAAGCGGCGCCAGTCGGGGTAGTGGCCGTGCATGCCCTCGGGGCAGAGGACCTTGTTGAAGCCGCGCGCAGGCGCCTGGCCGAGCCACGCGTCCCAGTCGATGCCCGGCGGCAGCGGCTCCTCGGGAAGGTCGCAGGGGACGGGCGGGTTGCCGGTGTGGATCGTGATGCGGCGCACGTGGCCGATGCGGCCGTTGCGCACCGCCTCGGCAGCGCGCACGAAGTTGTGGTTGTACTCGCTGCGCTGCTGCGAGCCGGTCTGGAAGCAGATGCCGCCTGCACGGGCGGCCGCAGCGATGGCGCGACCCTCGACGATCGTGAGCGAGAGCGGCTTGTCGCAGTAGACGTGGATGCCAGCGAGTGCAGCGGCGATGGACGGCTCGGCGTGCCAGTGGTCGGGCGTGGTGACGACCACGGCATCCACGCTGCGGTCGGCCACGATCGCGCGCCAGTTGGGCACGATGCTGCACGTGCCCGCACCGCGCTTCTCGTCGACGAGGCGCTTGCCCTCCTGCGCACGGGCCGCCACCACGTCGCACACGGACACGATGTCGACCTGTTCGTCGGCGAGGAAGCCGCCGTGGACCTCGCGGCCGCGCACGCCGAACCCGATCATCCCGACGCGGATCCTGCCCTGGTGCGGCGGCCGCACGAGCGGCGTGGGCGCGATGCCCTGCTGTGGCACGGCATCACCCGCCCAGACCGCACGGCTCGTTCCCGCACAGCCGGCGGCGCCCAGCGCACCGAGGGTGACCACCGACGAACGGACGAACTGGCGACGACTCGGCTCGTGGCTCATGGCGCAAGGGTGGCGCCCTCGTGCGCACGAAGCAAGCGCGCAGAACTGCGCGCGCCCCGTCAGGCAAGGATCTCGCGCACGACGCGGCCAGCCACGTCGGTGAGCCGGTAGTGGCGGCCCTGGAAGAAGTGCGTGAGCCGCTCGTGGTCGATGCCCAGCAGGTGCAGCATGGTCGCGTGCAGGTCGTGCACGTGGACGCCGCCGTCGACCACGTTGTAGCCAAAGTCATCGGTACTGCCGTGCACGTGGCCGGGACGGATGCCGCCGCCCGCCAGCCACATGCTGAAGCAGCGCGGGTGGTGGTCGCGGCCGTAGTCGTTGGCGGTCATGCGGCCCTGGCAGTAGGCCGTGCGCCCGAACTCGCCGCCCCAGACCACCAGCGTCTCGTCCAGCAGGCCGCGCTCGGCGAGGTCCTCGACCAGCGCAGCTGCGGGCTGGTCGGTCTGCCGGCACTGGTGGCTGATGCCGCCCGGCAGCGAACCGTGCTGGTCCCAGCCCTGGTGGAACAGCTGCACGAAGCGCACGCCGCGTTCGACGAGCCGGCGTGCCAGCAGGCAGTTGGCCGCGAAGGTGCCGGGATCCCGGGAGGACGGGCCGTAGCGCTCGAAGGTGGCCGCGCTCTCGCCGCTCGTGTCGGTGGCCTTCGGCACGCTGACCTGCATGCGGAAGGCGAGTTCGGCTTGCGCCATGCGCGCGGCGACCTCGGGATCCCCCTCGCGGGCCGTTGCGTCCGCGGCAATGCGCTGCATCGCGTCGAGCACGGCCCTGCGGTCGTCGGGGCCCACGCCAGCAGGGTTGGAGAGGAACAGCACCGCGTCCTTGCCCGAGCGGAACTGCACGCCTTGGTGCTCGCTGGGCAGGAATCCCGATCCCCACAGCCGCGCGTACAACGGCTGGTCGCGCGAGGCGTCCTTGGACACCAGCACGACGAAGGCAGGCAGGTCGGCATTCATCGAGCCGAGGCCGTAGCTGAGCCACGCGCCCATCGACGGCCGGCCCGCCACCTGGTTGCCGGAACAGAGGTAGGTGATCGCCGGGTCGTGGTTGATCGCCTCGGTGTGCACCGCACGCAGCACGCACAACCGGTCGACGATGCGGGCCGTGTGCGGCAGCAGGGAGCTCACCTCGGTGCCGCTCGCGCCGTGGCGACCGAACTCGCAGAACGGCGCGGCAACCGGCAGCACGGCTTGGTTGCCGCTCATGCCGGTGAGGCGCTGGCCCGCACGCACGCTGTCGGGCAGCGGCTTGCCGTGGTGTGCACGCATGCCTGGCTTGGGGTCGAAGGTCTCGAACTGCGAGGGCCCGCCGGACTGGAACAGGTAGATGACGCGCTTCGCCTTCGGCGCGAGGTGCAGGCCGCCGTGCGGCACGGGATCCTGCAGCGCACCGGGGTGCACGATGTCGGCGAGTGCGAGTGCGCCGAGGCCTAGCCCGGCACCGTGCAGCCACTGCCTGCGGTCGAGTAGGAACGGGTGGTTCATCGCGACACCATGGCCCCGTCCGAGGCGAGGATCGCCGTGCACACGGCAGCAAGGCTCGCGAGGTCGGGATCCTCGCTGCCGCAGAAGGCCTTGGCATCCGCAGGTGCTGCCGCGTAGCGGGCGCGCTGCGCCCCGGCCAGGTCCGCGAGCGCCGCACGTTCCTCCACCGTGGGGAAGCGCGTGCACACGTGGCGGAAGGATCGCTCGATGCGTTGGGCCCGGTCGGTGGCCTCGCCCGTCACGCGACGGGCAAGCGCCACGGCACACTCCACGAACACCGGGTCGTTGAGGACCACGAGTGCCTGCAACGGCGTGTTGGTCGCACTGCGGCGCGGCATGCAGGCCTCGCGCGACCCTGCGTCGAAAGCCTGCAGGTTGGGGGTCGGCACCGTGCGTTTGCGGAAGGTGTAGAGGCTGCGCCGGTGTGCGCCCTCGCCGCGGTCTGGCGTGTAGCTTCCGTTCTGCCCTGCTTCGGCCCAGAGGCCCTCCGGCTGCCATGGCATGACCGAGGGGCCGCCCAGCTTCTCCACCAGCAGGCCGCTGGCGGACAGCGCCTGGTCGCGCAGCGCCTCGGCGCCGAGCCGCACGACGGGGCCGCGCGCGAGGAACGCGTTCGTGGGGTCGGCCTCGCGTTTCGCGCCGCTGGCCGCCGAGGACTGCGCAAACGTGGCACTCAGCACCATGCGGCGCAGCAGGTGGCGCACGTTCCACGCGCTCCCGGCAGTGCCGTCGCCGTGCACGAAGTCGTGGGCCAGTGCGTCGAGCAGGGCCTGGTTGGCCGGGGCAGCACCCTGCATGCCGAAGTTCTCGGCCGTCTCCACCAGCCCGCGGCCGAACACCTGGGTCCACAGCCGGTTGACCGCCACGCGGGCCACCAGCGGGTTGCGCGGGTCGAGCATCCACCGCGCGAGGCCGGCGCGGTTGCGCGGCAGGTCGGGGCCGAACGGCAGCACTGCCTCGACGGCACCGGGCTGCACCGGCTGCGAGAGGTCGGGCTGGTCGTATGCCCCCCGCTTGAGCACGTACGTGGGTGCCGCCCACGGCGAGTCGGCCATGCAGACGAACGTGGGGATCGCGTCGAGGTGGGCGGCCAGCTCGCGCTGGGCCGCGCGCACGCGCTGGCGCGCCGCCGCCATCGATGCATCGGTACCGTCGACCACGTGGTCGGCCATGCCTGCGGCGTCGAGCTCGCCCTCGATCCCGTCGGCAAGCGCGACCAGCCGGGCCTGCTGGCTGGTGAGTGCCGTGCGCCACACGCGCAGCTCGTCGACCGCACCGCTGCGGAAGCCGTTGCCGCGCGACCGCGACCCGACCTCAAGCACGTTGCCCTTGAGCGGGCCGTCGAGGGCGTCGCGCACCACCTCGGTGTCCGCGACCCGGCCGTCGAGGTGGATGCGCAGCCCTGCGGCGCGCGACGAACCGTCCCACGTCACGACCACGTGGGTCCAGTTGCCCACCGGCAACGGTTCGCGCGTGCGCACGCTCGCGGCGGATCCGGGCCAGAGGTGGATCGCGCTCCAACGCAGCCTGCCGTCGACGAGTTCGAGCTCGATGCCGGATGCATCCGCGTCCTGCGTGTAGAAGCCCGATGCGTGCACGACGGCTGCGCGCGCGTTGTGCTCGCCGGGACGGATCCACATCGCGATCGACACCTCGTCGTGGCGGCCGATGCCGCCCACGCCGTCGAGCCAGAGCCCACCGTCGCCGTCGAAGTGCACGGCCCTGCCACTGCGGCCGTCGCCGAGCGCCACGGCGCCCAGCTGTTCCGGTCGGTGGCGGTCGGTGGACGCCGGCTTGCCCTCGGTGGCCGTGTTGGGCGTGAGCCCCTGCTCCAGCGACTCGAACGGGTAGTGGGCCACGGGCGGCGGCACCGCGACCACGGGGAGCTGCATGCCACTCGCACCGAACCCCGCCAGTGCTGCGCCGCGCACGCGGTCGAGTTCAGCCTGCGCTGCCGCCACGGCCGCCTCCAGCTGGGCCGTGCGCGCCTGCTGTTCGGGCGTGGCCAGCCGGACGTACGGCGGCGGCGCGTTCACGTGCAGGGCATAGGGCTTGAGCCCGTTCTCGTCGACCGAGCCGAACATCGCACCCAGTGCATAGAAGTCGCGCGCCGGGACCGGGTCGTACTTGTGGTCGTGGCAGCGCGCGCACTCCATCGTCAGGCCGAGGAACGCGGTGCCGAACGTGCTCACGCGGTCGGCAATGCCCTCCTGCCGGAACTCCTCGGCGATGGAACCGCCTTCCTCGGTCATGCGGTGCAGGCGGTGGAAGGCCGTGGCCACCCTGTCGTCCACGGTGGCTCCCGGCTTCAGGTCGCCGGCCACGACATCCGTGACGAACTGGTCGTAGGGCATGTTGGACCGCAGCGCACGCAGCAGCCAGTCACGCCAGGGCCAGCTGAACATGGTCCCGTCGGTCTGGTAGCCGTAGGTGTCGGCATGCCGCGCCAGGTCGAGCCACGTGAGCGCCATGTGCTCCGCTGCGCGGTCGCCCTGGAGCATGGCGTCGACGCGGGCAGCGAATGCCGCCTCGCTCGGGTCGGCAGCAAAGGCATCGGCCTCTGCCACCGTGGGCGGCAGGCCGGTGAGGGCGAGCGACGCGCGACGCAACCGCAGCAGGGGGTCGGCCTGTGGCTCGGGCGCGAGACCGCGGCTCTCGAGCGCTGCAAGCACGTGCGCGTCGAGCGGGTCGCGCACCCACCCGCTGTCGGCGACCGCGGGCAGCCCATGCGCGCGAGGCGCCACGAAGGCCCAGTGCGGCTCGTAGGCACCGCCCTGCGCGACCCAACGCACCAGCACCTCGCGTTCGCGCGCGTCCAGCGGCCGCTTGAGGCTGGGCGGCGGCATGACCTCGTCGGGGTCGGTGCTGTGGATGCGCGCAACGAGTTCACTGGCCTCGGGCCTGCCCGGCACGACCGCGTGGATGCCTTCGGCAAGTGCTGCACGTGCGCCCTCCTCCGTGTCGAGCCTGAGGTCCGCCTCGCGCTTCGCCTCGTCGGGCCCGTGGCACTGGAAGCAACGGTCCGCGAGGATCGGGCGCACGTCGCGCTGGAAGTCGACACGGTCCGCGCCCGCGCCCCGTTCTCCCCCACGGTCGGGCCCCACCACCGCCGCGCAGGCGGCAGTCGCGGCAGCAACTCCGAGGACGAGGGTGCTGGGCTTCACGCAGCGCGCACCATAACCCGATGGCGCATGCGCGTGCACGCAGCGGGCTCGGTCCTCAGCGGGCCGGGGCGGCAGCAGGTTCTGCCCGACGGACGGCAACACCCTCGACCGTCACGGTCTTCATGCGCACGAGGCCGAGCGACAGGTGCGTGAGCAGCCAGTCGTGGAAGCTGCCTGCCATGGTCACGCGCAGGCTCGCGACGGACTCGGCGCCCTGCGCGGCCTCGGTCACCATCGCCGGCACGTCGGCGCGCGAGCGACCGAACAAGCCGTGGAACCAGAGCACGTCCTTCTCCTTGCGGGTGAAGGCCTCGCCCTTGGGCTCGCCGGCAGCGGGAGCCTTTGCGCTCACCGGGACCGGGACGGCGTCGAGGTCGTAGCGCAGGGACTGGCAGCCAGAGAGCAGGATGGCAAGGGACAGGACGGCTGGGCGTGCGGCAGCATGCATGCTGCGCATGGTCGCGTCCCACGACCGCGAACGCCACACGGGGCTCAGGTCCCGATGCGGATGCCGATGGCGTTGGTGCAGACAATTCCTGCGGGGTTCGCGGGCGCGAGCCGGTCGAGCACGACCCACGAGCTGAAGACGCTCACGTCCACGAGGGCAGGGTTGGCGGGCACCGGAGTCGAGCGTGTGGCCGTGCCTGCGGCCGAGGTGAGCGTCGAGCTGAAGGTGTCCGGCGAGGAGGACAGCATGCAGCCGGGGTTCGCACCCACCACCGCGAGGCTGAGCGGCAGGTTCATGCCGTTGTGGGCCTGCCACGACCAGCCGAGGGAGGAGAAGGCGAAGGTGGCCGGGGCGGCACCGGCAAGCGTGAGCGTGAAGGAGCCCCCCGCGACCGCGCTGCCACTGCCACCGATCGTGGGGACACCCGACGAACCGATGCAGGTGGCGGGGCCGTACACGCCGAAGTCGTCGGTGGCACCCTGCGCCCGCAACCGGTCGATCTCGGCAGCGAGCGCAGCACGGTTCTGGGCCACAACCGGGTCGCTGCTGGCGAACAGGTTGGTGAGCTCCCACGGGTCGTTGAGCAGGTCGAACAACTCGCTCGCGCCGCCACCGAAGCGCCGGACCAGCTTGAACCGCGCATTGCGGATCGTGGCGTGGCCGTTCGTCTCGGGCGCCGGCCACGCGGTGCCGGTGAACTCCTCGGTGTAGGCAAAGGTGCGCAGCGGCGCCTGTGCCGGGTTGGTCAGGTAGGGCACCAGGCTCACGCTGTCGTTGGGCACGTGCGGCGGCACGTGGGACGCTGCGCCCGTGAGCTCCAGCACGGTGCGGAACACGTCGGTGGAACACGCGAGCGCACCGACCTCGCGGCCGCCTTGCACCACTGCGGGCCCGGCCACGATCAGCGGCACGTTGACGCCGCCCTCGTAGGGAGTGCCCTTGGACCGGGTGCCGCTGAAGGGCGCCACCGACTGCTGTTGCACGGTGCCGTTGTCGGCGATGAACACGACGTTGGTCTGGGCCATCAGGGCGGGGCCCAGCGTCGCGAACAGCCTGCCCAGCTCGGTGTCCAGCGACTGCACCATCGCCCGATAGAACGGGATGTTGGCTGGTGTGTGCGTGGTGGGGTGCGGGGTGAGTCCGGTCAGGTTCTGCGTGTGCAGGTGTGCGGGCGGTGCGTGGTAGGGGATGTGCGGAGCCTGGTGGGTCACGACGCAGACCCACGGCTGCGTCTGTGCCTGGATCCACGCGATGGCGTCGTCGGTGACCTGCGTGGTGCAGTAGGTCGTGGTGGGCGTGCCCACGCCGTTCACGTAGCGGGTCCAGTTGGTGTAGCTGGGGACCTGCCCCTCCAGCAGGCCTGCGAAGTGGGAGTAGCCGCCCACGCGCCGCGGGTTGTCCGCGGGAGCAAAGGCATCGTGCAGGTGCCACTTGCCGACGAGCGCGTGCGCGTAGCCGCTGCCGGCGCGGTCGAGCACCTCGGGGATGGTGACCTCCTTCTGCTCCAGCAGTCCCACGTTCTGTGGCGACTGCGTGTGGCCGATCCAGCGCCCCACCATGGTGCGGAACGGGTACCTCCCGGTCTGGAGGCACGCGCGCGTGGGCGAGCAACTGGGGTTGGCCCAGGCGTTGCGGAACAACACGCCGCGCGCGGCAAGCGCGCTGAGAGTGGGCGTGGGTGGCGGGTTGGTGCCCTCGTTGTAGGCAGCCACGTAGTCGACACCGAGGTCGTCGGCGACCACCAGCAGCACGTTGTGGCGCGTCTGGGCGAGTGCCGCAGCAGCGAGCAGCAGGATGGCGGACAGGACGCGCATGCAGGTGCATTCGTAACCGCTGGCCCGCCCGCCCATGCCTGTCAGAACTGCCCTCCGGGCCGTGGGAGGGGCCGCAGGGCGAGGCCCCACGGCAACCTTCCGCTGGACTGGTATGCTCGCGGCCCTGACGAGGTGTGCGGCAACGCCCTTGGCTCCGGTGGGTCCACCTGCCGCTGCCGCACCGCCCCGTCCCACGGAGCCACACATGAACCGGAACCTGTACGCACTCGCGCTGTCCCTCGGACTCCTCCCGCAGCTTGCGGCACAGTCGGCTCCCTGCCTCGCCTACAACGACGTGGGCACGCAGATCTACTCGGCCATCTACGGTGGCTATGCCTACCCCACTGCAGGAAGGGTGATGTGGTTCGTGACGCCCGCGACCACGACGGTGGTGCAGTCGCTCACCATGCTGCTCCGCAACCAGTACCCGACCCAACGCGGCGAGTACCTGAAGCTGGAGATCTGGACCGACGACCCTGCCAACCCCGGCTTCCCGGGAACCCGCCTCGGCGGTGGCTCGTGGAAGTCTTCCACCCAGCTCGTGTGGCAGGGCACCAACCTCGACCAGCCGGTGACCATGGCGGCCGGTACCGGCTACTGGGTGATGCTCACCGAACCGGGCTGGACCTCCGTCCCTGCGGACCCCTCGGGCACCACGCTGTTCCCGGCGAAGCGCTTCTACAACGGCACGTGGAACCAGGACAACAACCAGGCGCTGCGCGTCCGCTTCTACTGCGGTCTCCTCGACCAGCAGGGCGCCGTCCCCTTCGGCCCTCCCTGCGCGAGTTCGGTTGGCTCGCTGGGGACGGTGTTCACCAACGAGGTGCCACTCATCGGCAACGCCGACTTCCGCGTGGAAGGGACTGGGTTCCCGCCGGGCACGATCTGCTTCACGGTGCTTGGCGTGATCCCCGTGTTCCCGTCGGTGGCGATCCCCGGCACCCCCAACTGCTTCCAGAACACGGACTCGTTCACCTCGCTCGTCAGCACCATCGGCGTGGGCAACGTGCGGCAGGCCACCACCGACGGGCACACCTACACGCCCTTCCCGGTGCCGGGCAACGTGAGCCTCACGGGGCTCTACTTTGCCGCCCAGATGGCGGCCCTCGACCCCGGCTCCACGGCACCGCTGCCGGTGGTCACGTCGAACGCGCTGCGCGTCACGGTCCAGTGACCACCGCGACCGCGGACTGAGCCCGTGCCGCGGTAGAGTGCGCCGCGCATGACGTTCCTCCCCCACCGCGAGCTGGGCCGCACGGGCTTCCGCGCCACCCGCATCGGCATCGGCGACCTCGCCGACCGCAGCGTGCCCATCGAGCAGTGCGTGGCAACGCTCGTGCGCGCCCTCGACGAGGGCTGCAACCTCGTCGACACGGCGCCCAACTACGAGGACGGCTACAGCGAGGAGATCGTCGGCAGGGCGCTGCGCGGCCGCCGCGACCGCGTGTTCCTCGTCGACAAGGTCGACCACCTGCACGAGCCGGTGGCGCCGCAACTGGACGCGAGCCTCATGCGGCTGGGCCTCGACCACGTCGACCTGCTGGTGTTCCACGCCTGCTCGACCCATGCCGACCTCGATGCGCTGATGGCGCCACGCGGCGGCCTCGACCAGGCGGCGCACGAGGTGCAGCGCGGCCGCGCACGCTTCCGCGGCATCAGCAGCCACCATCCCGAGGTGCTGTGCCGCGCCATCGCCTCCGGTGCCTGCGACGTCGTGATGTTCCCCATCGGCCCGTATGCCGACCCGCGCTACGAACAGCAGGTGCTGCCGCTCGCGCGCGCCCACGGCGTGGGTTCGATCTGCTTCAAGACCTTCGGCGCCGGCAAGCTGCTGGGCGACACCGAGGGCTACCAGCGCCCGCTCACGGCGCGCCCGCGCGGAAAGCTGAGTTCGGGCGGCACGAGCCCTGCCGAGGCCGTGCTGCCGCGCCTCGCGGTCGACGAGTGCGTGCGCTACACGCTCACGGTCGACCCGGACGTGGCGCTGCTGGGCCTGTCGTTCCCCAACGAACAGGATGCGGCATGGGCCGCGGTGCGCGCGTTCGTGCCGATGGGCGCAGACGAACTGGCGGCGACGCGCGAGCGCGCCGCGCGCGCGATCGAGGGCAAGGGCCGCATCTGGTGGAACCCCGCGCCGTGAGCCAGGGCCTGCAGGTCCTCAAGTTCGGCGGCTCGGTGCTGCGCGACGACGATGCCGTGGCCACGGTCGCGCGCGCGATCCATGCGCGCGTGCGCGCCGGGCAGCGCCTCGTGGCCGTGGTGTCGGCCACCCGCGGCACGACCGACCGGCTGCTGGCCGAGGCACGCGACCACGGCGCGGCGCCCGATCCGCATGCGCTCGCCGAACTGCTCGCCACCGGGGAGCGGCGCAGCGCCTCGCTGCTGGCGCTCGCGCTCCATCGCGAGGGCGTGGCGTGCGAGGTGGCCGA
>JBEGVB010000213.1:0-8549 GCA_041178545.1 Planctomycetota bacterium
CATGCCGATGTTGATGACGATCGACAGGACGAACAGGACCGGGATGCTGGTACGCGCCTTCCTCGACCAGAAGATCTGCGGACTGATCACGTTGCACGCGATCATGATCCAGTAGGCCCAGGCGTACGGACCGAACGCGCGGTTGATGAACGCAAACTGCTCGTACTCGACGCCGGAGTACCACGCGATGAAGAACTCCATCGCGTAGGCGTAGCCCACCATGGTGCCCGTCAGCAGGAGGATCTTGGCGATGTTGTCGAGGTGGTTGAGCGTGATCAGGTCGTGCAACCCGAGCCACTTGCGCGCCGGGATCATCAGCGTCAGCACCATGCCGAAGCCGCTGAAGATCGCGCCTGCGACGAAGTAGGGCGGGAAGATCGTCGTGTGCCAGCCGGGGAGGATGGACACCGCGAAGTCGAACGACACGATCGAGTGCACCGAGAGCACGAGCGGCGTGCTCAGTGCGGCCAGGATCAGGTAGGCCTTCTCGTAGTGCAGCCAGTGGCGGTTGGAGCCGTGCCAGCCGAAGGCGAAGGCGCCGTACAGCTTGGCCGCGAGCACGCGGCCGGACTTGGCCGCGCGGTCACGGAAGGTGGCGAGGTCCGGGATCAGGCCGACGAACCAGAACAGCGCGGACACCGTGAAGTAGGTGCTGACCGCGAACACGTCCCAGAGCAGCGGGCTCTTGAAGTTGGGCCACATGGCCATCTGGTTGGGCAGCGGGAACACCCAGTAGATGACCCAGATGCGGCCCACGTGGATGGCAGGGAAGATGCCTGCTGCCATGACCGCGAAGATGGTCATGGCCTCGGACGCGCGGTTGATCGACGTGCGCCACTTCTGCCGGAACAGGAAGAGGATCGCGCTGATCAGGGTGCCGGCGTGGCCGATGCCGATCCAGAACACGAAGTTCACGATGGGCCATGCCCAGCCGACCGGCACGTTGTTGCCCCACACGCCGACGCCCGTGAACACCAGGTAGCCGATCATGGCCCCCAGGTTGAGCAGCAGTGCGATGGCGATGCCGAACATCAGGTACCAGCCGCGCGCGGGCCGGTTCTCGGCGACGCGGGCGACGATGTCGGTGACCGAGGCGAAGTTGTTCTTGCCTTCGACCAGCGGGGCCCGGCGCAGCGGATTCTCGGGCTCGTCCAGAACGGTGATGGAGGTCATCTCAGGACAGCTCCGGGTTGATGTTCCTGATGCGCCCGAGGTAGGTCGTGCGCGGCTTGGTGTTGAGGTCGGAGAGCACGCCGTAGTTCAGCGGCACCTGCTTGAGCTTGGAGACCTTGCTGTTGGGGTCCAGCAGGTTGCCGAAGGCAATCGCCTGGGTCGGGCACGCCTGGCCGCACGCGGGCTGCACCTCACCGTCCTGGATGAGGCGCTTCTGCAGCTTGGCCGTGATGCGCGCACCGTTGATGCGCTGCACGCAGTAGGTGCACTTCTCGATCACGCCGCGGTTGCGGATCGTGACGTCCGGGTTGAACGCCATGCGGCGCGTGTCCGGCACGTCCCCGACGTAGTCGAGGTAGTTGAAGCGGCGCACCTTGTAAGGGCAGTTGTTGCTGCAGTAGCGCGTGCCGATGCAGCGGTTGTAGGCCATGTCGTTGAGGCCTTCGGGGCTGTGCATCGTGGCGCCCACCGGGCACACCGACTCGCAGGGCGCGTTCTCGCACTGCATGCACGGCACCGGCATGTGGGCAACCTTCGGGTCCTCGGCCACCGCCAGCTTGTCCGTGAAGCTCGTTCCCTTCGCGGTGAAGTACCGGTCGGTGCGGAGCCAGAACATCTCGCGGCCGCGCGCCATCTGCGTCTTGCCGACCATCGGGATGTTGTTCTCGGAGGCGCAGGCAACCACGCACGCGCTGCAACCGGTGCAGGCGTTGAGGTCGATGGCCATGCCCCACTGGTAGGGCGACGCGGCGACCTCGGGGTCCTTGCTCTTGTCGCCCAGGAGGTAGCCACGCTCCTCCCACAGCGACTTGTTGATGTCGTCCTCGGTCTTCCCCTTGAGGAGCGCTGCCTGGTAGAGCGGCGACATCTTGGGGGCCCACAGCGGGTCGGCTGCGAACTCTTCCTTGGTGGCCTCGCGCACGATGGCGCGGCCGGCCATGGTGCCCTGGTCCTGTGCGGACACGAGCTTGTACGCGCCACCGGCCTTGCTCACCTTGACGCCGGGCACGATCCACTGGCGGTCGGCTGTGCGGACCGGGCCAGCGTCGAAGCCAGCGCCCTTGGCAACCTTGCAGTCGGCACCCAGGCGACGGCCCCAGCCGAGACCGATCGTCAGGCTCTTCTCGGCATGACCCGGGAGCACCCAGGCAGCAGCCGTGATCGAGCCACCGTCCGCGGCAACCGTCACCAGGTCACCGTTGGCGACGCCGAGCTCCTCGGCGCCACGCGCGCTCATCAGCAGCGCGTTGTCCCACACCAGCTTGGTGAGGTTCTCGGGCAGCTCCTGCATCCAGGAGTTGTTGGCGTAGCGGCCGTCCCACATCTTGGAGTCGGCGCGCAGCACGAGTTCCCAGCCGTCGACGGCTGCAGGCATCTCGCGCACGGCAGCCGCAACCGCGGCGCCGTTGAGGTTCACCGTCTCCGGGGCGCTGGCCGAGTTGGCGAGCACGCCGTCGTGGACCGTCGTGGCCCACAGCGACTCGAAGTCCACGGCCGCGCCGGCAACGGCCTTCCACGTCTCGCGCACCACCTCGTGGCCGAGGGTGCCGTCGCGACGGGGCGGGGCCGACTGCAGGGCGGGGTGGTCGCAGAGCCATCCGAGCAACTCGATCGCACTGAGACCGCCGTGCAGCGGGGCGACGAGAGGCTGCGTGACCGACAGGCTGCCGTCGTAGGCGCGGGCATCGCCCCACGCCTCGAGCTCGTGCGCGAGGGGGAAGTGCCACTGGCACAGCTGGCCCGTCTCGTCGTCGTAGCCGCCGAGGTGCACGGTGTTGGCCACCTTGCCGTCGGCGAGCAGCTTGGCGAACTGGAGGTTGGCCGGCGCGTCGTAGGCCGGGTTGGAGCCGGCGATCACGAGCGTCTTCACCTCGCCGGCGCCCATGGCGTTGGCAAGGGCCGTGAGGTCGTCGACGCGGCTGCCGGCGACGCTCGCGGGCGTGGCGGTGAAGTTCACCACCGTGCCGAGCGCGCCGAGCTGTGCATTGATCGCGTGCACCAGCGCCTGCACTGCGGCAGGCTGGCGCGGACCGGCGACCACGACACACTTGCCGCGGTTCGCATTCAGGTCCTTGGCGACGATCTCGACCCAGTTCTTGCCGTTGTGCGTGAACTTGGCGCTCTTCTGGACGACGGCTGCAAGGTCACCACCTACGCCCAGTTCCGCGGCGAGGGCCTTGGCGACCTCGGCCACGTCCTGTGCGCGGACGCGGAAGCGGTGGTCGGCCATGGTGCCGGTGGTCGAGAACGTCGACTCGACGGCGTAGAGACGGCTGACGTTGTCCGTTGCCGCCTGCAGCTTGCGTCGGCTCGCCCACTGGCGTGCCGAGCGGAGGCTCGGGCCGTCGAGACCCAGGAAGTCGCTGTCGAGGGCGACGACCACGTCGGCCTTGCTGAAGTCGACGTGCTGGTCGAGCGCCTTGCCGAAGGCCGTGGCCGCAGCCTTCAGCTCCTGGTCGCGGTGCACCGACTCCCACGCGTGGAAGCGGACCTTGGGCAGCACGCTCGTCAGCTTGGCGACGAGCGCTTCCTGCGTCGGCGAGGTGGAAGGGGCCAGCAGGACGTGCATTCCTGCACCCTGACCCGTCATCAACTCGGCGGAGTGCGTGCCCCACCACGTGTGGAAGGCGTCGTACACGTCGCCCTTCACGCTGCTCGGACCGCGTGCGGTGCGGCTGCGCGCAGGGTCGTAGAGACCCAGCAGCTCGGCCTGCAGGAAGGCATCGCTCGCGCCCATGCTCATGGGGTGGAGCGGGTTGCCCTCGACCTTGGTCGGACGGCCATCGCTGCTCTTGCAGAGGACGCCGATGCCGTAGCCGTTGCGCGTGAACGTGGTCGCGTAGTGCGCGGCGATGCCGGGGCGGAAGCCCTCGGGACGCTTGTTGAACGGCAGGATGTGCGTGACGGGCTTGCGGCAGCTGGTCAGGCCGGCGAGGGCCACCGACGCAGCCACTGCGGAGAGGAAGCCGCGGCGCGACACCTCGTCCGGCGCCTCGGCGATGTCCTCGGGGAACTCGCGGTGCAGCACGCCCTGGAACTCGGGCGAGTTCTCCAGCTGCTCGATGCTGCGCCAGTACACGGTGCCCTCAGCGGGGCTGGATCCCTGCGACGCGGCAGGAGGGGTGATGGTCTCGCTCATCGATGGCACGCCGAGCAGTGGGTTGGGGGATGCAGGTTGCGATCCTTCTTGAACTGCAGGCCCTGGACCGGGTCCGGCGTGAAGTTCATGTCCGTGATCTTGTCGAGCGGGCGCAGGTGCTTCTCGGGCTCGCGATGGCACTCGAGGCACCAGCCCATGCTGAGCGGCTCGACCTGACGCACGACTTCCATCTGGTCCACGCGGCCGTGGCAGCTCGCGCAGCCGACGCCGGCGCCGACGTGCACGGCGTGGTTGAAGTACGCGTAGTCCGGCAGCATGTGGACCTTGACCCACTCGACCGCCGGGTTGTCGCCCTTGCCGTCGCCGTACTTCTCACGCAGTTCCGCGAGCAGCGCGCTGTCGGTCTTCACCTGCTTGTGGCAGCCCATGCACGTCTCGGCGTCCGGCACCGTGGCGTGGGCGCCGTGCTCCACCTCGCGGTGGCAGTAGCGGCAGTCCATGCCCAGCTGGCTGGCGTGCTTCAGGTGGCTGTACAGGATGGGCTGGACCGGCGCGTAGCCCACATCCGTGTGCTTGGGCGAAAACCAGAACCAGACCGTGAAGACCACGCTGACGGCAACCACCGGCAGCGCCAGGGCCACCATGGCAGGCAGCTTGTTGGTCCACTTGGGAAAAAGTGCGGTCAAGGGCGTTCCCCTCCCGGGTTGGCGGGGATGTTGATGGGTCGAGGAAATCGTTGTGGAAAACCTCTAAACCCATGCACGGCAAGGGCTCGGGAGGGTTCCACCACGGGTGCAGGGCGCCCCGTGAGGGCTAACGTCGTAAAAGATCGCCCCCATCGGGTCAATTTCAGAGTGACAGGAAATGCCCCAACAGCCGTGGCAACCCGGGCTTGGTCGGGCAGGACTCCCCACCCCCCCACGGCGCACGGTCAGCGCCAGTGCTGGCGGACGAACCCCTCGATCGCGGGCAGCGCGAGGAGCTGGGCGCTGGGGTTCGGGTGGTAGTCGGCAGGGGTGACCCAGAGGTCCTGGTCGCGGTGCCCGCGCAGGCTCGGCAGCAGGTCGAGGAAGGGAATCCCGGCACCGGCGCAGAACGCGGCCACCCGGTCGTGGAGCCCCTGGAACGGGTAGGTGGCCCCGGGCGAGAGGCCCTGCAGGAAGGGCCAGAGACAGACCAGGAACCGGACATTGCGCTGCGCGCACCAGTCCTTCATCCGCTGCAGCGCATCCTGGGTGCCACCACTCGCCCACATCGCCGCCAAGGGCCTGTCACCGTCGAGGAGACCCGATGCAAGTCCTTGATCTTCAGGGAGTTGCAGAAGGATAGTCGACCAGTCCAGCGCCGGGTCCAGGTCCAGCGGGCCACGCTGCGTGAGGGCGTAGATGCCGTCGAACAGGCGGAAGCCCGTGGGGGCTCGGGGCGGCAGGGCCAGGCACAAGCCGCTGCTCGGGACCAGGTCGTTGAGGCACAGGGTCACCACCACCACGTCGGGGTCGAAGGCACCAAAGCGGTCGCGCAGCCCCCACCAGTACTCGTCGGGCACGATGGCACCTGCCGCCCCGCAGTTGATGGTGCGCACGTCCCCGCGGTCGGTGCGCAACGCGTCCTCCAGCATCCGCACCCAGTTCTGCTCGGCCGGGATGCCCCAGCCGAAGGTGAACGAGTCACCGATGCACAGGATGCGCTGCTGGCCGGCGGGCTTCGCGGGGCCGAACGCCTCCTCGTCCCGTTCGCGGAGGCCCCAGCGGTTGATCTGCACCGCGACGCAGCCCTGCTCGTCGAGCCAGGGCTTCTGCATCACGTCCTGGTTGCGGTAGCAGATGAAGAACTGGGCACCGGGGGCAAACCGCTCGCGCGGCCGCGGGCTCTCGGGCACGGCCTCGAGCAGACCTGCCGCCTTGGCTGCCTTGTAGTCGGCCTCGGCACGTTGTGCGTCCTGGTAGAAGAGCGCACCCTGCACCGGCTGGGGCGGGAGCGCGCGCAGCAGCACCTCGGCGAGGGCCATGGCGCCGAAGAGTGCGAGGGCGCCTGCGACGGCACCGAACAGCAACCGGCGTGGGCTCCTCATCGGCCCAGCCCCGCCACGTCGGCCACGAATGCACTGAGCACCGGGGTGACCAGCTCCTGTGCGCGCTCGTTGGGATGCATGTCCACCGGGCTCACCCAGAGCGACTCTGCGGGCACGTCGGCGAGCACGGGCAGCAGGTCGAGGAGCGGCAGCTGCTCGCGGGCACAGAACTCCTCCAGCAAGCGGTGCATGGTCACGAACGGGTAGTGGCGCCCCGCGCCCAGACCCTGCAGGAAGGGCCAAACCACCACCGCCGGCCTCGCCCCGTGGGCCCGGCACCAGTCGCGGATGGCGCGCAGCGCCTGTTGGGGCGTGTCTCCCTGCCAGTAGAGGACAGGGGTCTCGTTCTTCTGGGTGAACGCCGGGTGGTCGGCGGGCAGGCCGAGCAGCCGCGGCACCACGTCGTCCTCGGGGTCCAGCTCGAGGGCGCGCCTGGTGCGCGTGAGGTGGAGGAGGTCGCCGAGGAGCGCGGACCCGAGCACCGTGCCGGCGGGCTCCAGCGCCTCGTCGCGGTACTGGCAGAGCTTGCCGTTGGTGACCAGCAGGTCGTTGAGGCACAGGGTGACGAGCACCACGTCCGGCTGCAGCCTGCCGAACCGGTGGACCAGCGCGGCCGCATACTCGTCGGCGTACGACGAACCTGCACCGCCGGCGTTGACCAGCTGGACCTGCGGCCAGTGCCTCGTGAGTTCCTGCTCCACCAGCACCGGCCAGTTGTGCTCCTGGCGCACGCCCCAGCCCAGCGTGAACGAGTCGCCGAGGCACAGCACGCGCGTGGTGCCAGCGGGCTTGTCCCACGTGAGCCCGGGGCGATCGCGCAAGCCGAGCTCGTTGAAGCGGTACTCGACGCATCCGTCGGCGTCGAAGTAGGGCTGGTGCGGCCCCGTGTAGCAGAGGAAGAAGCGGGCGCCGGGCAGCCACTCCGGGACTCCCGGCCGTGGCATCGGCGCCTCCACGAACTTCTGGATGCGGACGTGGAACGCGACCTGCTCCTCGCGCGACGCGCGCTCGGGCCAGTACGGCTTGCGTTCGCGGTCGCGGAAGTGCATCTGGTAGGCTTCGCTGCCCCCTCGCAACCCGCGCCAGCTGCATTCGCCCACCAGGGCGGCAACGGCGCTGGCGGCGAGCAGGGTGATCAGGGCACGACGTGTCTTGTTCATTCGCGGTCGCCACCGGCACGATACCCCGGAGCGTCGCCTCCTCGCCCATGCCCACGCACATTCTCGGGATCTCCGCGTTCTACCACGACTCGGCAGCGTGCCTGCTGCGGGACGGAGAGGTCGTGGCGGCGGTGCAGGAGGAGCGGTTCACCCGCAAGAAGCACGACCCGGGCTTCCCGACCCTCGGCGTCGCGCACTGCCTGGAGCGTGCGGGGATCACCGCGGCAGACCTCGACTTCGTCGCCTTCTACGACAAGCCGATCCTCAAGTTCCACCGGCTGGTCGAGACCTACCTGGCCTACGCGCCGGCGGGACTGAAGAGCTTCCGCCTCGCGTTGCCGGTGTGGGTCGGCGAGAAGCTGCACATGCGCCGCGTGCTGACGAAGCACCTCGGCACTGCGCCGAGGAACCGCTACGTCTTCCCGGAGCACCACGAGAGCCATGCGGCGAGCGCGTTCTTCCCGTCGCCCTTCGAGGAGGCGGCGGTGCTGACCATGGACGGTGTCGGCGAGTGGGCCACCACCTCGGTGGGCATCGGCGAGGGCAACAAGGTGCGGCTCACCCACGAGATCCGCTTCCCCCACTCGCTGGGCCTGCTGTACTCGGCCTTCACCTACTACTGCGGCTTCAAGGTCAACTCGGGCGAGTACAAGCTCATGGGCCTGGCGCCCTACGGCGAGCCGCGCTTCGAGAAGCTGATCCGCGAGCACCTCATCGACCTGCGCGAGGACGGCAGCTACCGACTCGACATGTCGTACTTCGACTACTGCGCGGGCCTGCGCATGACGAACGCGAAGTTCCACGCGCTGTTCGGCGGCGAGCCGCGCACGAGCGAGTCGGCGCTGGAGCAGCGCCACATGGACCTGGCTGCCTCGATCCAGAAGGTCACCGAGGACGTGATGCTGCGCACCGCGCGCTTCGCCCACAAGGTGACCGGCAAGAAGGACCTCTGCCTTGCCGGCGTCGTCGCACTCAACTGCGTCGGCAACGGCGTGATCCTGCGCGAGGGCCCATTCGAGCGCATCTGGATCCAGCCCGCGGCCGG
>JBEGVB010000214.1:0-14154 GCA_041178545.1 Planctomycetota bacterium
GCCACGCCCTCGTGGTGCAGCTGCTCAAGCACCCGCACCACGTCCATGCCGGTGGCTCGGTCGAGGTTGCCGGTGGGCTCGTCGGCGAGCACCATCGACGGTCGCGTGATCGTGGCGCGCGAGATGGCACAGCGCTGGCGCTGGCCGCCCGAGAGCTGGTCCGGAAGGTGGTGGGCGCGGTCGCTGAGGCCGAAGGCCTCGAGCTGCTGCGCCACGAGCTCACGCCGTTCGGCAGGCGCCATGCCACCCAGCACGAGCGGGAGCTCGACGTTGCGGGCGCAGCTGAGCCGCGGCACCAGGTGAAACGACTGGAACACGAACCCGATGTGCTGCCGTCGCACGGCTGCCGTCGCCACCTCGCCCAGCTCGGTCACGTCGCGCCCGTCGAGCAGGTAGCGCCCGGAGGTCGGCCGGTCGAGCAGGCCGAGCACGTGGAGCAACGTGGACTTGCCGGAGCCCGAGGGCCCCATCAGCGACAGGTACTCACCGCGTGCGATGCGCAGGTCGACGTCCTGCAGGGCGCGCACCTGCTGGGTGCCCACCTGGAACGTCCTGCACACCTGCACGAGTTCGATCACCGTGCAACCTCCTCGACGACCACCGTGCCGGCTCCCATGCCCTCGCGGTCCGTCGCCAGCACGATGCGGTCGCCTGCCACCAGGCCCTCCAGCACCTCCGTGTGCCGCCAGTTGGACAAACCCGTCCGCACCGCACGGCGCTCCACCACGTTGTCCGGTCCAACCACCAGCACCACCGAATCCTCGCGCACGGCTTCCGTGGGCACCCGCAACACGTCGGGTCGCTCCTCCAGCAGCACCTCGACGTCTGCCGAGTAGCCCGCGAGCAGCAGGACGTCGGCTGCGCTGCCTGGGTCGAGGTCCACCTCCACGTCGACGGTGCGCGCCTGCTTCTCGCGGTCCAGTACGTAGGGAGCGATGCGCCGCACCTTGCCGGCAAACGTCTTCCTGCCGAAGGCATCCATCGTCACGCGCGCCACCATGCCGGTGCGCACGCGACTCGCGTCCACCTCGTCGATGGGGGCGCTCACGTACAGCGACGTGTCGTCGATGAGGTCCACCGCAGCAGGCAGCATGATCCCCACCGGCGAGGGCGTGACGTACTCGCCCACCTCGCCGCTCACCTCCGCGACGATCCCGGCAAACGGTGCCCGCAGCACCGTCCGCTCGATCTGTGCGGCAATCAGCCGGGTCTGGTGCTCCCGCACCATCGAGTCGGCCCGCGCAGCAACTTCCTCCGCCCGGGCCGCCTGTGCCTCCATCACCGCACGTTCCACCCGTTCTTCGGGGGCCATTCCCTGCTGCTGCAGCTCCAGCTGGCGCTTCGACTCCCGCTCGGCGATGTCGGCGCGCAACCGCGCCTCCTCGGCAAGGGCGCGCGAGCGGTCCAATTCGCTGGTGGCGAGCAGCAGCTGGGCCTGCAGGTCGTCGTTCCACAGCTCGAGCATGACCTGCCCGGCCTGGACGCGGTCCCCTTCCTTCACGTGGAGCCGACCGACCTGGCCGCCCGTCCCCGGCGACAGCCCGGCGCGGCGCGTGGCCCGGATCGTCCCCGCGCGCGTGTTCGCCACCGTGGACTCCACGACCCCCCGCTCGACGGTGTGCAACCGCACGACCACGGGTTGGGGCCGCGTGAACCACCACCAGGCAGCGGCGGCTGCACCCACCACCACAAGGAGGACAACGAACCTGCGGAGGGTCTTCATGCTGTGGGTCTCCGGCTCCAGCCCCCAGCATGCGCCTGCGCCCGGGCGATCGACCATCGGCCGCAGGGCGTAGTGGCGCACGGCAAACGCCGCTACCCTGCCCCGGTGACCGCGACGCCCCGCCCCCATCCCCTCGCCGAGCGACTGCGCGCCGCCGCCGCGGAAGCCGTGGTAGTGGTTGCCCACCGCGGGGACAGCCGTCACCACCCCGAGAACACCCTTGCAGCCTTCGAGGCAGCCGTGGGAGCTGGCGTCGGGATGGTCGAGTTCGACGTGCGCGCAACCCGCGACCGGGTGCTCGTGTGCCTGCACGACGAGACCCTCGACCGCACCACCGATGCGGCGCGCACCCTCGGCCCCGGTGCACTGGTGGCCCAGCTCCTGCACGAGGAGTTGCAGCCGGTGCGAGCCGCCGGCCAGTCCGTTCCCACCCTCGAACAGGCCCTCCGCACGATGCTGCCGCGCGCGGTTCCCATGGTGGAGCACAAGGCCGGCGAGCCCGCTGCCTACGCCACGCTGCTGCAGCGACTCGGCTGCGCCGACCAGGTGGTGCTGCAGTCCTTCGACTGGGACTTCGTCGCCGCCGTCGGCCAGGCCGTGCCGGCTGCATGCCTTGCCGTGCTGGGTCCCACCGACGCACACGCGCACCTGGACCGTGCCGCCCGCGAGCGCGCGGCTGCGCTGGGCGCATCCATACTGCACTGGCATGCGCAGTCCTTGCGCGCAGACCACGTGCGCGAGGCACTGGCCGAGGGCTGGGTGCTGTGCACCTACACGAGCGACACCGACGTCGAGCTGGCAGGTGGTGCGGCGCTCGGCGTGCACGCCATGTGCACCAACGACCCGTTGCACGCCCTGCGGCTCCGTGCCGCAGGCAACCTGTGCCGGCAGCCGCTCAGAACGCGTGGAGCGTGACCGACTTCCGCACCGGGTCGATCACGAGGGCGATCCAGTAGCCGTCGCCGTTCGCGTCCAGCACGAGGATGTCGCTGCGGGTCGAGCCGCCGTTGAGCAGGCCCGTCAGCAGGCGACCCGGCACCGACACGACGCCACCCGCCTCGGCGAGGTGGACCACGCTGCCGCTGAGCGACTCGGTGAGGGTCGAGATCGGTTCGTCGAGGGGCACCGAGGGGCTGAAGCGGATGCCCGTGCTGGCATCGAGCCAGGTGCGCGTGGCACGCGCGGTGTTCAGCGGCGGCGCGACCAGCGAGGTGCCGGTCATCGAGCTGGGCCGCGGCAGGATCCACACGCCGCCGTCGCCGCCACCGCCACCGGCCGTGTCGGTGCCGGGCAACCGCAGCAGGGTGGCCACCACGAGCACGAACAGGATGCGGAGGAGGAGGTTCATCTCAGCGGGTCTCGGCCGTGTTCATCGGGAACCAGGCAGGCAGTTCGCGAGCAAATCGCGCCGCCTGCTCGGGGTGCTCGCGCAGCAGGGCGCAGAACTGGGGCCTGCGAGCGATCTCGCGTGCGACAGCCGTGCGCTTGTGCGGGAACTCCATGTGCATCCGGTGCAGCCAGTGGGAGCACTCGTCGAACCTGCCCTTGAGGCCGGAGGCGAGCGCGAGGTTGAAGTATGCCATGGCGAAGCGCGGCTGTTCGCGGAGGACGCCGGAATCCACCAGTTCGCGCAGCAGGACCACCGCCCCGTCCGCGTCCCCCTCGTCGATCAGCACGTTGCCGAGGTTGAGCAACGCATAGGCGCGAAGGATGCGGTCCTCCGTGGCGGCCAGCACCTGCGCGAACTGGCTGCGGGCCTCGCCTGCCGCGCCGCGCACGTGGTGGATGAGCCCGAGGTACACGCGGCACTCGTGCTGTTCGGGGGCAAGCTGCAGGCACTCCGACAGCAGCCGCTCGCCGTTGGCGAGGTTCTCGGCTGCCGAGCGCAGCGTGCCACCCACGAACAACTCGCGTGCGGCCACCCACTCGCCCTGCACCATCTCGCCGTGCGTGCGCACCAGCCGCTCGACCTCGTCGATCACGCTGCGGCCGCGCATGAGCATGTCAGGCACCGGCACCGGCTCGCGCGCCACCTCCCTGGAGAAGTCTGCGGACAGCCCCATCAACGCGAACCCGCGCCCGAGTTCGTACAGGATGCGGGCCAGCTGCTGCCGGTTGCGCATCAACTGGCGGCGCAGCTCGGCGGCCGGGCTGCCGGGCTCGGCCTGCTCCAGCTCCGCGAGCGTGCGGTGCGCCTGCGCCTGCGTGCGGATCCCCTGCAGGAAGCCGCGGCACGCGTCGCATGCGTCCGAGTGCACCATCACGCGACGCACCGAGGCTGCGTCCAGCTCGCCGTCCAGCATCGCCGACAGGTCCGCCTGGATCTGCAGGCACGGGTGGTCCTCGTGCTGCAGCTGGTCCAGGGGTTGCAAGTCGTCGAGGGTCACGTGCGGGTCAGTTGGAGGAGGGCAGCACGGGCTTGCCCGCGTGCATGCGTTCGAGGGACTGGTGCATGCCGCGGTAGATCCGCTGCCTGCCCCGGAAGACGACCATCTTGAGGTTCTCCAGCCGGATGCCCAGCTGCTCGGCAGCCGTGCGGTACGGCACGTCCTCCACCTCCACCAGTCGCAGGGCCAGCTTCTCGCGCTCCGAGAGCTGCTCGTAGTGCAGCAGGTACAGGTTGAGGAACAGGAGGAAGGCGTGGTTCACCAGCTCCGCACCCTCGTGCTCGCTGGCGACGCGGTCCGGCGGCAGTGCGTGCTCGTCCGCAGGCAGCACCTGGTCCTCGTCGTCGAGGTGCAGCTGGCGGCTCATGCGCGCCTGCCCCTTGAGGAACTTGAGCAGGGTGTTCTGCACGATCCGGTGGCCCCAGTTGCGGAACGCGTCGGGGCGGTCCGCGTGGAAGCGGTGCGGGTACCGGTAGATGTTGAGGAATGCGTCCTGCAGCACGTCTTGCGCGTCCACCGGCACGTGCACGCGGCGCAGCTTCGACTCGATCGCGTGCTGGAACGACGCACGGTTGAGCTCGAACAGCAGCGAGAACACCGCCCCGTCCTGCGTGGTGCGGTAGGACTCCATCAGGCAGGTGCTCACCCAGTCGTCCCGGTGCTGCGGGGTGTCGAAGGCAGCACCCTCGAACGGACTCTTGCCCTCGCTGAGGCGGCCGAGCGCCGCGTCACCGGTGCGTTCCCACAGCTCGCCGAGGCGAGCGTGCAGGACCTCTCGTTCGAGTGTGCCGGGGTGTGGGGTCATGGCATCCTCTGCCAGGCGGGTGGCCGCGCAGGCACCACCCACGACGGGCATCGTGCCATAGCCCTCCCCTGCTGGGAAGTAACCCGCCCCTGCAAGGGGGCGTCAGGTCCCCGCCGAAGGTCGCACACCTGCCGGGTAGAGTGCCGCGGATGACCCCCACCCCGGACCGCATCCGCGCGCTCGCGGGCGAACTCGGCTTCGAGATCGTCCGCTTCGGCCCGGCACACCCGGGGGAGCACGGCCAGCGGTTCCTCGAGTGGGTCGAGGCGGGCAGGCACGGCTCCATGGACTTCCTCGCCCAGAACCGGGATCGCATCGTCGACCCGCAGGCATGGCGCAAGGGCGTCCAGTCGGCCGTGGCCATGGCCCACGACTACGGCGGCCCGCCTGTCGAACTGCCCGGGGGCGGCCGCGTCGCCCGCTATGCGGGCGGACGCGACTACCACCGCTGGATCGGCAACAAGGTGCTGCGGCTGCGCCAGCTGCTGGAGCGCGAGGGCATGCCCCACGGCAGCAGCATCGGCGGCACCGATGCCGTGCCGGTGCTCGAGCGTGCGATCGCCGTGCGCGCGGGTATCGGCTTCCTCGCCAAGAGCGCCATGGTGATCTCGCCGGAGCGCGGGCCCTACCTGCTCCTCTCCGAGCTGCTCACCGGCATGGAACTGCCCCACGACGGTCCCGCCGCCGGCAGCTGCGGCACGTGCACTGCGTGCATCGACGCATGCCCGACGCAGGCGATCACCGCGCCGCACCAGGTCGACGCACGCAGGTGCCTGAGCCACGCAACCATCGAGCACCGCGGCTTCTCCGAGCCCTGGCTCCGCGCTGCACAGGGCGAGTGGGTGTTCGGCTGCGACGTGTGCCTCGAGGTCTGCCCCTTCACCCGCAAGAGCCCGATGCTCGCGCTCCACCACGAGCTGCGCCCTCCCGACCTGCGACCCCACCGCCTCGTGCAGCAGTGGACGCTCGTCGACGTGCTTGCCCTCGACGAGACGCGCTACGAGGCGGAGTGGACCGGCACCCCCATGCGGCGCGCAACCTGCAGCGGCCTCAGGCGCAATGCAGCCGTCGTGCTCGGCAACCGACGCGACCCCGAGGCCCTGCCGGCACTCGCGACCGCACTCACCGATGCCGACCCGGTCGTGCGCGGCCATGCCGCGTGGGCCATCGGCCGCATCGACGCACGTCGCCCCGAGCTCGACCGCGCGGCATCCAACGAGACCGACCCGCGCGTGATGCACGAGCTCGAACGCGCCCGCAGCGGTGCCGCCGCAGCCGACTGAACCGTCGCGCGGCAAGGACCCGTCCGGCCTGCAGGACGACTCCACCGTACGCGGCCGTGCCACCAGCACTTCCGCGCCGCCCCGGTGCCCGCGGCGTCGCACGACCGTCGCACCCGCGCGACGCACGCGTCCCGGTGTGGGACCGGGTGCTCAGGAAGCCCCGCCGAACAGTCGATGCCAACGCAGTCCGATTTCCCGCACGCGGATGCAGCAGTTGGCAAGCCACTTGCTTCCCTCCGTGTGCCATTCACAACCGGGAGCAACACATGAACAACGGCGACTACTACCAGGAGAAGAAGTGGTGCGAGGAGTGCGAGGACTACGTGCGCTACCTCATGAGCGTGGACCACTCCTACTGCATCGACTGCGGCGGCCGCGTGAAGCTCTTCAACAGCAAGGACAAGGAGAGCTTCTCGGAGACCATCCAGCGCCACAAGTGGCAGGCCTCCTGAGACTCGTCCCTGCCGCCACCGGCAGCTGAACTTGCAAATCGGCCCACGGCACCGGATCCTGCTTCGCCTTCCGAACGCAGGAGCCCGCCTTGAACCCAGCCGATTTCCGCAACGAGCCCTTCACCGACTTCACCAAGCCCGAGAACCAGCAGGCCTTCGAACAGGCCCTGAAGGACGTGGCTGCGAAGCTCGGCCGCACCTGGCCGTGCTGGATCGACGGCAAGGAGGTCACCGGCAAGGCGACCTTCACCACCACCGACCCCGGTGAGGTCAGCCGCACCGTCGGCACCTTCCAGAAGCTCACCGCGGCCCACGGTGCCCAGGCGGTCGAGGCAGCCCATGCCGCGTTCCCCGAGTGGGCCGAGACGCCTGCCCAGCAGCGTGCAGACGTCCTGTTTGCTGCCGCGAAGAAGATGCGCGAGCGCAAGCACCACTTCAGCGCCCAGCTCGTCCACGAGGTCGGCAAGTCGTGGGCCGAGGCCGATGCGGACACCGCCGAGGCCATCGACTTCCTCGAGTACTACGCGGGCCAGGCCCTGCGCCTCGCCCAGCCGCAGCCGGTCTCGCCGGTCGCAGGTGAACGCAACCAGATGGTCTACATCCCCCTCGGCGTGGGCGCGATCATCCCGCCGTGGAACTTCCCGCTCGCGATCGCGGCGGGCATGGCCGCTGCCGCCATCGTCGCCGGCAACACCGTCGTGCTGAAGCCCGCGAGCCAGTCGCCTGCCGTGGCCGGCATGTTCGTCGAGCTCATGTACGAGTGCGGGCTGCCCAAGAAGGTCCTCAACTTCGTCACCGGCCCCGGCTCCGAGCTGGGCGGCGCGCTCGTCAAGCACGCGAAGACCCGCTTCGTGTCCTTCACCGGCAGCAAGGAAGTGGGCCTCTGGATCAACGAGGAGGCGGCCAAGACCCAGAAGGGCCAGATCTGGATCAAGCGCGTCATCGCCGAGATGGGCGGCAAGGACAGCATCCTCGTCGACGCCGACTGCAACCTCGACGCCGCGGTCGAGGCCGTTGCCGCGTCTGCCTTCGGCTACCAGGGCCAGAAGTGTTCGGCATGCAGCCGCGCCATCGTCCACGCCAAGGTCTACGACGAGTTCGTCAAGAAGCTCGAGCCGAGGGTCAAGGCCATCGTCCAGGGCCACCCGTCGGTGCGCACCAACTGGATGGGCCCCATGGTCGACGCCGGCGCGAAGAAGAAGACGCTCGAGTACATCGACATCGGCCGCAAGGAGGGCAAGCTCCTCTGTGGCGGCGGTGCCGCACCCGGCAACGGCCACTACGTGCAGCCCACCGTGTTCGTCGACGTGAAGCCCACGGCGCGCCTCTCCCAGGAGGAGATCTTCGGCCCCGTGCTCGCCGTCATCCGCGTCGACAGCTTCGACGAGGGCCTTGCCGTCGCCAACAACACCGAGTTCGGACTCACCGGCTCCGTGTTCACCACCAACGAGGAGCACAAGGACCTGTGCCGCCGCCGCTTCCACGTGGGCAACTTCTACATCAACCGCAAGTGCACCGGCGCGCTCGTGGGCGCCCACCCCTTCGGCGGCTTCAACATGTCCGGCACCGACAGCAAGGCCGGCGGCCCCGACTACCTGCTGCAGTTCCTGCAGGCGAAGACGATCAGCGAGAAGATCGGCTGATCCACGGCGCGCGACGCCGTCACCAAACACGACGGGCCGGGCACACATGCCCGGCCCGTTGCGTTTTCCCACCGACGCGAGTCGGTGCCGCGCGTCAGAACAACCGCACCGACGCACCCTGCGTCACCGCGAGCCCGAACGTCGTGCCGGTGTCCCACACCAGCCACTGGGCCGTCAGGTTGATGCCCGACAGACTCGGGTCTGCGGGGACCGCCTGCCGCACCGTGCCGAAGCCCTGGCCGCCCACGCCACTCGTACCGCCGAGCACGCGGTTGACGAACAGCGTGCTGCCGAAGATGTCGGCGTGGAGCGGGATGCCGTTCCAGTTGGTGCCCGGGATCGCCGGGAACAACGAGAGGGCGAGCGTCGCCTGTGCGCCGCCGCGGGCCTGGTGCACGCCCAGCTTGAACTCACTGTTGCCCACGTTTGCCGGCACCTCGGCCAGCACCTGCGGCACCAGTCCGCCCGTGCCCGCACTGCCCGCACCGAAGACGAAGCCGTTGGGGCCCATCAACTCGCCGCGCAGCGTCGGCCGGTCGAACGGGAACTGGCGCGCGGCCACGCGCGGGTCCGTGAGCGCGTTGCCCACGAAGTCGGCCAGTGCGTCCAGTTGCATCGGCATCAGGTTGAGCGGGACGAGCGCGGGATCCTTGTTGTCGAGGAACGGGCCGCCACCGTTGTTGTAGAAGCCCATCGCCTGCTGCACCGTCTGGAACAACCCGTTGTGCATCAGCATCCGGCGCAGGCCCACGTTGCGCAGCGACGGCACCTTGAACTTGCCGCGGTCTGCCACGTTGTTGGTCACCGCCTGCCGGCCCATGTCGTCCGCCACCGGCGTGACGCCGATGTTGCGGAACGTGTTGTCCGTGAACAGACCGGGCGTGTGGCACAGGTTGCAGCGCGCAGGGCCGTTGAAGAGGTTCATGCCGCCCTGCTGCCGCATCGTCATCGCTGCCGTGTTGCCGCGCTGGAACTGGTCCCACGGCGTCTGGTCCGGCACCAGCGTGCGCTGGTAGGTCGCGAGCGCGAACGCGATGCGCGTCGCCGTGATCCCCGTGTCCCCGAACGCCGCGGCAAAGAGCTGCGGGTACGTCGGGTTGGCGGCGATGGCCGCGCTCACGTCGGCAGGCAGGTTGGTGGCGAGGCCCAGCGGCTTTGCTGCCGCCAGCTTGCCCGTGATCTGCGTCCACGAGCGCACGTCGTGGGCCATCTCCACCGAGGACAGGGGCGGGTCCACCGACTGGTTCTCCAGCGCGCCGCCCGCGGCGATGCGCTGCACCCCGGTCTGCGGGTCGAGGAAACGGCTGCGCGCGCGGCCGTCCCAGAACAACTCGGGCGCCCAGGGCGCCACGTAGAAGCCCTGCGACGAGCGGCCGGTGGCCTGGGGCTGGAAACCGAACTGCGCCGAGCGGCGGTAGTCGTTGTTGGCGTCGGCGGCGCGCACGCCTGCCGAGCCGCGGATGTCGTCGGGCGTGCCGAGCAGGTTGTCGCGGCCGGGGTGGATCGCCGCCGGGCGCGGGTCTCCGCCGCCCGCCTCGGGGCGGTGGCAGGTGCCGCACGCCACGCGGTTGTCCGAGGACATCTGCTCCTCCCAGAACAGGATCTTGCCGAGCACCGCCTTCTCGGCCGTGATCGGGTTCTCGGGGGGCACGGGTACCGGCGGCAGGCCACCGGGTCCCTGTGCGCTCAGGCTGCCGACCAGCGCCGACAGCACGGCGGGCAGCAGCAAGGGGACGCTCACGAACAGCATGCGGGTCTTCATGTGGGGTCCTCAGCGAGAGGCGATGGTCAGCTTACGCTCACACGGAGCGCACCCCCACCAAACGTTACCTCCGCGAGTGCGCACCGGTATCGGTCAGCCCACCGAGGCGAGCCGGGCCGAGATGAGGTCGTGGTAGTCCTTCCGCAGGTCGAGGTTGCGCGCCTGCTTCAGCCAGCCCCGCGCCGCCGACCTCCTGCCCTGGGCCTGCAGCACCTCGGCCATGGCAATGGCCGTTGCCGCGTCCCACGGGTCGTGGCCCAGCATGCGGGCGAACGTACGCCGCGCCGCCTCCAGGTCCCCGCGCAGGAAACTTGCCTGCCCTTCCGCGAACACCGCGTTGCGCTGCCGCCCCATCCGCCCGAGGCGCCTACGCACTCTGGCCCAGATCCACCACACCACGCTCCACGCGCACACCACCTGCATCGCCGCCAGCGTGCCGAGGAAGAGGTCGGTGCGGTCCTCCCACACGTAGCGCACCAGCAGCGCGCCGTCCGCCAACACCCACACCAGCACCATCAACAACACCCCGCGCACCACCAGCCCCGTGCGCAGGCACGCCGTCGCGACGAGCACGCCTGCGACGAACAGCGCCAGGTTGGGGATCAGGTCGGGAGTGGGATAGGTCACGGAGTCAGGTCGACGGGTTGGGAAACTCTCTACCCGAACCGACCGCCTCCGCACAGCCTTCTTGCGGGGGTGGCGGGGGGCACGTGGCAATCTGCTCTCGAAACCCAGCACTCTCTGCTGGTTTTTGCGACCAGATTGCCACCCAGTGGGCAACCAACCCTTGGTGTCTGCGCAAGTCGGACCGCCTACAAACAGCTGCCGGCAACGGTTGCAGCCCGCAGCGGTCGCACCACAGGGTGCGCCTCACCCTCACCGCGCAGGGCCCGGGAACACCAGGAACCGCTTCCACAGGCTGCCGCCGAAGCCCGAACCGTGCACGACGCAGGTCCGCAGCTCGCCGACCGAGAGGGGCCCGGCCGTGACCCCGAACTCCCGCTGCGCCCATTCCGGCTGGTGGTAGAGCTCGACGGAGTCGTCCACCGCGAGGCCGAGGTCCGGCGCATCCGACAGGCACTGCACGCCGACGACGCCGGCGCGGACGAACTGCACGCGGCAGGCGACCAGCACGGTGACGGCGCGCGAGCCCGGCAGCACGTTGTACGGCGATCGGAACCTGCCGGCGACCTCGCGCAGCATGGCGGCGACGGCTTCGCGGTCGCCATGGGCGAAGTCTGCCAAGGAGGGTTCGTGGCCAGCTGGCGCTGCCGCCGTCGAGCACGACATGGCGGTGGCAAGCACCCCGAGGCACGCCAGCTGGGACAGGGTCTTCATCGGCGCAGTTCCTCGTTCCTTGGACCGTTCACACCGACGGCGCACGCGCCCAAGAGCCGTGGCAGCCGGACCGAGTGCAGTGCCGATGGACCCGCCCAACCACCCGGCGCAACGCCACCGCCGTCAGAAGTTGGTCGCCAGGAACCGTGAGGCCCACGCGAGCTTCTCCTGGAACTGCTCGAGGTCGGGCACCCTGGTGGCCACCTGCGGCGCCGGCATCGCAAAGAAGTTCGCCTCGCCACCCATCGCATGGCTGTCGCCGAACTCGACGAAGCAGAAGCCCTGGGCCGTGAACTCCGCCGTGCATGGCTTGCCCAGCACATGCGCTGCGATCTGTTCTGCGACGACCTTGGCGTGTGCCTCGGCAAAGACGGCGGCTTTGGGCAGCACCAGCGGCACGTCCGGCTTGTAGCGGCCCGGCAGCGGCACCGACGTCACGTCGCCGATGGCCCACACCCGCTCGACCGATGTCTGCAGCGTCTTCGGGTCGACCGGGATCCATCCCCCGGCGGCAGCCAGCCCTGCGTCGCGCACGACCTTGGGTGCCTGATGCGGCAACACGCTGACCAGCAGGTCGTACCTCACCTCGGTGCCGTCCTCGAACTGCACCACCTTGCGATCGGCGAGCACTGCCTTCGTCTTCTTCGCCGGGTGGTAGGCGATGTCGCGTTTCGCCAGTTCGTCCTTCATGAACTCGCCCATCCTGGCGCCGGCGCTCGGCATCGGCGCCGGCTCCACGGTGCACACCGTCAGCTTCGTCTTCGCCCGCACTCCCCTCTGCTTGAACTCGTGGTCGAGCAGGAACGCCAGTTCGTACGGCGCCGGCGGGCACTTGATCGGCATCCTCGGGTTGAGGATGACGATCTCGCCACCCTGCCACCCGGCGAGCACCTTGCCGAGCTTCAATGCCCCATCCATCGTGTAGAAGGTCTCGGCCTGCGCGAGGCCAGGCACCGCCGACGGATCGAGGTCGGCCCCCAGGGCGATGACGAGGTAGTCGGCAGTGAGCGTCGCCTTGCTCGTCCGCACCTCGCGTGCCTTCGGGTCGATCGCGAGGACCGTGTCCGCGACCACCGTGATGCCGCGCGCAGACAGGGCGGCAACGGGTCGGGTGACGTCCTCCAGCTTCTGGTGGCCGAGCATCACCCAGGTCTTGGCGGCGCCGAGGTAGCAGTCCCGCCGAGGCTCGACGACGACGATCTCATGGTCCGCACCCGCCTCGCCCAACGACTGCCGCAGGGAGTTTGCAGCGACCACGCCACCCACGCCGCCGCCCAGGATCAATGTTCTCGTGCCCATGGACTTGTTGCCTCGCCGTGCCACTCTGCGCAGCGAGGGGGCCGCGTACAAGGGGCTGGCAAGGACACGCAGGCGCTGCACGTCACGTGGCAGGCCGCGTGGAGGTCCATGACGCGCCATCCGCCAAGGCAGTCGCATGGCTGACCAAGGACCGTGACGTCCTGCTCGCCTCCCGCGACTTCCCTGCAGCACCTTGGACGCACTTGCGTCCGGAGCCCCCTGCCGGGAGCGCCTTCGCATCCATGCGCAACCGGACCACGCGCTCGAGAAGTCCAGGTCCGACAAGACCGCGCTGGCCATGACCCTCAAGGCTGCAGAGTCAGCCGAGACGAGTTGCCGTCGCCTGTGTAGCCACGGACCGTTGCCAGCGAGCACCGTGGAGGTAAGGTCCGGGAGCCGGATCGAAGTCGTCCGCCGCACACTCCGACCGCTGGTGCCCGATCCTGTCCGCCATCGGGATCCGGTGCTCGTGCAGCACAGTTGAGGATGCCATGTTCGAGTTCTTCTTCTCCCAGCCCTTCTACTCTGCACCAAGGTCGCTCCAGTACCTGGCGCTCGCAGCTCAAGGGGTGGTGGCGTTGCTGCTTGGCATGGGCTTCATGCGGCTGATTGGCTGGTTGTTGCAGCGAAGCAAGGCTCCTGGCCCTGTCGCGACGTTCTTCAGTGCGATCACCACCTTGTACGCGCTTTTCTTTGCCTTCCACGCCAACCAGGTCTGGTCGTTGGAACAGAAGGTGGAGGTGGCGTTTCGCAGTGAGATCACGGCGATTGCAAGTCTCGACTCCTTGCTGCGACAGGATAATCTGGCGCTTGAAACCGCCCACTCACACCTTGTGCGTTACGCCGAGGAAGTGGCGCGTGGCGAATGGGAAACCGACCAGGGCAAGCCAAGCCTCCAGGCCAGCCAGGAGATCGAGAAGCTGAGGGAGGAGTTTGCCCGGGCAACAGGCCGGTTGCCCTCGGTGCTGGGCAGCCGCATCTGGTCCCTCCTCGATGACATTGCCAAGAAACGCGATGAGCGCCTATCGGCTTCCGAACACTGCCGCAAGCAAGCATCCTGGTGGTCGGTGTTCGTGCTCGGCTTCCTGGCACACCTGGCACTTGGCTTCGTGCACGCGGATCGTCCGCGCGCAGGAGCGTTCGCACTGACCTTGTTCGCATGCACCACAACTGCCGCCTACATGATCTTGACCAGCGCGATCAACCCCTTCGCCAAACTGGACAGGATGCAGTACGTGCACGCTGTGCAAACGATGGTGAAGTGACGCACGAGATCCTCGGCGCGGGCGTTGGTGGAGACTCGGCCCGAGTCCCCAGCCGGACAACGATGGGAAGGCAAGGACTGCAGTTCCAACCAAGGGTCTGAGCGGCCGGGGCGACCCGACGGTGCGCACGCCGGTCTCGATGCGCAGCGAGCCACCGCCGGGCGGCGTGCTCGTCACGGTGATGGTCACGTCCGCCA
>JBEGVB010000215.1:0-2905 GCA_041178545.1 Planctomycetota bacterium
CCGAGAGTCTCGAGACCTTCGAGCGACCGCGCGGCATCGCCACCGAGCGGCCCGAACCCAACAGGTTCCTCGCCGCGGACGGCGTGTACTGGCAGGTGGAGGCAGGGCTGCTGCACCGGTCGGAGGACCTGGTGCAGTGGACCACGTGGCCGGCCAACGGCAAACACCTCAACCTCCGCATGACTGGTTTGCGCGACGGCGTGCCGGTCATGCTCGCGCGTGACGCGGCGAGCGGTCGCCTCGTGGAGCGCACGAAGTCGGAGTGCTTCTCCCGTGTCGCCTTGGGCACGCCGCTCGTGCCGCCGCCGTTCCTGGAGCAACTCACGGTCGAGGGCGCGAGTGTGATCGGCCTGCCGGTCTGGGCCGGGCAACGGCTGTACCTGCCCACGAACCTCGGCCTGCACGAGTCGCACGACGGCGAGAACTGGGTCCTGAGTGAGGCCAGCAAGTGGCCCTCGTTCACGTTCATGAGCGAGGTGTGGTCCGGGCTGCACGGCGACCGGGTGATGGCATGGACGCGGGGCGGCACGAGCAACGCCCCCTCGCGCCTGTTCCTCAAGCCCACGGACTCGCCCTACGGCAAGCACGTCAAGCTGACGTTCGACGCCCGGCAGGGTGCGAGCAACGGCACCATCCTCGCGTTCCTCGCGGCGCCGAAGCAGCAGATCTACACGGGCGACGGCTGGACCCTGCAGGTGTCGCGCGACGAGGGGGAGACGTGGCAGGCCTCGGCGTCGCCCGTGCTGTATCCCTCCAACCTGCAGCACGGCCCCTTCGGTTGGCAGGTCAAGGGACTCAAAGCGGCGGACAACCAATCCGTGGTGGCGTTCAGCGACGATCTCGCGACCTGGCGCATGCTGCCGCTGCCGAACCGCAACTCCATCCTGTGCCGCATCGGCAACCGCCTGGTTGCGATGGCACTGCCGGAGCAGGAGGGCGTCGAGGAAGGTGATTCGGTGTCGGTGAGCGACGACGCCCGCACATGGACTACGCGCACGCTGAAGGGCCACAAGGCGTTCCAGATGCTCACCACCGGCCGGCAGCTGTGGTCCGTGAGCAACGACGGGGTGTGCGCCAGCCTCGATGGCGTGCGCTGGCACCGCATGGGGCGCGATGCGCTGCCGCACGCTGCGGCTGCCGTCCTGCAGCAGGACGGGGTTTGGTTCGTGCACACGAGGAGGAACGGCAACGACGGGCGGGAGGTCCATTCCGTGTGGCGTGCTCCCGCGGTCACGGACGAGGAGGTCGAGCGCGCGCCCCTGATGGAGGCGCCGCTCTACGAGCTGCTCACGCCGCAGATCCTCTGGGCCCGGGCGGTGGCCAAGGCGGATGCGGCGCTGACCCTCGCGACGACGCAAAAGGAGCGCAACGACGCCGTCCAGAACCTCGGGATCGCATGGCAACAGGCGTTCCCTTCGGCATCGCTGGAGGACTCCGTGCAGCAGGGCTGGACGTGGTTCAACCGATTGGTCGGGTACCAGCTCGACGACAGCTCGGCATTCAATGCGGCACTGGCCGCCGGCTCCTTCTGGCCACAGGAGGAGCAGGATGGCATGGGGCTGCTCATGAAGCGGATGCCCGAGGTGCTGCGGGAGGTGCTCAAGGACCAAGCCACCAACATGACCAAGGGGACGCCGCGGACGAAGCAGCTCGCCCAGTCGACCGCCAACCCGCCGAAGCCCCAGCGGTTCGACGCGCTCTTCGACCTGCAGCGCTGGCGCGAGCGAGCTGCAGGTGGCGACGTGGGCGCCATGTACGACCTGGCGCGCGCCTACAGCGACGGTTCCGGTGTTCCATCGGACGGCGTCGCGGTGGAACACTGGATGTCGCTTGCCGAGGCGCGCGGGTTCGAGGCGCCCAAGGAGACGGTCGAAGGGCTCAAGGCCGCTGCGGCCACCGGCTCCGTCTACGTGCTGCACCTGCTGGGCGAGCAGCTGGAGAAGACGGGCACCACGGACTACGACCCCGAGGCCGCACTGGCTGCGTACCGGCGTGCTGCTGCTGCCGGGTTCATCCCGTCGATGACGAATGCCGGGGCGCTCCTCGTGAGCCTCGCGCGGAGCGATGCAGATGCTCGCGAGGCATTCGAGCTGCTGCAACGCGCGTCCGCGACCGGGTGGCCGGACACGTTGACCAACCTTGGCATCGCCTACGAGCAAGGGAGCGGGGTGGAGCGCAACCTCTCGAAGGCCGTCGAGCTCTACCGGCGCGCCGCCGAGGCCAAGTACCCGCAGGCGATGATGCTGCTCGGTGAACTGCTGGCAGAGGGGAAGGGCGTGCCGCGCGACTTCGAGGCAGGGATGCGCATGCTGAAGGAGGCAGCAGACCTGGGGGACACCACGGCGGCTGGAATCCACGACAGCTTCCTCAACCAGCGGATGCACGTGTGTTTCCGTCCCCTCAGGTCCGACCACGCGCCGTGCTGGCCCGCGCACTTCGACGTCGCAGAACGCCGCAAGCTCGCACAGCAGGGCGACGTGGCCGCCTGCTACGACCTGTGGGTCGCATACCGCGAGGGACTCGGTGTCCATCGCCATGCAGGCTGGGCCAGGCACTGGGAGGCGCGGCTCGTCGCACTGGGTGCAGACCCGAGGGATGCCGCCGAGGCGTGGCTGGGTCGCGGCTCGGTCACGGCGTGGCAGAAGGTCCTTGGCGTATCGCTCTTGCTGCAGGAAACCCCGGCGGAGGAACTGGCCGTGCTCGCGCCCGCGGTCCGCAAGAATCTCCACTTCACCCACCGGGCCGCGACTGCGCTCCTCGCCGGGGTGCCGACCGCGGAGCAGCAGCGCGAGGCCATGGCACTGTTGCAGTGGGCCGGTGACCGCGGCTGCGCAGCCAGCCTGGTCCTGATGGGGGAGATCGAGGCCAAGGCAGGTGAAGCCGGGCAGGCGAAGGCGCTCGCGTT
>JBEGVB010000216.1:0-23012 GCA_041178545.1 Planctomycetota bacterium
TATAGGTCCTTGCCCTGCACGCGGCCAACGCCGTCCTTGCAGAGGTGGCCCCATGTGCTGTTCCGCCGGGCAACCGGGTCTGGTACAGCTTGTCCCGTGCGAGTCCTGCTGGTTGCCGAAGCCGCCAACCCGGAGTGGGTCAGTGTCCCGCTCGAGGGTTGGTCCCACACCCGCGCAATCGCACGACTCGTCGACGCCCACGTGGTCACGCAGGTCCGCAACCGCGATGCGTTCGGGCGCGCAGGCCTTGCCGACCACGAGTTCACCGTCATCGACAACGAGGCCCTGGCGCGCCCCCTCTCCCGGCTCGCGGAGCTGCTGCGGGGCGGCAAGGGCAAGGGCTGGACGACGGTCATGGCCCTGCGATCCCTTGCCTACCGCTCGTTCGAGACGATGCTGTGGGAACGCCATGGACCTGCCGTCCGTGCGCGCGAGTACGACCTCGTGCACCGCGTCACGCCGTTGAGCCCCACGGTCCCGAGCCGTCTCGCGACCTGGTGCCGCAGGGCTGGCGTGCCGTTCGTGCTGGGTCCCCTCAATGGCGGCGTGCCGTGGCCGCGCGGCTTCGACGGTGCCCGGCGCAAGGAACGCGAGTGGCTCAGCTACCTGCGCGGACTGCACCGACTGGTGCCGGGTTACCGATCCACCCGCCGTGATGCTGCTGCCATCCTCGTCGGCTCGCGCGACACATGGAAGCAACTGCCCGAACGGTGGCGGGACCGTGCCGTGTACGTGCCCGAGAACGCAATCGACCCTGCCCGCTTCGACCTGGACAGTCCGCTCGCACCGCGCGCCGACGGGCCGCTCCGGCTCGCGTTCGTGGGCCGACTGGTGCCGTACAAGGGCGCGGACATGCTGCTCGACGCTGCAGCTCCCCTGTTGCGCACGGGCCGCGCCACGCTCGACGTGTTCGGCGACGGACCGGAGCGCGCGACCCTCGAACAGCAGGCCGCGTCCCTCGGGGTTGCGTCTGCCACTCACTTCGCAGGCTGGGTGCCGCACGAACAACTCGGCACCCGGCTGCGCCAGTCCGACGTGTTCGCTTTCCCGAGCGTGCGGGAGTTCGGTGGAGCCGTGGTGCTGGAGGCCATGGCATCGGGCTTGGTGCCGGTCGTGCTCGACTACGGCGGCCCCGGTGAACTCGTGACGCAGCGAACTGGCTTCTCGCTGCCGATGGGGACGCGCGCCGAAATCGTCGCACGCTTCCGGACGGTGCTGCAGCAGGTGGCAGCCGACCCTGCAGCCCTGGCACCCATGCGCGCCACGGCACGAAGGCGAGTTGCAGAGTGTTTCACCTGGGACGCAAAGGCGCGGCAGGTCCTTGCCGTCTACGAGTGGGTGCTCGGCAAGCGCGACAAGCCCGACTTCGGCATGCCGTTGCCGGACCGGGACTGAGCCGACGGAGTCGCGTCGAGAGCTGTGTCCGCTGACGCAAAGCCTACTCGCAACCGCCATCCCCAGTTCCTGCCCTCGCGGCCGTCTGGTACAGCATCCCACGTGAGAGTCCTCCTGGTCGCCGAAGAAGCCAATCCGGAGTGGGTCAGCGTGCCCTTGGTGGGTTGGTCCCACACTCGTGCGGTCGCGGGCCTGACCAACGCACATGTCGTCACCCAAATCCGCAACCGCGACGCATTCGTGCGCGCAGGACTGCAGGAGCACGAGTTCACGGCAATCGACACCGAGGCAGTTGCGCGCCCGGTGTGGAGACTTGCGGAGCTGCTCCGCGGTGGCAAGGACAGGGGTTGGACGATCTTCACGGTGCTGAGTTCGGTTGCCCACCGGACGTTCGAGAAGCTCGTTTGGCAGACCTTCTCGGGACGGATCCTGGGAGGGGAGTTCGACATCGTCCACCGCGTGACTCCCGTGAGTCCCACGATCCCCAGCAGACTCGCTGGTTGGTGCAAGAAGGCAGGAGTTCCCTTCGTGCTGGGTCCGGTCAACGGAGGCGTGCCTTGGCCCCGTGGATTCGAACGCGCCCGGGGGAGGGAACACGAGTGGCTCAGCACCTTGCGTGGTTTGCACCGGATCCTCCCCGGCTACAGCGCGACCAGACGCAATGCTGCGGCGATCCTCGTCGGGTCGCGCGAGACGTGGCGTCAGGTCCCTGGTCGCTGGAACGACCGCTGCGTCTACTTGCCCGAGAACGCAGTGGACCCAAGACGTTTCGACTTGGACGGTCCACTGCTCCAGCGGGCCCCCGGGCCGCTGCGCATCTGCTTCCTGGGCAGACTCGTCCCGCTGAAGGGAGTCGACATGCTGCTGGAGGCATGTGCCGACCTGTTGCGCGCAGGCAAGGCAACGCTGGAGATCCTGGGGGACGGTCCCGAGCGCAGTTCACTGACCAAGCTCGCTGGAGATCTCGGGATTGAGTCCTCGGTCCGGTTCCAAGGCTGGACACCTCACCAGGAGGTGGCTTCACGGCTCGGCGCCGCGGACGTCCTCGGCTTCCCGAGCATCCGCGAGTTCGGTGGCGGAGTGGTGCTGGAGGCCATGGCACTTGGCGTGGTGCCGGTGGTGATCGACTACGGCGGTCCGGGCGAACTCGTGACCCAGCGCACCGGTTTCGCCCTGCCCCTCGGCTCGCGTGCCGAGATCGTCGCCAGGTTCCGGTCGGTCCTCGAGAAGCTCGCTGCCGACCCTGCCGTCCTCGCCCCGATGCGCGCAGCGGGCAGGGCGCGAGTGATGAAGTGCTTCACCTGGGACGCAAAGGCACGGCAGGTCCTTGCCGTCTACGAGTGGGTGCTCGGCAGGCGCGACAAGCCCGACTTCGGCATGCCGCTGCCGGACCTGGACTGAGGCCCGTCAGCGCAGCCCGAGCTCGAGCGCGAGCACTGCGAATGCCGTGCTCGCCACCTCCATGTAGGAGGAGTCGAGGAAGTCGCTGAAGGACCCGTCCTTGCGCTGGGTGTCGAGGACGTGGGGACGCAGGCGCTGGTGCAACGGTGCGCGCTCCGATGCAGGGAGCAGCTCGATGCAGCGCGCAGCGTAGTGGTGCCCGAAGTAGTAGAAGTACGCGGCGTTGGCGTAGAAGGCCTCGTGCGGCACCGGCCGCCGCCGCGCCACGAGCAGGAACTCGTGGTGCTCGAAGAACTGGTCGAGCCCCCACCGCAGCCGCTCGTCGGTCACGGACTCGTCGCCGGCCAGACGGAGCGCCCAGTGCCCCGACTGGATGCGGCCGAGGCTGCCCTTCACGTCGTTGATGTGCTCGCCGCCGGTGAGCCGGGGGATGGGCGTGAGGTCGTAGCTGAATGCGCCGTTGGGCAGTCTGCACCTGCGCACGTACTCGACCGCGCGCTCGACGAATGCCGCGTCCTGGGTCCAGCCCAGTTCGAGGGCAACGGCGAGCGCGGGCACCACGGCTGAGGTGGTGAAGCTCGTGGCCCACTTGGGACGACGCGAGAAGGTCGGGTCGTCGTAGTAGCCGAACCCGCCCTCGGGGACCTGGTTCTGCTCCAGCTTGGCAACGAACTCGCGGCCGCGGCGCGCAACGAGGCCGCGCCACTCCTCGCTGGCGAACCGCGGCGAGCGGGCAACCTCGGCCGTCGCAACCGTGCCGAACACCCATGCCCACACGCCGTCGACGTCCCAGTCGCTGCCGCGCTGGGGCACGCGTGCGGTGCAGAGCCACCGCACGGCCTTCTCGAGGGCAACCGTGCGCTCGGGCGTCTCCGGAGCGGCAAGCAACGCCATGGTGGCGAGCGAGTGGGCAGCGACCTGGAACGCGTAGAACGTCTCGACGGCGAAGTCGGGCTCCCAGAGGCTGCCGCGAACGCCCGAGCCGAACGCACCGTCGGGGCGTTGCCGCGCGAGCAGCCACGCGATCGCGCGGTCCGACCCGCGGCGCGCCGCCTCGACGGACCCGTGGTCGGGCGGTGCCGCAGGTTCCTGGGCAAGGAGGAGGGGGCCGAGCAACAGCGCGAGGCAGTGGCGCATGCGGCTGTTCTACCAGCCGCGCTCCCCTTGCGCTCAACCCCGGGGCGCGTCGAGGAACGTAGCAGTGCGGACCGGCTTCACCGGCATCTGCACCGAGGGCCGGTCCATGGGCGCACCGCTGCAGGGCGTGTTCGTGGCCCGGCAGGCGAGCGCCTGCAGCGACGGGCCGCAGATCCTGCCCTGGCACGGACCCATGCCCGCGCGGCAGCCCATCTTGATGCCGCGGCCGTCGGTGCCGTGCACGGCAGCAGCCTGTTGGAGCCGTGCGAAGGTCACGTCCTCGCAACGGCACACCACCGTGCCCGCGTCGGCGAGCGCGAACCAGCCCTCGCGCACGGGGAACGCACGCAGCATCGCGTCTGCCGCACGGCGCTCGGCACGGGCCCTGGCCCGGACGCGCTCGGGGACGGCCCTGCCGTGCACGGCCTCCACGATGGCGGCGGCAGCAAGCCGGCCCTGCGCCATCGCCACCTCGGCACCACCGATGCCGGCGATCTCGCCTGCAGCATGGACACCTGCAACCGTCGTGGCCTGACGTTCGTCCACCTTGACGGTCCAGCCGCCGCGCACCGGGCTCCACTCCAGCTCGCAGCCCAGCAGCGCAGCAAGTTCGACCGCGGGCACGAGGCCGAAACCTGCACAGACGAGGTCCACCTCGACCGTGCGCGCGGAGGAACGGATCGGCGCGCCACTGGCATCGACCCGTCCGATGGTGGCACGCTGCACCCTGCCATCACCCTCGACGCCGAAGACGGTCCAGCCCCACCGCAACCGCTTGCCGCTGCGCAGCAGTGCCTTGAGGTAGTACAGCGCCTCGCGCCTGCGTGCCGCATTGCCCACGACCCCAGGCAGGGCCTTGAGCATCGCACTGCGGGGTGCGGCCTCCAGTGCCTCCACCACGTCGACGCCTGCGGAAGCGAGTGCCGTGACGGTGGGCAGCAGCAAGGGGCCGGAACCCGCCACCAGCGCACGGGTGCCCGGCCGCAGGCCGAAACCGCGGACCATGACCTGCGCCGCGCCAGCGGTCACCACGCCGGGAAGGGTCCAGCCGGGGAACGGGACGCAGCGGTCGTACGCCCCCGGTGCGAGCAGGATGCGCTGGCACCGGAGCAGCCACGACCGACCCTCGCGCTCGAACCAGAGCCTGCCTGGCCTTGCGTCCCACACCGTGGCGCCGTGGACCACCTGCACCGGCGCGTCCTCCAACTCGTGGACCAGTGCATGGCCTTCCTCGTGGCTGGGCGGTTCCGGCAGGCGCCCGACGGCAGCGAGCCCCTCTGCCTGCTGGCGGAAGATCTGGCCGCCGGCGCGGAATCCCTCGTCGAGCACGGCGACCGCCAGCCCTGCGCGGGCGAGTTCGACGGCAGCCGCCATGCCGCCCGGTCCTGCGCCCACGATGCCCACGTCTGCATCGATCGTCCGCTCGGCACCACGGCTCACGGCTTGCCCCCCGAGTGCACGTCCATGCCCTCGCGCAGGGGCAGCATGCACGAACGCACCGTCTCGCCGTCGACCCGCACGAGGCACTCGAAGCAGATGCCCATGGCGCAGAGCATGCCGCGCGGCGCACCGTCCGTGGACGCGTGCCGCACGGCCCTCGTGCCTGCGGCCCACAACGCCATCGCCACGGGCTCGCCCTCGCGACCCTCGCACTCCATGCCGTCGAAGGTGAACCTGACGGTGCGGCGCCCGTCGCCGCCGTGCATGCGGTTCCCGTCGCTCATGCGCACACCCTTGCAGGCAGGTACGGGGTGACGTCGACCGAGGGACGCGTGCCGACGAACTGCTGGGCGAGCAGCAGGCCGGTCACCTGGCACAGGGTGATGCCGAGACCCTCGTGACCCGTGGCCACCCACATGCCCTCGAGCCCGGGCCACGGACCGATGAGCGGGTGCTTGTCGAGGCTGTAGGGACGCAGGCCGACCCAAGTGCGCACGAGCGGTGCGGCGGCGAGTGCGGGGACGTAGCGGGCGGCGCGCTGCAGCGAGTGCCGCAGCAGCTCGGGGTTGACCGTGCGCTTCATGCCCTGGAACTGGCGGGTCGAGCCGATGAGGCAACCACCGTTGGTCTGTGGCTGCATGTTGACCGCATGCGCGCCGCGGTCCTCGTCCGTGCGCGTTGGGTCTGCCTGGGCCGCACCGTGGGCGACGCGGAGGTAGCTCACCTCGAGGATCTGGGTGCGGATCGGGCTCGCGTGGTGCGCGGTGATGGCAAGGTTGCCCGCGCGCGGCACGACCGGCAGCCGCGGCTGGCCGGCGAGCTGGGCGATTTCCGGCGACCAGATGCCTGCAGCGTTCACCACGTTGCGCGTGGCGATGACGCCGTCGACCGTCCGGACGCCCGCGACGCGGCTGCCCTCCAGCTCGAACCCGGTGACCGCGGTGTGCGGCAGCACCTCGATGGCGGGGTTGCTGCGCCGCGCCACGCGCAGCATGGCAGCGCACGCGGGCATCGGCAGGACCACGCCGTCGCCGGGGTAGAACAGGCCGCCGGGGAGGTCGTGTGCGAGTCCGGGCTCCACCTCGCGCATCTGCTTCTGGTCCAGCACCTCGGCCGTGTCACCACAGGCAAGGAACTGGTCGCGCAGCTTTGCGAAGAGCTCCACGTCCTCAGGGTCGTCTGCCACGTAGAGCGCACCCGTCGGGTTGTGGTCGAAGCCACCCTCGACCTCCTGCAGCTCGTTCCAAAGGCGGACGCTCGTGTGCGTGAACGCGTACTCCTGCGCGTTGTCGGGGGTCACCATCAGGTGCCCCTGGCTGCTGCCCGAGGTGCCACCGGCCACCGGGCCGCGGTCGAGCAGCGTGATCCGGGTCCCGCGCGGCAGCAGTGCGGCAAGGTGCTGCACCACGGCACAGCCGATGACGCCACCACCGACGACGACGATGTCCGAGGTACGGGCCATGGATCAGGGGCGCGGATTGCAGCGACCAGCACCTTCGCGCGCAAGCTGCGGCCGGATTCCGGGCCTTGGCGACCCGGGACTGCACTCAGCCTTCCTGCCCCTCCCCCGGGGCCAACCACTCGCGCTCGACGAAGCGCGGCGGCAGGGCCGAACGCACCGTCGCGTCCTCGCCCACCCACAGCTCCTCGACACCCGTGCAGGCTCCCTCACGCCACTGCATGCGGACGAAGTACGACAGGTTCTCGCCAGCGTTGCTGGTGCGGTGCCGCGGAACCACTGCGGGGTTCACCACCAGCATGTTGCCGCTGCGCACGAAGCGGATGCGCTCCGCACCGCGCGGGTGCACCAACCGGTGGTGCATGTGGCCCGCGACGATCGCACGGATGCGGAACCCGAGGTCGCGGATGCGCGGGATCGCGATCGCGAGGTCGCGGTCGCCCCAGTCGCCACCGGGCTTGCCGAAGTCCTTGCCGTAGATCTCGTCGGAGCGGTCCGAGAGCCCCAGCGGCCCGTTGTGGGCGAGGACCACCAGGTCCTGGTAGGCAGCCCTGCGCGCGGCCTCGACGATGAGCACCGCGGACTGGCGCATGGTGTGGAAGCCGTACAGTTCGTCGTAGACCTCGGCAGCGCGAAGGCTCGGCCCGCCCCACGAGAAGGGCCGCGCCCCCACCACGGAGACGCGTGCCTCGTGGACGTCGCGGACACCGTAGGCAAGGTGGTCGTCGCCCAGCGCCTCGAGCGAGTCGTGCAACGCGTCGGTGACCTTCTTGTTGCTGCAGCTCTGCCACGCGTCGTGGTTGCCGAGCATCACTGCCTTGGGCGCGGCGATGCCGGCGACCTCGCGCACGATCGCCGGGTCCTCGTCGCCGAGGTCGCCCACGAACAGCGTGAGCGCCGAACCCGACTGCTCGACGAAGCGGTGGTCCTGCGTCGACCAGTTGCGGTGGACGTCGCCAACGATCGTCAGGGTCGCGACGTCCTTGCTCATCCTGCGCACGCTACGTGGTGCACGCGACGGTGTCACGTGAAGGAAATGGTGATCAGGCTTCGATCAAACCGTGTCGGACGAGCTTCTCGCGGTACGTGGTGCGAGGCACCCCGAACAGTTCTGCAGCGCGCGTGAGGTTGCCGCCGGCCTCGGCAAGCGTCCGCTGCAGCGCCTGCTTCTCCTGCGCCTCGAGCCGCTCCTTCCACGTGCTGCCTGCGGCGGGCTCGGCCATCGCTGCCGCTGCAGACGCAGCCCCGCCGGACGGTTGCCTGCGGTCGAGCTCCAGGTGACGCGGCAGGATCACTCCACCTGCAGCGCGCAACGCAGCACCCTTCACGACGTGACGCAGCTCACGGATGTTGCCGCGCCAAGGGTTCTGGCGCAGCTGGGCCATGGCGTCGGCCGACAGCGCGGGCACCTCGGGCAACCGCAGTTCCTCTGCCGCCTCGGCCAGGAACCGCGTGCAGAGCATGTCGAGGTCCTCCATGCGCTCGCGCAGCGGCGGCAGCGCGATCTCCAGCTCGCGCAGCCGGTAGTACAGGTCCTCGCGGAACCTGCCCTCGTGGACCATGCGCTCGAGGTCCTGGTGCGTCGCCGCGAGGATGCGCACGTCGACCTTCACCTGCCGCCGGCTGCCGATCGGGGTGACCGTGCGGTCCTGCAACACCCGCAGGATCTTCGCCTGCAGGTCGAGCGGCATGTCCCCTATCTCGTCGAGGAAGATCGTCCCGCCGTGGGCCTCCTCGAAGTGGCCGCGCCGCGCCTGCGTGGCGCCGGTGAAGGCGCCCTTGTCGTGGCCGAACAGCATCGACTCCATCAACTGCTCGGGGATCGCTGCACAGTTGACCGGCACGAACGGGCCCTTGGCCCTGCGCGAGAGGTCGTGGAGGGCGCGCGCGACGACCTCCTTGCCGGTGCCGGTCTCGCCGCGCAGCAGGACCGTGTAGTCGGCGGGCGCGTAGAGCTTCACGCGGTGGACGGTCTCCGCACACGCGGGACTCCTGGTCTCCAGCGCCCAGTGCGCGGGGCCCCCGTTCGCGGGCTCCGTGCGGAGCAGGCTCGACACGATCACGCGGTTGCCGAGGGCGGAGGCGAGCATGCGCGCGACGAAGGCCATGCGCTGCAGGTCCTCTGCGGAGAGCACCGCGCCGGGGCGCGTGCAGTCGGCGTAGAGGATGCCGAGCGTCTTGCCGAGGGTCTGCAGCGGCAGCGCCACTGCGGCACTGATGCCCTCGGTCCGGATGCTCTGGTACTGGCGGGCCACCGGGTCCGCGGCAGCAAGGGGCACGTGCACCGGCCGACCGCGGTCCACGACCTGGTTCACCAGCGAACGGCTGACGCGGAAGGGCCTTCGGTCCTCGGGCCGCGACAGGTGGTACTGCTCCTCGGCGTCGCCGAGGTTGTCGCCGGTGAGCATCACGCACACCCGGTCCGCGCCGGTCGCCCTGAGGATCGCCTGCTGCGCGGCCGCGATCATGCGGTCCGCACCCTTGAGGCCCTCGAGGTTGTCCGCCATCTCCATGAAGGTCTGGTACCACTGCCCAACCGGGGTGCCGGGACCGAGCACGAGCGCGCCGGGGTCGAGTTCGACGGTGGACTCCTCGCCCACCTCGGGCCGCCAGCGCAGGCGCACCAGGGCTGGGCCGAGGTTGATGACGTCGCCGTCGAGGAAGGGCTCGAACCGCGCCCCCACGCTGCCCGTGGCGCAACGCACCGGGAACGGGAGCCCCGGTTCCGCACGGACGCGGAGGCGACCCTGTCCGTCCACCGCGACCTCGAGCACCCGGCCGTGCACCTGGGGCAGGTCGAGGGCGACCTCGCAGCCGGCCTTGGGGGTGCCGATCCAGAACGACTCGGCTGCCACCTCCAGCTCGCGGTGGCCTGCGCGGTCGGTCAGTTCGAGGAGGACAGACATCGTCGGTTTCTCGACAATAGCACCTCACGCAAGGGTGGTTCGTCGACTTTCCGACTGCAGCGGGCGGGCGCACGCGGCGCGTCGTAGGATGGGAAACGCGGTCGAGAGCATGCAGGAGCCCCTCCCAGTCGATCCATGAGCCTCACCTCCCCATCCCATGGGGACGGCGAGCGACTGCTCGGCGCCTCCCCGACGCGCACGATCCTGCTGCGCCACCCCCCCGGGCACGCACCCGAGGTGTGGAAGCTGTTCCTGCGCGGCTCGCTCAGCGATGCCGAACGCGAGGCCGGGCTGGCGCTGCGACTCGCCGCGCACGGCGTGGCGCAGTGCCTCGGTGCCGCACTCGACCCCGCCACGGGCAGGCCTTGCGTGCGCACGCTCGCCCACGGCACCGACCTGTTCGGGCTGGTGGGGACCCAGGGCGCACTGCCTGCCGCGGACGCGTGCCGCATCGTGGCACGTGCAGCAGAGATCGCGGACGCGCTGCACCACCACCGCAGCCACGACCTGCCCATGGGGGTCGTGCACGGCGACCTCAAGCCCTCCAACCTCCTGTGGGACGGCAGCGAGTTGCGCGTGCTGGACCTGGAGCACGCGCGACCGCTGGGCGGGACCGCGGCACCGGGCACCTTCACCGGGGGCACGGTGGGCTTCGCCCCGCCAGAGGCCCACCTCGGTGCGGCACCGACCGCGGCATTCGACGTCCACGCCCTGGGTGCCACCCTCGTGCAACTGCTGAGCGGCGGCTGGCAGGGGGTGCGATGGCTCGCAGGCCATGACCCGCGACTCGTGGAGCTCGCACTCGCCTGCATGCAGCAGGATCCTGGATGCAGGCCGGCTGCAGCCGCACTCGCCCGCGAACTGCGCAGCTGTGCCGCGCGCCTGGACCACGACCCCGCCGAGTCCGCACTCGACCTGCTGCTGCGCGGGCGAGCCGAGGAGGCACTCGCTGCTGCACGGACGCTTCCCGACGGCGGGCGGCGGGAACCCATCGTCGCACGCGCCGAGCAGCTCTGCGCCACGCTCGCGCGAAGGCGTCCGCCCGGACTGCCGGCGGCGGACGCACCTCTCGCCTCACTGGCCCGCGGCGTGCGCACCCTCGATGCATGGCTGCGCAGGATGCCGCGGAGTGCCGAGCTGCTGCAGGCGCGCGAGACCCTGCGCGGGCGGGCGATGGCAGCCTTGGTCACCGCACCAGAGTCGGCGCAGGACCATGCTGACAACCTCGACCATCCGGGTGCCGAGGCACTGCTCGACGACGCGGTGTCCCTCGCAGGCGCGCTCGCGGAGACCCCTGGCCCCATGCCGCTGCCGGCCTCGGCGGACCCCTTGCTGGTGCCGCCCATGCTCGCGAACCCGGTTGCCACGCTGCGCGCGCTGCGCGAGCGGGTGCGCGCCGATGCTGCACGGCATGCCGAGGACATGGCGCGGCTCGAGGGCGCCGAGGCGGCTCTCGACCTGGGCAAATGCGCTGAGGTGGTCGACGAGGTCGCGCAGCGACACGGCGGCGCGACCGGCACCACCAGCAGGCTGCGCGACCGCCAGCACCGACTTGCCTTCTACCTGGAGCGGGTGGCAAGGAGCCGGGAGAACCTCGAACGCGCGGCCCAGCTCGCCCCGAACCTCGACCTCGACCGCATCACGGCCCTGGTCGCGGAGTGCCGCAGGGCACTGGAGCAGGGCGCAGACGACACGCTGCCGCAAGGCGCAATCGGCCTGCGCAACCTGCAACTCGCCCTGTCCAACCTCGGCGCAGACTTCCCGCACATCGCACAGCGCACTGCAGGTGCGCTGGAGCAGCTCGACGGGATGCTGGCCCGGCTCAGCGACGAGGCGCTGCGGCTGGTCGAGGACGCGCAGGCCAGGCTGTCGGCAACGCCCGTGCCGGTGAAGGTGCTGCAGACGATGCTCGCGCGCGTGGACATGATGCGCCTGCTCGACGCCTTCGTGGACCGCCCACAGTGCAACCGCACCGCGCTGCTGGACCGGCTGGAGAACCTGCGCATGCGACTCGACCAGGCACGTGCCGCACGCGACCGCCTCGCCACCGGGGCCGAACAGGCACTCGCACGCGGGCACTGGACGACGGGGCTCTTCGACATGGAACGCGCCGTCCACAGCATGGCGGACGGCGAGGACGGCACCGAGGGTTCGGAGGCCCGGCGGCTGCAGGAGCGCCTTGCAGAGGCCCGCAGGCGCAAGCAGGAGATCGAGTCGGCCACGCGCAGGAACATGGAACTCGCTGCGCGGTTCGCGACCCAGGTGGACGACGCACGGAGCACGCACGCCGAACGGCTGCAGACGCTGCGCGAGCGCCGGGACGTGCTCCAGTTCCTCGGCATCCACGTGCCGGCAGACCGCAGCGCCCTCTACTCGCGCGACCTGCGCGACGTGGAGTCCGCCATCGCACAGGAGGAAGCAGACGAGGCACAGGCGCGCCTGGACCGCTGCGAGGACCCTGCGCGGCGCCTGTCGATCGCGCGCGAGACCCTTGGACTCCTGCACGAGTCCGCGGCCCTTCACGACTCCGGCATCGAGCCACCCGGCAGGATGGTGCGCCTCGTGGAGCACTGGCAGTCCCTCACGAACCAGGCCGAACGTGAGGTGGCGCGGGTCCAGGAGGATGCCGCGCGCGGACGGCGGCGGAAGCGTGCCCAGTGGGCCGTTGCGCTCGCAGTCGCTGCCGCGCTGGTGGCAGCTGGCACGTGGCTCGCGCTCCGGGGCTGAGCCCTGCTCAGCGACTCACTGCCGCGAGCCGACCTTGAGCACGAACTCCTTGCGCTCGCTGCCGCGCACCACTGCAGCCTTCACCTCGGTGCCGACCGTCAGGCCGTTGAGGACCATCATGTAGCCCTGCACGTCCTCGACCGGGTCGCCGTCCAGTTCGACCAGCACGTCACCCGCCTCGAGCCCGGCCTGCTGGGCCGCACCACCGGCCACCACGTCCTCGATGCGCAGCCCCGTGCCGCCGAACTCGTAATCCGGGCGGACACCGAGGGCCGGACGACCCGTCATGTCGACCGTCGCCGCCGGCGCAGCTGCGGCAGCGGGCTTCTCCGCGGCAGCAGCACCCTCCTTGGGCTTCACGGCAGCTGCCTTCGCGGCCTGCTCGGCCATCGGCGACGGGCGGTTGGCCGACTCGCCGACGACCAGGGTGAAGTCGGCGACGGCAGGGTCGGGCCGGAACCCGTGGACCTGGTCGTCCGGCACCGCCTCCGCAGAGAGGACCTTCACCACCAGCGACGGGTTGCGGCTGCGGATGCGCGCCACCGCGCCGAACCCACGGTCGCTGTGGAACCGGCCGCAGACGAGCACCACGAGACGGGGCGGGTACTCACCCACCGTCTCCTCCTTCAGCCGCACCACGGTCTCGGCCATGGTGTCGTCCTTGAGGCACTGCGACTGGTAGAAGCGCTCCAGCATCTCGTCGCTCGGCTTGCCGTGGGCTCCATGGGAAGCGCCACCACTCATCTCCGCGACGAAGGCGTCCCAGTAGCCGTCCTTCGGCCAACTCACCTGCTCTGCAACCAGTTCGTTGCCTGCCACCGCTGCGAGACCCTTGCGGGCGACCTCCATGGCGAGCGAACGCGGCGCGTTGGCTGCGAGCACCGGGATCGCGTTCTCGCGCGCGTATTCCACCAGCGGCCGGTAGTCCGTCTTGTAGTGCGGCCACGGCCTGCTGCGCGCAAGGAAGGTCTCCTCGTCGATGTCGCCCACGAAGTACCTGGAGAGATCCAGTTGCACGTCGCGCTCGAACATCTCCATGGCGACGGCCATGCCCGGGCGCAGCGCGTGCAACTCCTTGACGATCTCCAGGTGCAGCGCGTGCACCGAGGAGTTGCCGTGGAGCTCTCCGAGCACGACCACGTCCGCAGTCGCGAGGGCCCGGGCCACCGCGGCGGGGTCCGTGGCACCGTCGGGAGTGCTCGAGACGATGCGCGTGGGGGTCGCACAGGCAGGGAGGATCAACAACAGCGGCAGCAAGCGCTTCATGCCGCCAAGGAGAACCAAGGCCGCTCGGCTTGGCAAGGAGGGAACAGACGACCCTCGCAGCGCCGTGTCGGGAGCGACAGAATGCCGTCGCACATGAAGATCACCACCTGGAACGTCAACGGCATCCGCGCCCGGCTGGGGAGCGTCATCGAGTTCCTCCGCGAGGAGAAGCCCGACGTGCTCGCGCTCCAGGAGACCAAGTGCGTCGACGAGCAGTTCCCGCGCGAGCCGCTCGAGGACGAGGGCTACAACATCGAGTGTTACGGCCAGAAGTCCTACAACGGCGTGGCGATCCTCTCGCGCCACCGGGTCGAGGACGTCGTCCGCGGGCTGCCGGGCGACACGCCGGGCACCGAGTGCCGAGCGCTGGGCTGCATCGTCGACGGCTACATGGTGCTCGACCTCTACGTGCCCAACGGCCAGGCCGTGGGCGCGGACAAGTACCACTACAAGCTCGAGTGGCTGCGCAGGCTCCGCGCACACCTCGACGAGCGCTACTCCGCGAACGAGAAGGTAGTGCTGCTGGGCGACTTCAACGTCGCCCTGGAGGACATCGACGTCCACGACCCGGCGGGATGGCACGAGAAGATCCTGTGCTCGACCCCCGAGCGGAACGCACTCCGCGAGGTGATGGGGTTCGGACTGTCGGACCTGCTCCGCAACTTCCACCGCGAGGGCGGCATCTACACGTGGTGGGACTACCGCACCGGTGCAGCCAACCGCAACGACGGGCTGCGCATCGACTACGTGTTCGGTTCGGCCCCCGCTGCAGCGGCATGCCGCGACGTTGTGGTCCACGCGGAGGTGCGCACCCGCAAGACCCCCAGCGACCACGTGCCGGTGAGCGCGGTGTTCGACGATGCGTGAGGCCTGGCGCGCAGCACTTGCCGTGACCGTCCTCGTCGCGGTCGCAGCGGCCCAGCAGGACCTGCGCGACACGCTGGTGCGCAGGGACGGGACCACGGTGCGCGGCAGGGTGGCAACTCCCTTCGCGACGGACGAGGTGCTGGTGCTCCAGGGCAGTCGCAGGGTCCGCGTGCCGGTGGCCGACGTCGCCACCACGGACCTGGTGAACGACCGGCTGCGCGAGTGGCTGCGCCGCCGGCAGGCACTGCGCGCAAACGCCTCCGCACAGTGGCAGCTCGTCGAGTGGGCTGCTGCCATCGGGTTGCCGGCGATGGCAAGGCTGCAGGCCGTGGCGCTCGCACTGGGTCCCGACGGCGGCGACCCGCGTGCCCATGCATGGCTGGGTAACCGCAACGACAAGGGCGTGTGGCGCTGGCGGCACGAGGACCGGTGGCTCACGCACGAGGAACTGGCGGCCGCTGCACGCCGCGCCCCGCTCGAGCTCACCTCGGAGCACTTCCTGCTGAGGCTCGACGGCGGCATCCGCGAGGCCGCACTCGCACTCGTGGACCTGGAGACCCTCTACCTCTGGTGGTTCGACGGCCACGGCCGCGAGCTGGGCCTCCGGGAGGCGGTCCAACCCGTCGTGGTGCGGACCTGGTCCACGCCCGATGAGTTCCCGCGGTGGGGCAGCACACCTCGCGCCCACTACGTTCCGCCACCACACGGCGACGAGGCGCGGACGTTCCATGCCGACGGGAGCGGCAGGCCCCAGGACCTGTTCGCGGTGGCAACCGAGGCGCTGCTGTACCGCACCCTGGCGGACACCCCGCGCATGGACACCGACCGCGACCGGCTGTGCGCGTGGCTGGAGGTCGGGCTTGGCGGATGGGCAGCGTTCCACCTGCGCGGCATGAACGGTTGGGCGGCTGCAGGGGAACCGGCAGGGCTCGACATCGATGCCCTGCAGACACTGGGCGGGGGCTTCACTCTCACCAACCTCGTGCACACACCTGCCTACGAGGGCTACCACCTGCAGGACGACGTTGCGACCCAGGTTCGCTGGAGCGCCTCGCGCATGCTGGTCGCGTGGTTGATGGACCCTGGTGCACAACCCGTGCGCACACCACAAGTGCTGCGCTTTGCGCGCGAGGCGATGGCGGCTGGCAAGGGAGACTCCTCGAGCGTCCTCGACGAGTGCCTCGGCGCCCCCGTCGAGTCGCTCGACGCGCCCTGGCGACAGTGGCTGCTCACACGGGCGAGGGGCGCGAACCGCTGATCAGCGCAGCTCGACGCGGGTCGACCGCTGGCCCCGCAGCACCTCGAACCGCACGGCGCGGCCGATGTCGTCCAGCAGCTGGACCTGGTACTCGCCCGGGGGCTGGTTCTCGAAGGTTGCCGTGCCGTCGAAGCCGACCTCGGCGGTGGCCACCACGCGGCCGTTTGCCAGCAGGACGACCAGTGAGCCCGCAGCGCCTGCACCGATCACCTCGATGACGGCACCGCGCTGCACCTGCACGACCATGGGGTCCCTGCGCACGATGTCGCGCGGGATGGAGAGTTCGAGTTGGAGCCGCGCATGCCCGGGTGCCGCCACGACCACCGTGCGGGACGCACTCGAGACCCCGCCGACCACGGCACGGCCCCTGGCATCGGTCCTGGTGACCGGGATGAAGAACGACTGGTCGCCGTCGCGGCCGACGAACACGACGCACTCTGGGACCGGCTTGCCCTCCTCGTCGACGACCGTGCACGCAAAGCTCGCACCGGGCTCGAGGAGGAGCTCTCCGAGGTCGAACTCCTCGCCAGCGGGCAACTCGACGTCGCGCACGAACGGCACGAATCCCTCGCACCACACCTCGACCCGGCACGGGCCCGCAGGCAGCGAGGCGGACCGCATCACACCGGCATCGAGGTCGACCCAGCGGTCCGTCCTGCCGGAAGGCCGCCCGAACGGCTCGCAGCGGAGCAGCACGCCACGCGGGCTGCGGCGGGACGGGAGCACCCGGACCGTGCCGCGCAGGACCGCTGTCGGCTCCACCGCGAGTCGGATGTCCACCTGCTCCTGGTCGAGAGCCACCCGCACCTTGGCCTCGGCAGCGGATTCGGACAGGAACACGCGCAGCTCGCACTCCTCGCGCGGCAGTTCGAGCGCGAACCGACCCTCACCGTCCGTGGTCACGGAGGCACCGGTTTCGCCGACGGCAAGCACCGTGGCACCCTCGACCGGCCTGCCCTCGGTGGTCCGCACCGTGCCGAGCAGCGTGCGTCCCGCGGGGAACTCCACGAGTACGCCTTCGGCAGCCTTCGTCGGCGCGACGCTCACCGTGCCGCTCGAACCCGCGGCCATGCTCGTCCACCGGGCACGGATGCGGTAGACGCCTGGAGCGAGGTCGTCGAAGCGGAACGACCCGTCTGCTGCGCTCACGGTGGTCGACGCAGACCCGATGGCCGTGGCCGTGAGCAGGGCACCCTGCAGCCCACGCCCACCGCGCACGACACGCCCCGTCAGCACGCATGGTGGTGGCAGCACCTGGTCGCCGAGGTCGACGTCCTCACCGGCCTTGGGGACCGTGACCCGGAACCGGTGTGCCGCGAGTCCAGGGCGTTCGGTGCGCACCAGCAGCGACCCGCTCGGCAGGCCTCGGATGGAGAAGCTGCCATCCTCCGCGGTGACACCCACCAACTGCTCGAGGTCGGCATCCGCCGTGCGCGTGAACTGGTCCCCGAGCCGCCGGAGGTCGCGGTCCAGCAACGCGGACCCGGCGTCCCGCAGTCGCGTGGTGAGCTGGTCGCCGAGGCGCACGTACAGCTCGACTCCCGCGACCGGCATGCCCTCGCCGTCGAGGACCCTGCCGCGGACGACCGAGGACCCCACCACTTCCAGTTGCAGGTCGCTGTCGGACCCTTCCTCGATGCGCACCGTCGTCGAGGACTCGCCGCTGCGGGAGAAGGAACAGCTCCCCCCGTGCACCGCGAGGCTTGCCACACCTGCAGACACCGGCTGTGCGAACTCGAAGACCCCGTCCTCCTGCACGGTTGCCGCGTGCAACTCACCGCTGCGCGTGCGCAGGACGAGTTCCAACCTGCCAGCAGTGGCAAGCGCCCCGGGGACAGCAGGGAGCAGCCGTCCGCGCACGCGCGACCGCGGCCCCATCTCCACGGCGATCGGTGGCGAGGTCCCGTCCACTGCAACCACGCGCGAGACCGTGGAGTGGGCCTCGTGCTGCACCTCGACACGCAGCGGGCCGCGCGCGAGTCCACGCAGCACGAATCGACCATCTGCATCGGTGAGCACCGTCGCGGGCAGCCCATTCGGGGCGGCCTGAGGCCAGGCACGCACGCGCGCCCCGCCCACGGGACGCGGCGGCTGCCCGGCCTCCACCCTGCCGGCCAGCGTGAGTGCCGGCCCCCGCATCGTGAGGGTGAGGAGCGGTGTCGACCCGACGGCCACGCCAGTCAGCACGGCAGGCTGCAGGTCCGGGTGGCGTGCGACGAGGCGCCAGTTGCCACGCGGGACGTTGTCGACGAGGAACCTGCCGTTCTCGTCGACAGCACCCTCGACCGGTGCCTGCACCTCACCCACCATCGGCTCCAGTGCGACGACGGTGTCGCGGAGGCTGCGCGTGCCCTCGGCCTGCACGATGCCGACCACCCGCCATCCCGTCCGCAGCCGCAGGTCGTGTGCGCGGAGGCCGTGCCGTACCGCTGCATCATCCCCTGCAAAGTACGGCTGCTCGCAGCTCAGGTGCTGGCAGGGACCGGGCGCGGTCCGGAACCGGAACGCACCGTCGTTGCCGGTGAAGGCAGATTCGATCTCCGTGCGCTCGGGCGAGGGCCATGCCTCGCGCAGCGCCCAGAGCGTCACCTTGGCGCCGGCAGCAGGCGTCCCGTCGGGTCGGTACACGGTGCCCGACACGCCAGCTGCCGGGGCAAGTCCACGAACTTCCTCCTGCGGTGACTGCGGCTGCCGGGGTCCGGTCATGGCAGCAGCCGCACCCTGCGCATGCACTGCACACAGCAGGATCATCCCGGACAACCATGCGGACAGGGCAGCCATGCCGCCAACGAGCATAGCGGTGGACGCAGCGAGAACGGGCCCGCTGTCGATGGCTAGGATGGGGAGCCGCCCGATTCCACACCGCGCCCATGACCCCACACCCGACGAAGCCTGGCAGGAAGGAGACCCTGCGACGCCTGGTCACCGACCTCAGCGACCGTGGCGCGTGGAACCGTGCAGCGCGCAGGAGGCGGCTGCGAGTCGCCATCGTGACGATGGGGTCCTCTGGCACCTGTCGCGAGCAGTTCGCCCCGCTGCTGCGCCACCGCGGACGAATCCGTGACCAGCTCGGCGTGGTGTTCCGCGCGGCCTGGGTCGACCACGAGTCGGGCTGCTTGCCGCGCTGGGTCGCGGACGCCCAGGTGGTGTTGCTGCAGGTCAACCACTTCATCGAGTTGGGCAAGGGGCTCCGGCTGCTGGAGACCCTGCGGCGCTCGTGCCCCGGCTCGCCGATCCTCTACTACGACGGCGACGACGATGCCGGGGTGGCGTGGCCGGAGGTTGCCTGTGCATGCGACCTCGTGGTGAAGAACCAGCTCTACCGCGACCGCAGCTGGTACCTGCGGGAGTTCATCGGCAAGTGCAACCTGACGGACCACGTGGCCCGCAACCACGGGATCTCCTTCGCGGACGACCCGTACCCGCACAGCCGCCCCATGCCCGCAACTGCCCTGGACAAGCTGTGGCTCGGCTGGAACCTCGCCTGCAGCGGGGTGGTCCAGAGGTTTCCCCAGGCAAACCGCCCGCACTCGAGCCGTCCCGTCGACGTGGTCCTCCGCGCGAACATCCCCCAGGGATGGCTGGCACCGCTGCGCACGGCTGCGGTCGAGGCGCTGCGGCCACTTGCAGCACGCCACCGCGTGGTCCTGCCGGACCACCGCGTCGACCACGCAGCCTATTGCGCCGAGTTGCTCTCGAGCCGGATCTGCCTGTCGCCGTTCGGCAACGGCGAGATCTGCTTCCGCGACTTCGAGGCGGTCCGTGCCGGCTGCCTGCTCGTGAAGCCCGACGTCTCACACCTCGAGACCCAGCCCGACGTGTTCAGGGACGGCGAGACCTGTGCTGCCGTGCGCTGGGACTGGGCGGACCTGGCAGAGGTGGTGGAGCGTCACCTCTCGGACCCTGCGCGGACAGCCCGCATGGTGGACGAAGCCGGCAGGCGGATGGAGAGCCACCTCCGGGGGGACTCGGTGGTCGCCAACTTCGCGGACCAGCTCCGGAAAGTCGGCGCGCAGCTGCCTGCCCTCACCTGACCCGTTCGTTCGCCTGGCGCAGCTCCGGTGCCAGTTCTCGGAACGCGGCTGCAAGCCGCTCGAACTCCACTCGACGTACGGGCCTCGCCTCGGCAGCGGTTGCACAGGCGGCGACGATGCGGTCGAGCAACGCGAGTGGCTCCAGTGACCGCTGCAGCGCAGCCGAGCCGTCATCCGACGCCGGCTCGAACACCATCCCCTGCATCAACCGTACCCGCATGCGGCAGAACAGCGCCTCGGGGTCCAACGGGGAGAGCTCCACCCAGCGCTGGGCGAGGTCTGCGGCAGCCGGGCTGTCCACCGCGCCGTGCAGTCGCGCGGCAACGCGCACGACGTCCAGGGAGGGCGGCAGCCCGCGCCGCAACGCCTCGAACCGCGGCAGCACGAGACGCAACAACGCAGATGGGGCACCGAGCTCGACGAGGCGGTCGTAGCCAGCGAGCTGGAGCGCGACATCGAGCTCGCGCCCCTGTGCGTCGAACAGTGTGGTCTCGGCCGTGGGCGCTGCCATGAGTTGGAGCACGGCACGGGCCGCCTGCAGCGGCGAGGCCGGGTGCACCCAGCCGTCGAGGTACTGCTCGACCTCGGACCGACGCGCCGCGAACTCCGCAGGCGAGCCGGTGCGCTCGATGGCGGCGCGCAACATCGCGTCGAGCCTGGCACCCGCAGGCTGCAGTCCTGCGCGGGCCCAGTCCGCGGGGACTGCGTCGGCGAGTGCTGCCGCAAGTGCGAGCTGCTCGGCTGGTGGGAGCACCACGGTGAGTGCGTGTCCCGGCCCGACACCGGGGAGGCCGGCGGCAGCCGCCACCAGCGCGGCACAGGTACCGATGCGGGCAGAGCCATCGCCAAGGCTCGCACGCAATGCGTCCCACCCTGCCGCAGGCGAGGGACCCTGCAGCACGTCCAGCACCGCGACGAGGTCGCGCGGGAAGGTGGCACCGGGACGGAGGAAGGAGGCCAGCGCGAGGTCCATGCGTGCGTCCTCGGCGCGCGCCGCCACCGCAGTGAGGCTCGCCACCGCCCGGCAGACGTAGAGCCGGTACAGGCGGAGGTCGAGGGCAAGGTCGCCTCCACTGCGCCCGCCGACGGCCTCGGCCAGTGCCGCATCGAGTACGGCGCGCGCCTCGTGGCCGCGCCCCTCGGCAAGCAGTGCGGTGGCAGCGGGCAGCGGGTCGGTCAGGTAGGCCTCGCGCATGCGTGCGGGCAGCGGATCGGCCTCGTCCTCCTCGGCCGCGGCGTCGATTCGGGCAACGAGTCCTGCCGAGGGCGGCGCGGACGGCGGCACCAGCCCCGTGAGGCAGGTGAACAGGCCCTCGGGCCCCGCAGGCGGACCAGCCTCCGCCTTGATGTCCGTGGCGAGGACGGCAAGGCGTTCCTGGTGGCGCAGTTCGTCGGCCTGGCCTCGTTCCCTGCGCAGAACACCGAACAAGACGATCGTCGCGAGCAGCAGGGCTGCCGCCAGCGACAAGGCGCCGTACAGGAGCGGATTGCGGCGCATCCGGCGCCAAGCGCGCTGCAGCAGCGGCGCGCGGCGGATGAGGATGGGCTCGCCTTCCGCGACGCGCTGCAGGTCGCGCGCGAGTGCCTCGCCGTCCTGGTAGCGATCCTGCGGCTCCCGCTGCAGCAGCTTGTCGATCACGGTCTCGAGGTCGCGAGGTGCGTGCGGCATCACGTCGCGCAGCCTGCGCGGCGTGCCGTGGAGGATGTTCTGCAGCAGTGCCTCGGGGGTGTTGCCGGGCAACGGCAGCTCACCGGTCACGGCCTCGAACAACGTGACACCGAGCGAGTAGAGGTCGCTTGCAGGCGTCAGCAAGCGGCCGGTGGCCTGCTCGGGCGACGCATAGTGCAGCGTGCCGAGGAAGCCGCCGTCGCTGGTCGTGAGCTGCACCGACGCGCGGTCCAGCACCTTGGCGAGCCCGAAGTCGGTGAGCGCAAGCGTGCCGTCCGCGGCCATCAGGATGTTGCCGGGCTTCACGTCGCGGTGCAGCAGCCTGCGGCGGTGCGCGAGGCCCAGTGCGTCGGCAACGCCCGCAAACGACCTCGCGACAACGAGCGGCTCCATCGGCCGGACCTTGCGCTTGCGCGCATTCGAGATCACGCGGTCGAGGCTCACCCCGTCGACGCGCTCCATGGCGAAGTAGAGTGCCCCGTTGCTCTCGCCGTAGTCGTAGATGGGGACGATGTGCGCATGGTGCAGGGCGGCCGTCGAACGTGCCTCGACGCGGAACCGCTGGCGCATCGTGGGATCGGCGGAGAGCTGCGGCGACAGCACCTTGAGGGCGACCTCGCGTTCCAGCTGTTCCTGCCACGCGAGGTACACGGTGCCCATGCCGCCGCGGCCGAGCAGGCCGGTGATGCGGTAGTCGCCGAGCCGCTCGGGGAGGTCGCCGGCCTCGCCCACCACCGAGGAGACGAAGTCGAGTGCCTGGATGCGCGCAAGCAGGTCCTCCGACTCGGCCGACGACTCCTCGCGCAGTCGAGACCTCGCCTCGGCCGTCGCGCCGTCGGCCAGCAGTCGCGCCATGCGCTCGTCCACGCCAGAAGGCCGGTCGTCGGCAACGCCGCTCACAACTCCAGCTCCTCCGCGAGCGCCCGCAGCGCACGCCCGAGCAGCAGGTGGACCGCATTCTCGCTGCGCCCCATGCGCTCCGCGGTCTCCCGCGCCGACAGGCCCTCGATCCGCATCGCGAGGATCACCTCGCGGTGGTCGTCGGTGAGGCGCTGGAGCGCCTGCTCCAGCAGTGCGAGGCGGTCCTTGCGGTCTGCATGAGTGACCGGGCCCGACCGGCGGTCCGCCACCGGCACCTCCGTGGGCAACCGCGCCTCGCGCTTCGGGTCGCGTGCCGCCACGCCCACCTGGTCGCGGATGATGCGTGCGACCTTGCGACGGGCCAACGTGACCAGCCATGCGCCTGCACTGGACTCCTCGGTGAGGGTGTGCCAGGACTGGATCGCCTCGATGGCCACCTCCTGCAGCACGTCCTCCGGGTCCATGCGCGTGCGCAGGTCCGCCCCCATGCGCAGGTAGATGACCGAGAGCAGTCGCTCGCGGTTGCGCTCGAAGGCGAGTTCTGGGGTCAGCGTCATGTCGCGCCGGGAGTCTAGCAGTCGATTGCGGGTTC
>JBEGVB010000217.1:0-3232 GCA_041178545.1 Planctomycetota bacterium
CTCACGAGCACGTGGTCGATGGGCACGCGGAAGAGCCCCGGCAGTTGCGCGGGCCAGGTGCCCTGCACGCCGTGCCCCGGTGCGGCGTCGAGCAGCGCACTCTGCTCCAGCATCCGCTGGAACGGGCGCGACCACGGCGTCGCGTTGAAGTCGCCCGCCACGATGCGGCGGGATGGCAACTCGGCGACCGCTCCCGCGACTGCGGCGAGGCCGGCATCGCGCCGCTTGCTGCTGTCCCGGTCGACCGGGGGTGGCAGGTGCAGGCCGAGGAAGCCGACCTTGCCGTACCGGGTCTCGAGGATGCCTCGGATCGCGGGGGTGCCGGCGGTGCCCAGGCTGGGCAGCACCTCGGCTTGTTCGATGGGGGCCTTCGCGTAGACGCCGATGCCGAAGGAACCGGCCTTGGTCTCCTCGATGAAGTAGGGGAGCAGGACCTCCTTCAGCGGCACCAGGGCCTCGGCCCATTCCTCCGTGAGTTCGAGCACGAGGAGCACGTCGGGTTCGTTCTTGCGGATCTCGGACAGCACCGAGGCCCGGTCCTGGTTGGAGTACTGGACGTTGACCACCGAGACCTTGAGCTGGTTGGCGACCACCTGGGCGGCAGCCGGAGGGCCGACGAGGGAGGGGCCGAGGAGGGCGGGCAGCAGGCGGTAGCCGCAGGTGGTGGCGCAGACGAGGAGGAGGGCCCCCAGCAGGAGCCGCCTGGCGAGCATGGTCCCAAGGCCGAGGAGGGCCAGGAACACACAGGCGGGGAACTGGAAGTGGCTGGCGAGGTCGAGCCACCAAGGCCCGCCGGCCAACGAGGGGGCGACCGCGGGCAGGCAGGCGGCAAGGCAGGCAAGGGAATAGAGCAGGCCAGGCAGTTTCATGGCATTCTTGCCGACGGCCCGTGGGGCGCCGGCGGACGGTGGTGCTCCGGTTATCGGCAGAACTGACAGTGGGGAGTGGGCGGGCTTCCTAGCCGCGACACAAGTTACTTCTAGAAGATAACTTACGGCCTCTCCCTCATCGTTTTCCACGTTTTTTCCCCGACCGGGCGGTTGCCGCTGGCGGCGGGCGCGGCGGCGGGCACAATCCTCCGCCTCGATGCGCGCCCCAGGCAAGGCAGGACCCGACCAGATCTATGGCGAGATCCGCGCCTTCGTTGCCAACTGGTTCCGCGACGGGAGCGAGGACGGCCTCGAGCCCGACACCCCCTTGGTCACCTCGGGCATCGTCGACTCCGCCGGCGTGCTGGAGGTAGTCGAGTTCCTGGAGGAGCGCTTCGGGGTCAAGGTGGACGACGCGGACGTGGCGCTGCGGAATTGCAACACGCTCGAAGCGTTGACCGCAATGGTGGTCGCCAAGCAGGGCTGAATCGGCCCTGGTTGCCACCTGGGGCCGAACCGATTCGGCTCGACTCCCGCTCCCCACTCGCTACCTTCTTCCGGCCCCAACTCTGGTTCGTGCAGTGACCGACTACGTACTGCCCATCCTGGTCTTCACGGTCCCGGTCCTCGTGATCGTGTTCTTCGCCCTCTCCGGCAGGCGCCTCGCTGGCTCCTGCGGCGGTGTCGGCCCCGACGGCAACTGCCGTCGCTGCGGCAAGGCAACCGACGAGATGCCCAAGGGCGGAGCCAGCGCAGGCTGCCCGTAGTTCGTTTGCCGTACTCGCTGGAGCGACCGCCCGCACGGGCACCCCGTTCCCACCCCACGTTGCCGACGATGAGCACGTTCACCATCAAGCAAGGCTTCGACCTGCGCCTGTCGGGCAGTGCGGAGCAGACCGTCGTGGATGCGCCCCTGCCTGCGCAGGTTGCGATCGCCACCGCGGACTTCCCGGGCATCAAGCCCAAGTGCCTCGTTGCCGAGGGTCAGCGCGTCCTCACCGGGCAGCCGCTGTTCCTCGACAAGAACGACCGCCAGGTCCAGTGGGCCTCGCCATGCACTGGCACGGTGACCAAGGTGGTCTACGGCGAGCGCCGCTTCCTGCTGCAGGTGGTGATCGCCCCCGAGGCCAAGGACGAGTCCTTCGTCGCGCCGAGAGTCGACCTCGCCAAGGTGGACCGCGCCGGGCTGGTCGACGCACTCAAGCAGTCGGGCCTGTGGCCGCTGCTGCGCCAGCGCCCCATCGGCCGCATGGTGCGCGGTGACGCCGCGCCCGTGGCGATCTTCGTCAACGGCATGGACTCGGAGCCGCTGGCCGCGGACCCCGCGTTTGCCGTCCAGGGCCGCGCCGCGGACCTGCAGGCCGGCATCGACGTGCTGCGCAAGCTGACCCCCGGCACGGTGTTCGTCACGGTGCGCGGCGGCGCTGCCGCTGCCGAGCTGCGCGGCCTCAAGGGCGCGCAGGTCGCCGAGTTCTCCGGCCCGCACCCCGCAGGCCTCGTGGGCACCCACATCCACCGCCTCCGCCCCCTCAAGCAGGGCGAGACCGCGTGGTACCTCAAGGCGCAGGAACTCGCGCTCATCGGCCAGTGGCTGCGCACCGGCCAGTACCCCTGGCAGCGCGTCGTCGCGGTGGCCGGCGAGGCTGCCCCGCAGAAGAAGTACTTCCGCGTCCGTCAGGGCGCGGCACTCAGCGCCTTCCACGGCGGCAAGGCCATCGAGGGCGACGTGCGCGCGATCAACGGCACCGTGCTCAACGGCACCGTGAGCGACGGGTACCTCGGTTTCTACGCCGCGACGCTCACCATCATCCCCGAGGGGACCGACAAGCGCGACCTGTTCGGCTGGGCCCTGCCCCAGTTCGGCAAGCTCAGCTTCTCGCGCAGCGTGATGAGCTGGTTGATGCCGCGCAAGGAGTACTCCACGGACGCGCGCCTCAACGGTGGCCATCGTCCGATCGTCAACCTGGGCCTTTGGGACGAGCTCACGCCACTCGGGATCCTGCCGAGTTTCCTGGTGCGCGCCATCCAGTCCAACGACGTCGAGGAGGCCGTGAAGCTCGGCCTGCTCGAGGTCACCGAAGAGGACGTCGCGCTGTGCACGTGGGCCGACCCGTGCAAGATCGACGTGGGCTCCATCGTCCGCAAGGGTCTCGACATGGTCGAGAAGGAAGGCTGATCGTGCAGTTCCTCCGCAACCTCATCGAAGCGCAGCGCAAGCTGTACCACGCGCCCAACGCGAAGCTCCACAAGTTCTGGCCGCTGTTCGACGCGTTCGAGACGTTCCTTTTCGCCCCGGACCACCGCACCGGCAAGACCGGCGTGCACGTGCGCGACTACGTCGACCTGAAGCGCGTGATGAACAC
>JBEGVB010000218.1:0-2988 GCA_041178545.1 Planctomycetota bacterium
TTGCGGTCGTTGAGGATGTCGTTGAGCAGCGGCTCGATCTCCTCGGCTGCCGCGTGCTCGAGGCGCACGACCTGGATCTGGAGGTCGGGGAGCTCGGTCGGCACGTCGACCAGTTGCAGCAGCTTGACGGCTGCATACACCTGCGGGCCGAAGCCCTGCAGCAGCATGGCCGTGTTGTTGCCCACGTTGCCGATCTGGAGCTGTGCCTGGGCAGGACCGGCCGCCGCGAAGAACGGCCGCAGCGCGTTGGACGCCACGGTGGCGTTGATGTTGGTGAGCGGGACGGTGGTGAGGATCGGCACGCCCGTCTGGCTGGCGTACTTCTCGATGTCCTCCAGCGTCACGTAGATCGCGCCGTTGGTGATCTCCTTGTTGCGCGGCCCGTTCATCGACACGATCTCGAGCATCTCGAGGTCGCCCTTGCCGCGCGGAACGATGGCGAAGCCCTTGATGTAGAGCATCGTCTGGAAGAAGGCGAAGAAGTCCTCGCGGAAGCGGTCCTTCTTGAGGCGCAGGGTGCCGACGAACGTGATGCGCGTGCCCTGGCCCGCGGCCTGGAGCTCGGTGTCGTTGAAGGTGAACACCTTCCCCGTCATGCGCTCGGTCCACTTGATGAACTCGGGCAGCTCCATGCCGTTGGTCTCGTTGAACGAGAAGGCAACGAAGTCACCCTCGGTGCGCATCATCGGCACGTTGGCCTGCGGGTCCTGGGTCGTCCCAGCCGTGGCTGCAGGCGGAGTGGTTGCGGGCGGCGGCGTGACCGGCGCGCCCGGTTGCTGCGCGAGGAGCGATGCCATGGGCACCACGGCTGCCGCGGCCAGGGTCAGGAGGCGGTCGGCCTGCGAGCGCGGCCGCGGGCCTCGGGTCGGCTCCGGCGCGACTGCGTCGGCGACCGGACGGGAGCATGCACCTTGGCCAGGGAACAACCGCGGGGTTCTTGGGTCAGCCATGAATCGAACTCGATCGGGAACTCGAGACGCGAGCTCTGCGTCTCGATTCGGTCCGCCCTCGGACGCGACGGTGCAGCGTTTTATTCCCGGCGACGTGAGCGACCAAGTTCCAAGTCCTCGTTTCCGCTCCTTCGATTCCCGTTTTCCGATTGCGACACGGCGACCGGATCGGTTGCATTCCCGCGCCTGAGGGACCGGTTGGGCCACCGGTTCCCCTGCGCGGGTGCTCATGAAGCTGTCCGAACTGCTGGTTCCGGATCTGGTCGTCGTGCCGATGGAGGCGGACGACAAGTGGCAGGCGATCGCCGAGCTGGCGCGCGTCCCGGCACGCGCCGGCAAGTACGCAGACAGCTTCGTTGCAACCGTCGAGCAGGCCCTGACCGCACGGGAGCGCAGCATGACCACCGGCATGCAGCACGGCATCGCCATCCCGCACGCGGCCGTGGACGGGATCGACGAGCTCGTCGCCGTCCTCGCGCTCTCCTCGCGCGGCATCCCCTTCGACACGCTGGACGGCAGGCCGGCCCAGATCCTCGTCTGCCTGATCATCCCTCGCGCCAAGAAGCTGCTCCACATCAAGACCCTCGCCGAGATCGCGCGTCTGCTGTCGCGTCCCGAGGTCCGGCAGCGTCTCAGCCAGTGCGAGTCGGCCCGCGAGGTGGTGGACGCCCTCGAGGCCATGGAGCGCCCGGCGGCCTGAGCCGGCCACGACGGCTGCCTCCGGGACCGCTGCAGCGCAATGCGCGACTCGGGGGGCTTCCCAGGCCCTGTGGATGGGGCAGACTGCGCGACCCCGCGCACCGATGCACCCACAGACCCCGACAGGACCGGACCGGTTGCGCGCACTGGCTGCCCTCGCGTTGGCCGGCTGGTCCGCGGCGGTCCTCGCCGACGCTGCAGCTGCAGGTGCGGACCACGCTGCCGGTGGTTGGGCAGGAGAACTGCGCAACGGTGCTGCTGCTGGCCTGCTGGTGGCGCTGGTGGTGCCCTGGTCCAGGTTGCTGGAGCGGCCGCGGCGCGGGCCACCGGGTCCAGTGCGCGGGGCGCTCGCCCTCGGGGCCCTCGCGCCGGTGGTGCCGGCCCTCCTGCTCCCCTTGCTGCCAGCCGGGTTCGTCGGTGGGCCTGCGGGTGCAGCGGCAACGGGTTTCCTCGGCGCGCTCGCCCTCGCGTTGCCGGTGGCACTGGTGGCCCGCCTGGGTGACCCGTGGTCTGCGCCTGCAGCACTCCTCGGTGCCGGCGTCGCGGCCGTCGTGGTGCCAGCGCTCGAGTCGCTTGCCGCTGCCTGTCATGCCGCGGCCACGGCCGCGCTCGCGTCGAGCCTCCTGTTGCTGCGCGCTTCGGCCGACCTGAGGGCGACGCCGCTGCGGGCGCTCCCGGGGACCGGCCCCTCCTGGCGCACGTCCGCGGGGGGGCTGGGACTGTTGGTCGCGGTGTGGGTCCTCTCGTCCCTGGGCTGGGCTCCGCTTGCCACGCCAGTCCGGGCCGTCGCCACGTCCGCCGTACTGTTGCTCCTCGCCGGCTCGCCGCGTGCGTCGGTCTCGCGCGGCACGGCACTCGCTGCCGGCGTTGCGCTCGCCCACGCGCTCGGGCTCGGCAGGGACCTTGGGGTGGGGCCGACCGCTGCGGCTGCAGGCGGGGCGACGGGGTGCATCATCGACGGGGACCGAGCCGAAGTACGGGTGCTGGCCCGGGCCGGCGACGCGAGCGCGGTGTACGACCGGGCGACGCAGGAGGTCGCCCTGCTCGACGGCAATGGGCGCCTGGACTGCCACGGGCCGGGTCGCACCCACGGCGCACTTGCAGGGCTCGCGGCGGCATACCTCACGGCACCGGGTCGCAAGGTGGTGGTCCACGAGTGCATGCAGGCTGCAGAACTGCTGCGCGCCCTCGGCCAGCTCGACGTGCGCGAGACCGTCGGCGCGCCGGGACTTGCTGCGCTGGCCCGGCGCGCCCGCGTGCAGGGGCCGGTGCCACTCCCCGAGTCGGTGGAGCGCGACCTGCCGCTGCCCGAGGTGGCTGGCCTGCGGCGCACCCTGCG